>CALFYL010000043.1 GCA_937952135.1 uncultured Planctomycetia bacterium
AGGCGGGCATCGCCACACGCCCGCTCACGCTGCGCGAGATCTTCCTCTGGCAGCGCCCACCCTCGAAATACCCGCCGCCCGGCAACTGGTCCCCAACCCCGCCGCCCCCGGCGCGACCGTGGCCGTGAGCTTGGGCGGCCGACCACAGTTAGTGCAACGTGCACCATTCCTCCAAAGAGGAAACAGCTGGTTCTCACGGTGGAGTGCACAGAACGTCCGCTCAATTTGATGTTGCTCCATCGGCACACCAAGAGGGCTCCTCGCCGAATCGCGGAGAAGCATATGTGTTTCGATATGAAATATGCAATTCCGGCCCGATTGGAGCCGCGATTGAAGTTGTATCGAAGTCTTGTGACTGTATTGAAGTAGCAGCGGAGTCGACAACGGTGAATCCCGGTGGATGCGTGGCTATCGAGCTTAGTGCTAGAGTGCCCGAATTCGGTTCGAGCCAAGGGACAGTCTCGGTCCTCTTGATGTCAGCGGATCAGGAGCGCGCCACGCCTTCCTACGTGCTCTTGTCGTACGAGCTGATCGCGGAACTTGCGAGCGGACTCCACGTAGCGCCTAGCGTGTTGCGGTTGTCGAGCGATCGAGCCGTTGCCCGCCACGCGCTATCCTTGTTGGCGCGGGTGCCCAGCGAACCGGCAAGTACTCAGCTGCGTTGGAGTTCAAGCGGAGAGCTGATACCGTGGAGTGTGGTTGTTCCATGGCGGCGCAGCTCGGAAGGCGACTGGAGCTGCATTGGAGAGGCGCAGTTCCCTGTCCACCGCGGTGCAGCGGAGCACTCCCTGATTGTTGTAATTGCTGGAAAGTGGCCCGAGCAATCGCAGCTAGTCGAGCTGCTGCAGGAGTGATAGCGGGATATGCGCGATCTCGTATCAGGGGCGCTGCAGAGCCCAGTCGCAGGCAGCCGAGAGTGTGAGCTGCAATGAAGGCCGTTCAGGTAGGCCTCGCGAGCGTCATAGCCGCGGTCATCATCACGTTGTACATCGCAAACTCTCGCCGTCCACTTCTTGATCCAGGGCGCTCTGCATCCCCTAGTACGACTGTCACGCCTAACACCAAGAGAATCCACCTCCAAGGTGAGCCGTCGTCGTATCGAGAGTCGCACGAGGCAACCGAGGAATCTAATGGAACGGCTACGGAGGGAGACGCAAGAGTGGATCGCGAATCCGTGCCTGTGCGGGTTCGCGGACGGGTGGAGGACGAGAATGGGCATTCCGTCCCCGGTATTGCGCTGCTAGTAGCTACCGAGTGCGGCGGCGAGTTCGCTCACACAGAATCCGATGTCAGCGGTCACTTTGAGTGCACAATTAGATTGAAGCCCACGAACAGAATATGCAATGTTGCGATTCAGTCGGCTTCGGATGATCCAAGGGTCATCGGGGTTACGAAGGGAGTTTGGGGCGGTGGAGCCAGTGCGCTAGAAGTTCGAATTTACTGCTGTAGTCAGCGGGTACGACTGTCTGGTAGGATCCTATATCAAGACCTACTGCCTGTGCGGAAAGGGTTCGTGCGAGTCCCTGGTAGTGATAAGATAGTGTTGGCGGACAGGTTTGGTAACTACAGCCTAGAGGCCGCCTGTCCAAACGGCGTGGTACGACTGGAGTACGGCGAAATCGAAATTCTCGGGGAGTACGTCGTCAACTATAGAGTGACAGGTCGGCCGGGGGTCCCAAGTTGGACTGCGATGCATGGTATCGATCTAATCGTGCAAGGTGGCACGGCCGAGTGCACGGTGTGCGTGATGAACGCTAGTGGCTCTGCGATCCCCAGAGCGATCCTCCGAATTGACGGAGACTCTCATACATCCAGCGCTGGAGACGATGGTTGTGCGCGGGTTGTGTGGCGCGGTGATAGGCCGCGATCGCTGCGCGTTTCGGCTCCGGGCTACTGCGACGCTTGGGTTGGGCTTCCCACATCGTCATCGAACCAAGAAGCGGTCACAGTGGTAATGCCTACTGCGAACATGCTTAGAGGGCGGATTGTTGACGAACATGGGGCAGGTGCTGCAGGAGTCGACGTAAACGTAATGAGGCCTCAGTCGGGGCCAACTGACCAGTTTGTAACACGCTCGGACGATGAAGGTTGGTTTGAAATTGCACTCTGTGGCGGAGATCCGTACTTTGTAGTATATGCTGCGCATGCACACCGGGGCGTTGTCGTCTCACCCATGACAGAGGCGTTTCTCGAGGAGCCAATCGTATTGCGTTTGGCGAAGCCAGAGAGAATTGTCGGTGTCGTTCGGGAAGTTGGTGGTTCGCCCATCTCCCGTGCCGTTGTTGTGGCGTTTCGGAGCGACCGATCGGAGAGCGTTCCGTATTCAACATTCTCCAAGGAGAACGGCGCGTTTGAGTTGTCCGTACCGAATTCAGGGAAGTACTTGGTCGCCGCTTCGCGGCAGGGTTATGTTCGTCACGAGCTATTGATTGCTGCGCCCGGTATACAGGACTTTCTGCTCGAGCGTGCCGGTTGGATTTCTGGCAGGATTGTCAGTAAGAGTTTTGAACGATCATGGGCTTACTCTGTTCGTGTCTTTCAGCTGCTTCATGATGGTCGTGAGAAGCCGTTGAGTAAAGATCTGCGATTCCAAGGAATGCGGGAATTTGCCATTGAGATTCCCAGCGCGCTGCCCGGGGAATCTTGCTTCGTGGAAATCGCATTGCCAGGGAAGGCGGCTTTACGACTTCCGGCAGTGATTCGCACAACTCCAGACTATGGGCTGGTTGTTCGGTAGGCCGTGATAATGGATATTCGCCCGCGTCTTGAAGCGGAGCTAGCGAGCAGGTCGGCAACTGATCGTGCTTGTGCGCATAGATGAGTCGTTTGGGCCGCGAAGTGTAACGAACCCTCTTCCGCTTTGCCGTAGTTCCGCGCGTGAGCAGCCGGCTGGCAATCACTGTGGTGTCACACCAAACCTTTCCGCTTTGAGGGTCGGGACAGTCGGCCGTTTCCTCGTGTTCTGTAGAGCAGGCCGTGCTGACGGTCTTCTCGTACCGCATGGAGCTCGCGACGGCGCGGGCGGAACTCGGCGCGGACACGAAGGTCGCGGACCTGACCGCGGAGCGCATCGCGGAGTTCAACGTCTGCGAGCGCGTGATGAAGAAGAAGAGCGGCAAGCCCAAGGCCGAGCCGAGCTTCCTCAAGACGCGCCGCACGCTGCGGCTGTGCCTGGCGTTCGGCGAGCAGAGCGGGCTAATCGCGAAGTCGCCCGTCGACGCGCGCAAGGACGTGCTTCCGGGGGCGACGAGCGAGGCGGGCGCGACGACGCCCGAACCCGAGACGCCGAAGAAGGCCAAGCGTCGCGGCGCGCTGGTGCTGGAGGTCTCGCAGCCCGAGGCCGAAGCGGCCGCCGACGTCGCCGAGGCGATGATCGCGCAAAGCGAGTCCATTCCCGAAACGGCGGCGTGATACACGCGCGCGGCGCGCTGGCCCGGTCGACGCTCTCGATCGGGCTGGCGTCCGCGCCCACCGCCATGCGCCTGTCCGACGCCCTCGATGTGTTCGTGCTGCAACTGCGGGCCGACGGCCGCTCGCCGCACACGATCGCGAACTACCAGCGCCACGTCGGCGCGCTCGATGCGTGGCTCGCAGCCCGCGGCCACAGCGCCGACCTCGACGCCATCACGCCCGCGCTGCTCGCCGAGTACCTGGCCGATGACGACGTGCGCCGTAGCGGGCGAGGCGGCGTGCGCTCGACCTCGACGGTCAACGCCGTGCGCACGAGCCTGCGCGTGGTCTTCGGCTGGCTGCACGACGCCGGCCACACGCGCATCAACCCAGCGCGCTTGATCCGCCGAGCCATCTGCTCGCCGCCGCCGCCACGCTCGCTCAGCGACGCCCAAGTGGACGCGCTCCTGACCGCGCTCGACGCAGTGCGAGGCGAGGCCGCGCGACGCGACCGACTGCTCGTGCGCCTGCTGCTCGCGACCGGCATGCGCTTGGGGTCCGCGCTGGCGCTTGACGTCGAAGACCTCGACCTCGCGACGGGCGCGGTCACCCTGCGGCGCGTCAAGCGCGACCGAGTCGAGCGCGTCTTCCTCGGCCGCGAGATCCGCGAGCAGTTCGCCGAGCACCTGCGCCGCCAGCGCCTCACGCGCGGACCGCTGTTCCGCGGGCCTCAGGGCGAGCGCCTCGTCGACCGCCACGCGCGCCGGCGCATCTGCGACCTGCTCGACCGCATCGGCGCGCACGACGCCACGGTGCATTCGCTGCGGCACACGTTCGCGACGCGGCTGCTGCGCACGACGGGGGACCTGTTCCTCGTGAAGCGTGCGCTCCTGCACCGCTCGATCGCATCGACGGCGGTGTACCTCGACGTGAGCGACGAGCGGCTGCGCGCGGCCATGGACGGTGCGCGATGATCGCCCTGCGACTCGGCCGCGCGCTTGGCCCGGGCAAGCTCGACAAGGTCCAGCGCGGCAACGGGCCGGGCCAGTGGGTGCTGACCTACACCGACGGGCGCGGGAAGCGGCGGCGCATCGCGCTGAGCACGGACAAGCAGGTGGCCGAACGCAGGCGCGCCGAGCTGATTCGCCAACGCGACCTGGAGCTCGCGGGCCTCGGCTCGGTCGAGGGCCAATCGACGCCGCTCGCGGACCTGCGCGACCAGTACCTCGCCGACCTCGCGCTGCGCGTTGGGGCCAAGCAGCTGCGATCGCGCACGGACTCGCTCGCCCGCGTGCTGGCTGCGCTCGAAGCGACGCGTGTGCGTGACCTACGCGTGGTCGACGTGCAGCGCTACCAACGCGATCGGCTGGCCCAGGGCGTCGCCCACCGCACGGTCAACGTCGACACGGGCGCGCTGGCGTCGATGCTGAACTGGGCGGTGGGGGCGCAGCTCATCGCCGAGAACCCCGTGCGCACCTTGAAGCCGCTGCCCACGAGCGAGCGCCACCAGCGGCGCGTGCGGCGCGCGTTGAGCGAGGACGAGGTCGAGCGCTTCCTCGCCGCCGCAGCCGAGGACGACGCCGAGTGCGCCGCGCGCCTCTCCGCCGCGCGCACGATCGAGCTGCACGGCCGCGGGGCCATGCACGCGCAACGCCAGCGCCCCGAGCGCGTCCCGCAGGCCCCGCTGTGGCGCGCGCTGCTCACGACCGCGGCGCGCTGGGGCGAGCTGACGCGGGTGACGTGGCTCGACCTCGATGCCGACCAACGGGCGCTCACGCTGCGGGCTACGACGACCAAGTCAGGGCGCGCGCGGGTCATCCCGCTGCCGGCCGTCATGGTCGAGGAACTACTCGCACTGCGCGCCATCCACCAGCGCGTGCGCATGCGGCTCGCACAGCCTGCGGATCGGGTGTTCCTCTCGCCCGACGGCGCGGACTGGGCCGAGTACACGACGAACGGGCGTCGGCTGCTGCATCGCGTGCTCGATCGGGCCGGGATCGCGCGCCGCGACGCGCTGGGGCGGGTCGTCGACATCCATGCGCTCAGGCACACCGGTGCGACGCGAATGGCCCGCCGTGGCGTGCCGCTGGTCGTCGCGCAGCGGGTGCTCGGGCATGCGTCGCCGGAGATGACCGCGAAGGTCTACACGCACCTGGGGCTCGAAGACCTGCGCGGGGCGGTCGAGGGCGGGAACGAGCTGAGGCGCGGGCGTGAGGCAGCGGGGTAGGCCGCCAGTCCCATGCTGCGGCAGATCCAGCTTCCGCGAAGATCAATCTCACGGCTCGCGCCGCCACTACTCGCCACTCGCGTCGGGCTGTGCGTAGTCGAGCCAGCTCCAACGCAGCGTGCGAAAGGCAAGTGCTCGCAGGGACTGGACACACCCCGCGACGGAGTCCGGCGATCGCCAGTCGCGCAGATCCCACGGACGTCCGTGGAGCGAGCCGAAGTTGGTTCGTTCCTGCGCGGTGAGCACGCTCGACGGAAACTCCCACGCCGAGTGCACCGACTGCGGGGCGCTCCACGCCGCGAGTTCGCCGCGCAGGCAGCTGGTGTCCCACAGCAGGACCATTCCGTCGGGAGAACTGGTCGCCAACAGGCTCCCGTCGGGGCTGAAGCGCGCCGCGCCGACTTCCGCGACGTGTCCCGCGAGGCGCAAGACCTCGCGTGCGGAGTCGCTGCGCCACAGACGCACGCTGAAGTCGGAGCCGCAGCTGGCGATCAGGTTCGCGCCCGGCATGAAGTCGAGGGCGTAGACCTCGCCTGTGTGGCCTACGAAACGCGCGGTTTCGCACCTGCGCGCGAGTGAGACGACCTGAACGCCCGCGCGGTCGCCTCCGCCGCTGCCGTTGCCGCCCAGCGCGACCAGATCTCCTGCGCCGTCCACCGCCAGCGCCTTCACCTGGCCGACTCCGAACGCGAGGTTGTCGAATTTCACGCTCTCGCCCACGCGCCCGTTGTCGTCAACCGGCGTCAGCCCCGGCAATTCGTCGTAGGCGACGAAGCGCAGCGGTCCACGAGCGAGCGCGTTGGCGAAGTAGGGCGTGAACACCGGGATCTCGGTCGAGTTTCCCAGGCGCGCCGCGCCGATGTCGAACTCGCACACGACCGTGCGGTCGCGGAGACGAGCGGCGAGAAGCCACCCCGCGGGCGTCTTCTGGACCTCGTGGACCGATGCGAGTTCGGGCGCCTGCAGCGTCGTCACCGAGCGATCGAGGACGTTGACGACATGCAGACAGCCGCTCGTCGCCACGACCGCCGTTGAGCCGTCTTCGTCGAGGGCGATCCGCGCCGCTACGTCGACGCGATCAAGCTGCGCTTCGTAGCAGCGCGCACCCGACTGCAAGTCGATCACGACTACGTTTCCGCCGTTGCCGCACAGCGCGAGTTTGCGGGTGTCGCCGGAGAATCCGAGGCCTCTCATTTCGACGCCAGCGCGGACCGCGACGCGCGCCGAGGCGGACGCGCCCGGGATGTCGTCGCGGAAGTTGCTCCTCGTCGAGAGGTCGGGGTGCTCGCCGAAAACGCGCCGCCACGGGAGTGCTCGACCCGAAACGCGGAGTGCGTCGAGTGCGGGCGCTTCGTCCGGGCGCGGATCGAGGAGGTCTCGCGGACGAGCTCCGGCGAGCGTGATGGCGCCCAGCGCGGCTCGCAACGGCGCGTCGAACGCGCTCCCCTCTCGGAAGCGCTGCCAGCGCGCGGTGCTCAGCTCGATCGAATGCGCGCGCAGCGCGGCGCTGTCACTCTGCGCGACGATTCGAGCCGTGCTGGCGAGCGCTCCGAGCGTCACTGCGCTGGCGGCGCTCGCGACGAGCGCTCTGCGCCTCCTCTGACGACGCTTTTCGCGCTGCCACAGGTCGTCGAACGACGCGCCGACCAGACCTGCGACGAGGCGTACGAAGGCGTGCTCGAAACCTTCCTTTGCCAACTCCGGCGCGAGGGGCGGGTCTGCGCGCCGCGCGAGCGCTCGCCCGTGCTCGTCGTGCTCGAAACGCAGCGCCGGTGGAAAGCACTGTTCCTCGGGGTCGTCCGCGTCCGGGCGTCCGCGGACGATGAACGCAAGGACGCGTGCGCCCTCGCGGCGTTGGAAGTAGCGAACTTCGGCGTTCACCCACTCGGATCGCGCCGCGTCGGGACTTGCGATCACGATCAGCGACTGGGAGTCCGCGAGCGCGCCCTCCAATGCCGCTCCGAGTCGAGTTGCGCCGGGGAGTTCGTCCTGGTCGCGAAAGAAACGGCCGAGTCGCCGATCCGGTCTGCCGCCAGCGACCTCCTTCGGAAGCCTATAGCGCTCGAGAGCGCGGTGCAGCCGCTTGGCCACGCGGGCATCGCGGTGGCTGTAGCTGAGGAATCCGCAGTACTTCAATGCGGCGAACTGCGTGCGGCGATGCGGCGCCGACCAGCGAGCGGATCGTAGCGCATCCGTCGGCCGCGCCCGAGGCCGCGCCAGAGACAAGACATCCAAGCGGATGACTTCGCCCGGTGGTGGTTGTCATCGACCGCAAGATGGAGGTACGCCGAGGGGTACCACCAGATGAGCAGCCGGCACGGTGCGAAGGTGCGCGACGCGGCGGGGAAGGTGGTCGCGAACTTGTCGTACAACGGACGGCTGTGGCGGCCGAGCGACACGCACGAGTTGCGGTCGCTTACCCAATCGGCAGCCGCAGCCCAAGTGCTACCGCGCCCTCCAAGAGCGCCGCTCGCACACGCGCTTCGAGTTGGCCGCGCGCGTCGAGCAGCGCGGCTTCGCCGACCGGCATGCGCCACTGGACGATGAGGCCGGGGCACACGTTGATCTTGTCGCGGGTCGTACTGGTGAGGTGGCGGTCGAACTCCTTGCGATCCGCGGCCGTGGCCAACTTCTTCGCGAGCAACAGTTCGAACAACTGCTCGTGCTCGCCGCGTCGCCAAACGCGGAGCCAGCTCGGCGCGCCCGCGCACAGCTCCCAGTACGCCTCTACCGTCAGCCGCACTGTGGTGTAGACGAGGTTGGTCGTCATATGCGCGAGGTGGAAGTTGGGCGTGAGTAGCCATCCACGCTGACGCAGCCCGAAGACGGACTTTGCGTCCGCGCGGCCGTACAGAAGCTTCGCCTGCGCCGTCGTGTCGCCGGGGTCGTACTCGACGACGAGATCCATCTCGGCACCGCGTGACCTCGGAAAGAACCCAGCCATCAGCGCGCACTGACCAGCGTCAAGTCGCAGGGTCGGTCCCCAGCCGCGGTGGTGGCGGTGGGCCTCGGGCGCGATCGACTTGAGCAGCTCGGTGCAACGACGCTCCAGCCGGTCGAGGTCAGTGCCGCACAGCCCGACCTTGGAGAACGGCCGGAGCTTGGGGAAGAACGTCTCGACGTAGTCGAGGAAGTCGCCAAGCAGGACCGCTTCCGCCGGACCGAGGTGGCCTGCTTCAAGCAACCGGCCCCATGCCAGCACGATGTCGCGCCACGCGATGCCGGCCACCTTTGCGTCGTGCTTCACGCCCTCCGGCACGTTCACCCGCAGCTGCTCGGCGCGGATGTTCCGGTGGGAGGGCTTGTTCTCGATTACGAGCGCGAATTCGTCGTAGGAGACGACGCCGTCGAGAACTTGGCGGCGTGCCGAGACCTCCGCGTCTGTGCCGTCGACGAACGTCTCGTCCGATTGCACGAGCGAGATGATTCGACGGACCCCGTCAGGGACTGCGGCTGTCTGCGTCGCGATCCGGGGCGTCGCCAGTGCGTGCAACCGCGGCACGCCGGAACCCCCGTTTGCTCGGTGCGCCTGGTCCACGAGGTCGAGCCAAGCCGCGTGCGCAACTGGCACGCCGCGCAGCACGAGCAGGAACGCGCGGGTGAGGTTGTCCTCATGGGTGTGCGGCCGGCGCTCGTACGGCACGAAGACGTTCATGTGCCGCAGCGGTACGTCGGTGGGCTCGTTGGGCATGGCCATCAACCTACCGCTCCCGCTCCTGCCTCCAGATCAGGTTGTCGAGCGTGCGCGGCTTGATGCCGGGGAACTCGCGGTCGAGCTCGCGCGCCGCGGCGGTGAGCATGGCCTGCGCCTCGTCGGGACCAACCGGTCTGCCAACGACGCGCTCCAGGAAGCGGAAGATCATCCGATCCGGCTTCACGAGGTCCTCGCGACCGGCGAGCATCAGGAAGTAGCGCCACGAGAGGCCGGAAGACTGCCCTGGGATCCGGCGCACGTCGCGCTCGACCGCCGTGAGGTCACGCGCCTCCAGCACGTCCTGCAAGTGCTCGACTCGATGCTGGGCGAGTACGCCGGCGAACTGGACGACCGCGCCCGCCTTGAGGATGCCGTTGTGGGTCGAGGTGCGCTGGCGGTTGCCGAACACTTCGGTCGCGAGCCGGTCGGCGTTGATCGGGACCACGCGGGCCAGGAAGGCGGTGATCGACTCCTGCTGGTGGCGAGGCGGCGCCGTTCCCTTCTGCGCCTGCTTCGGCAGCCCGAACCGCCGGCAGTAGCGCTCGATCACGTTGCGCACGCTCTCGTACCGCACGCCGATCGAGAACACCGAGTCGATCACGCACAGCGGCAGGCTCGCGTAGCCGTACTCCTCGGCGACCTGGGTGGTGCCGCCACAGTTGTGGCAACACGCCCCGCGGGCTGCGACGACTGCAGCCGTAGTGAACCGACGCGTCTCGTCGAACGCGACGGTTCACCTTGACTGCCCCTCTCGCTCGCTAGTCGCGGCTGGGGGCACGCGGTACACGAAGAACCTTCAAGGCCACGATCGCACCAAGAGTCAGCGCGACAGCAGCGAGCGCGAAGAGCTTCCAGGCCCATCCGCCGCCGCGAATGGCATCTCCAAACTCCTGCAGGAGCAGCGCGAACACCACGACGATTCCGGCAGATCGCCACGAATGAGCGCTGAGAGGCACTGAGATCAACAGAGTCGACTCTCGGTGCTCAACGACGCCTGTTCCAGGAGGGTGACCGTGCGTCGTCACGGAACGGCTCTGATGACTGTGAAACTGCATAGCCCATGGCGCACTCCAAGAGAGAGAGAAACAGAGGGATAGGACGGGGAGCGCATCGTGCCGCTCCACCGGCGGGGTCTTCAGTCGTGGCCCTCTCCTGCGCTTCGGCTGCGGCAGCCAAGAAGTGGCTCAGAGAATCCGGCAGCCGATAGGCGGGTTGACGTAGTGCGCGCGCACGCCAAGGGTTAGGAGTGGAGAGGGAGACCGGGAGATTCATGTCACCGCTCCCTCGGCTGCACACCTGGAGCGGTTCGCCGCCCGCTGTCGTCGGATTGCCTCTCACCGGCAACGCTGGGAACGCAGATCCTCGTATTGGCGGAAGTGGGCGCTGGGCGGAAGACTACCTTGCTCCGGCCGTACACGGCCGACGTCGGGGACGGGATCGAGACCTTCCAGACGCTCGCGGACATCCAGCGCGCGATGCGAGCTCGGGTCAGCGGGATCCGCTCCAGCTCGGAGTGGTACCGGCAGATGCGCAGCCTGCATGGGGCCAAGGAGCACGACGCCGCGGGGAAGGTGGTCGCGAACGTGTCGTACAACGGGCGGTTGTGGAGGGCGGGCGGGGCCAGGGAGGAGAACTTGGTGGGGTAGTGTTGGGCAGTCCCGCGCGACTCGGTCGACGAGCGGCGCGAACCCACCGTCCCGTAGCTGGTCCCCGACCCCGCCGCCCCCGTCGCGGCCCTGGCCGTGAGCTCGGGCGGCCGACCACAGTTAATGCAACATGCACCGCGCGCCGCGAGCAACAACGCACGATGCACCTCGTCGTCATCGGGGTACGCACGGGCTGCGTCGTGGCGCAGCGGCTCGGCTCGACAAGGCCCGCTTGCATGCCGCCACGCTACCACCGCCCTCCGAGGCAGCTAGGCGTTGGCGGGCGAGGTGACGCTGGACCACTCCGTCACCGGCGCGAGCCCGACCGCAGAGATAGAGCGCTGCTTCTGCTGCGTGCCAGCCGCCGTAACGCGCCCTGTTGC
>CALFYL010000044.1 GCA_937952135.1 uncultured Planctomycetia bacterium
AAGGCCTCGACGACGGCCCGGGCAAGTGCATCAAGTCCGGCCAGCCGAGCGCGCAACGCGTGCTGTTCGCGAAGAACTACTGAGAACGCGCGCGGCTGCGGCGCTTCGAACGGGCAGTGGCCGGCGCGGGCGGATTCACGCCGCGCGCCGGCGGGTTCGCAGCGCGAGTACGACGCCCAGCGCGAGCGCGACGCCCGCTCCGAGGCCGAGCCGCCAGCGCGGTGCGCGCGGAGCGAGCGGCACGCGCTCGTCGCCGAGCCCGACGACGAGCAGTTGCGCGTGGTAGTAGGGGTGCGCCCAGCGCGGGTTCGAGGCGATCGCGCGGCGCGCGCGGCGCGTCGCTTGGGCCAGCGTTTCGCCGGCCGCCAGGCCTTCGAGGGCGGCCGCGGCGCCTTCGCGCGTCGCCGCGAGGTCGAGATCGCCGGCGCTGGTGACCACGGCCTGGGCGCCGGCGAGCAGGAACGCGCTCGCCATGCGATGGCCGCCGTCGTCGCCGCGCCGCGAGCCGCCGCCGTAGAGCCCGCACGAGCCGAGCCACAGCACGTCGCTCGAAGCGCGCACCTCGTCGAAGAACACCGCGCCGCTCGCGTCGTTCGCGGAGCTCGCCATCAGCATCCCATGCGGCGGCGCGCGCGAGCTGTCGAGCACGCCGTGCGCGAACACGACCGCCATGCGGGAGCGCGAGAGCTCGCCGTGGAGCAAGTCGTCGCGCGTCGCCCGCGGCAGCACGAGCGTCTCGTCCGGCGCCACGGCCTCGCCCACGCGTTCCAACTCCGCCGCGCTCAGGGGCAGCTCGGCGACGCCAAAGCGCTCCGCGTCCGACACCGCGACGCCGACGCCGGCCGCCAGCACGAGCTCGCTCGCGCACGCGTCTCGCCCTCGCAGCCTGTAATGCTCCGCGAGCGTCAACGACGGCGGATCCCAAACGGCCTTCGCGCAGCCGAGCCACCCGCTCTCTCCCGGCCACGGCAGCGCCTCGAACGGCAGACCCGCGAGCAGGTCGCGGCCGACGATGACCCACTCGTCGACGCTCTCGAGCGCCTCGCGAACTCGCGCGGGAAAGCACCACGACACCAGGGGCGCCGCGCGTTCGGCGATCCCGGCCTCCCACCCGGCGCCGCCGCGCATGGCGACGGCTTCGCGGAACGCGACGATCG
The DNA here is from genome assembly GCA_937952135.1 of uncultured Planctomycetia bacterium. Classification (GTDB taxonomy): domain Bacteria; phylum Planctomycetota; class UBA1135; order UBA1135; genus WYBT01. The sequence goes on from CALFYL010000044.1 coordinate 1,158, forward strand.
CGGACCGCATCGGCGTGTCGGAAGGTAGGACTTCCGCGAACATCCGCTCGCGCGTGACGACGAACGCGAACGAGCGCGTCGGCGCGGGGAGATAGACGAGCATCGCACCGCCCTCGGGAAGCGTGGAAGCGCGCAGCTCCGCGAAGGAGCGCGGAGAGAGCTTCAGTCGGCGCGCCGTCGAGCCGCGAACCTCCGCGGCGAGGAGTCGATCGAGACAGCGTTCCACGCCGAGTTCGCCGGGCTGCAAGGCCAGTTCGAGCCCGCACAGCGCCGCGGCCAGGTCGCGCCGGTACGTCATCTGCAGAAACGCGCTGCCGCCGAACTCGGCCGGCGTCGAGTCCCACTGCGCGAGGGTCCACTCCCAGCGCTCGTCGAGCCGCGCGCGCAACGCCTCGAGACTGTGATCCGGCGTCCGACCGTGCTCGACGTCGGCGATGCCGAGCCACGCGCGCGCTACGAGCGACGCTTCGTGCGCCTGCGGCTCGTTCAAGTCCTCGCACTTCGCGAGCCACGCGCGCGCACTCTCGCGATCGCCGGCCTGCAGCGCCCGCACCGCTAACTCCGTCCGCGTGCGCGCGCTGATCTTCTCGAACTCACCCGCAGCCACGTCCTCCAGCAGACGCACGCCCTCGCCTTCCGAGTCGCCGCCGCGTCGCACGCACGCCAGCGCCGCGATGGCCTGCCCCCGCGCTCGCCGCTGGCCCTCGTGGGCCGCCATCGACCACCGCCCGAGCTGCTCCGCGCCGTCGAGGCGTTCGCTCAACAACAGCCAGTCGCCCTCGGTGTGCAGCAGACTCGAGTCGAGCCAGTCGTAGACGCTCGAGCAGGGATCCAGTTCGATCTGCTTCGCCTGCTCCAAGGCCTCGCCGGCCGCATCCAGGAATCCAGCCACCAGCAGGAGCGCCGCGCGAGCGACCAGGTAGCGCGCGCGGTCTTCCTCGGAACAACGCCCAGCGGCGATCTCCTCGTCGAAGCGCGCGAACGCCGGCCACGCAGCGCGCAGGTTCTGGGTCGACGAGCAGATGTTGAGGTGCGAGCGAAGGGCCTCGATGCGCATCGACTCGACTTCGACCCAGGGCTCGAGTTCCTCGAGCGCGCCGGCCGGGTCTCCGAGCAGCGACCGCAACGCCGCGAAATGCACGTCGAGGTAACCGCGGTCGGTGTTCGTCGTGCGCGCCGTGGCGCGCCGGATGCGCTCGAGGAGTTCGAGTCCGCGCGGTGTCGCCAGCACCGCCTCGTCGAGGTGCAGCACGTGCAGCCGGTTGAGGAGGACGGTCGCGATGTAGACCTGGCGCCGCGCGGTCCAGGTGTTGTCGACGGCGAGGTCCGCGATGGCCTCGAGAACCTCGACGTGGGGCGGAATCGAATCGAGGTCCGTCGTCGACAACACGCTCCGGTTGCTCTCCCACGCGCGTTGCATGAGTTGCTGGCGCGTCGCTGGATCGGTCGACGCCGACGGCTCGGCTTCTTGCGCGAACACCGCGCTCGCCTTCCATGCGAGGAGCGCCAGCACCGCGAGCGCGACCCGCTTCATCGCGTCTCGCCGGAGCGCGTGACGCTCGCGGCGGCCCGCTCCTGCCCCTCCTGCAAGCTGTTCACGATCCAGAGCCTCACCGTGACGACGCCCGGGTACTGGGCGGCGCGCGCGGGACGCCACTCGTTCGCCTTGAGCAGCGTCGAGCGCTCGAGCTCGCGGCCTTCCGCGTCGAACACGCGCACCTGGAACCACAGCTTGCCTGCGTCGCCCTTCCAGGCCACCGACGCAAACTCCGGCTCGACCTGCAGCGTCGACTCGCCGCGCAGCCGCACATCGACGGGCGGCGGCGACCCGCGGAGCAGCCACACGGTCGCAGCGGCGACGACGCACGCCGCCACGAGCGCCCACGCTCTCCACGTTCGCGGACGAGGCCCCTCGGAGCGCCGTCCCGCGAGCTGTCGACGCGCCATCTCGCTGACCTTCGCGTCGAGGGCCGTGGTCTCGGTTTGCGCCGCGTGCCGCTCGGCCTCGCGCGCGAGATCGATCTGGCGCTGCACGGCGCGGAGTTCCTCCAGGCGGCGAGCGGAGGCGGGCGAGAGCGCGGCCTCCGCGGCGCGCGCCGGTCCGCTCGAGGGCGTGTCGGTCAGGGCGCGGACGAGCAGCTCGCGCTCCTGGGGCGCCGAGAACGAGTCGGAGTCTTCGGGCTTCATGCGGAACGCTTTCGTTCGGCTCGGGAGAGGCACTCGCGGAGCTGCACGAGGGCGCGGTAGTAGCGGCTCTTGACGGCGCTCAGTCCGTCTCCGACGCGCGTCGAGATGTCGGCGAACGGCAGCTCCTCGAAGTGCTTGAGGTTCACGACGCGCGCATCGGCGGCGGGTAGCTTCCCGAGGCAGCGGAGCAGGTCCTCGTGGCGTTCGGAGCAGGCTTCGAGCGCCGCCGGGGCGGCGAACTGCGCATCGGGGTCGTCGAGGAGGCCCGCGTGGGTCCGCCGGCGCGCGAGGGCCTTGAGCAGCTCGCCGCGGCAAAACACGAACACCCAGGACTCCAGCGCCGCCGCGCCGAGGTAGGTCGGCAGCTTCGCGAGCACCTTCGCAACGGTGTCCTGCGCTAGGTCGAGCAACTCTTCGTCGTTCAGACCGCCGCCCACGGAGCGGTTGCAGGCGCCCAGCATGCGTCCGATGCAGCCCAAGCGCGCCGCGAGACGCTCGCGAGCCTCGGGGTCGCCTCGCAGCACCTCCTGAACGAGCCGGTGGTCGGCACGGTGCGCCGGGGTCGCCTCCACGGGCGACTTCGGAGGGGACGGATTGCGGAGCTGCTCCAAGGCGTCTCGGCGAGGCAGGGACGGAGAACCGCGGTGTCGAGCCTTCGACGCGACGGGCCCCGCGCCCGCGGTGAGCGTTGGCCCGCGAAGGCCGCAAAGAGTCGCAGATAGGCTCGAATTCCGCTCGAAAAACTCCCGCGCGGGTTCAGCGCGCGGCGCGACGAGCCCGGGGCGGAATTCCGTCGCGCGCGCGCTTCACGGGCAAAGCGAGAACTCGAGCGCGTCCGACATGTTGGTGCCCTTCACCGCCGGAGGGTCGCGGAACCAGGCCTGCGCCCACAGGGTTTGGCCCGGCGCGAAGGGGCTTCCGAGCGCGTTGGGGCGCGCGGCGCGGTAGCTGTTCCAGTCGAGCTGGATCGCCCCGTTGCAGCCGCCCGCGGTTCCGCCGGAGTTCAGCGACGTCGTGCGTTGAACGGGTGAGCGAACGCAGCGGAAGCTCGTCCCGCCCGAACCCCACGGCGCCGCGATCGTTCCGCTGGCGCCGTAGAAGAAGAGCGCGCTCTTCTGACCTTCGATGCCCGCGCCGAGCAGGAAGAACCCGGAGGGCGCGCTCGCACTGGGCGCGCCGCTCGCGCCGATTCGCGCCTCGCAGCCGTTGGTCGACGTGCTCGCTGTGCAGTAGGTGCGGAACGGCGGCAGAACGTCCAGCTCCTGCAGCGCGGTCAGGCCGGACGAGTCCGCAACTTCGAGTCGGATCCGATAGTGGACGGCGCCGAACGCATGCGGCTCGAGCGGCACGACGAAGCTGCCCCCGGCGCCGGCGATCGGGCCGTACGCGGGGTGCAGGTGGGTTTCGTGCACGAGGAAAACCCGCCAAGTGAGCTGCGCGGGCGCGAGCGCGCCGTCGTCGAGGTCGAAGCCGGAGCCGGAGAACGCGATCGCCGCGCCCGGACAGAAGGTCGAGCCCGGCGCGGGCGTCTCGATCGTCGCCGTGGGCGCGTTTCCGACGCGGACCTCGAGCGGGGCGGCGGCGACCGAGAGTTCTCCGTCGTCGGCGGTCAGGACCACGGAGTAGGGACCGTCCGCGGAGTAGACGTGCAGCGGATCGGCCTCGTCGGAGGTCGAACCGTCGCCGAAATCCCAGAGCAACTCGAGCGCACTCGGCCCTTGGTCGGGATCGAGCGTGCCCGCGCTGCTGAACTGCACCGCGAGCGGCGCCGGACCCGCGAGAGGCGCGGCTTGAGCGTGCGGCGAAGGCGCGAGGTTGTCGGCGCCGACGTAGTCGATGCGCTGCAGCGAAGCGATGTCGACGCCCCCGCTGTGCTGGTAGCCGATGGTCAGGTAGTACAGCGCGCCGTCCGCGCCGACCTCGAGGTCCACGATCGATCCCGCGTGCGGCGCAGCCATGAAGACCGGCGACGACGCGACCGCACCCTGCCCATCGAGCACGACCCGCCGGATCCAGCGGTTGGCGTAGTCGGCGACGAAGATGTTGCCCTGATACGCCGCGGGGAACGTCGAGCCGCGGTACACCGCGCCCAGGATCACGCACGCCTGGCTCGCGTCGGGCGCGAACGCCGGATCGTCGTGTCGATAGCCCCAGAAGGCGGGCGTCATCGACCCGCAGTCGACGATCGAACACTCGGCGCCCTCTTGATCGGGCCAGCCGTAGTTCACGGCCGGCGCCGCGAGGTTCAGCTCTTCCCAAGCCTGCGTGTCGTTGCCGCCGACGTCGCCGATCCACAGCGCGCCGGTCAGTGGATCGAGCGCCAGCCGAAACGGATTGCGCAGTCCCCAGGCCCACACGGCCGGATCGGCGCCGGGCGTGCCGATCAGCGGATTGTCGGACGGAATCGAGCCGTCGGACTCCAGCCGCAGCAACTTCCCGTGCTGGTTCGAGAGGTCTTGCGAATGCGCCGGAACGAACTGATCGCCGGTCGCGATGTAGAGCCTCTGGTCCGCGCCGAAGACCATTCCGCCGCCGTGGTGGAAGGTCGCCGCGATCGAGGGGTTCTGCCAGACGACGAACTCGCTCTGCGGATCGGCTTGATTCCCCGCAACGGTGAAGCGCGAGACGCGTTGGCGCGGCTCGGGCGTCGTGAAGTGCGCGTAGATCCAGCCGTTCGAATCGAACTGCGGGTCGAGCGCGAGCCCGACGAGCCCGCGCTCGCCTTCGAGCGTGTCGGTGTCCAGTTGCAGCAGCGGTTGCGGCAACAACCCGCCGTCGTAGACGCGGATCGCGCCGCCGCGTTCGCCGATGAACACGCGCCCGTCCGCCGCGCACACGAGCACCGTGGGTTCGACGAGCGCGGACGCGAGCAGAGTTCGCGCGAAGCCGTTGGGCAGCGTCGACTCGGTCACGGGCGCGACGTTCCCGGGGTCGGAGAGCCGCGAAACCCACTCGCCTTCGCCGGGCACGCCCGCCGAGAGGAATCCGGCGCGCGACTCCGCCACGCTGGAATCGTTCACGAGCGTTCCGAGGCCTTCCTCGAAGCGGTAGTAACCGACGAGGTCCTGCGAGTCGTAGTCGATCACCTTCGAGTACGTCGCCGCGATCTCCGCCGCGCTGCGGGCCACGCGCCACAGCCGCAGTTCGTCGAGATACCCCGCGAACGAGCCGCCGCCCGGTCCGTTGTGCTTGCGCGCCGCAAGGAACAGCCAGTGCCCCCACGGAGATCCCTGACCCGGAGCGCCGGGGTTGGGGAAGCTGATGTTGCTCGTCGAACGGCCGGGCAAGCTCGCGAAGTCGAGCTCGCCGTCGACGTACACGCTCTTCACGCCGCTCGACTTGTCGCGCACGCACGCCACGTGGTGCCAGGCGCCGTCGAGCACGTTCACGTTGCCTTCGAGCGTGTGCTCGGGATCGACGTCGCCCTCTCCCCTGCCGGTGCCGAAGCGCACGAAACCTCCGGCGATCGAGATCCCCCATCGACGCCCGGTCGCCCCGGCGACGTCGCGGTCGACCACGTGGTTGCCGGCGATCCAACTCTCGTCCAGCAGCTCGACATCGCCGCCCGAATGCAGCGTCGGGTTGTCCGCGACGGTTCCGCGCACCCAGAACTCGACCGTGAACGACGACGCGCCGAGGTCGACCGGCTCCGACACGTTGGCGCGGTCCTCGTCGTCGTCGATCTGGATCCGAATGCGGTCGGACTGACCGGCATCCACGCCGTAGAAGCGCAGCGCGAATTCGGAACCCTGTAGGACAGCGCTGGCGACGGCGCTCGACGCCAGCACGGCGGCGGCGGAGCAGGTTGCGGCGAGGCGGAGCGAGCCGGACGTGAGAACGCGAGCGAGGCGGGGCATGCGAACATGCTAGACGCGGGTGCGAAATCGGCCTCGGCGAGGCGCTCCGCCGCGGCCGCGGCATGACACGCCGGCCATCCGGCGCCGCTCGAGCGAGGGGGCCAACCTCCGCGAGCCGGCGAGCTGGGGGGCCAGGTCGGACGCACTCGGGCCCCACTCGAACTTCGGCCGAAGGCCCGGCCGTCGCGGTGGAGGCTGGAAGCTAGGATGCCTCGAATGGCGACCGACGTTGGAGCGTTCGCGTCGAGCCTGATCGACGCGTCGCGGCGCGCGTGGGCGAGCAACTGCACTTGGCGCATGGGCGAGACGCGGCCCGCGCTCGCGGGCGTGCCGAACTCGTCGAGCACGAGCAGTTGGCTCGGGCACTTCGACAACTTGCTCCAGCACCTGTCCGCCGCGCTGGCCTTCGACGCGCCCGAGCTGTTCACGAGCCAGGTTGCCTGGCTGCGGGTCGCGTTCGAGTCGCACGGCCTGAGCGTCGCTTCGTTGGCGGCGAGCCTGGAGTGCGTGCGCGACGAGTTGCGCGAGAGCCTGCCGGCGAAAGTCGCGGGCGAAGTCGTGAAGCTCGTCGAAGGCGCGCAGGCGTCGCTCGATCGGCCGCTCGCGAACGGAGCGGGCCTCCTGGCGGGAAGCGACGCGACCACGGCGCTCGCGCGTGAGTACTTGATGGCGGCGCTCGAAGGCCGGCGCGAGGACGCGATCCGCATGGCGCTGGCGGCGCTCGACGACGGAATGACCCTCGACGAGCTCTCGTGCAGCGTGCTCGCCCGCGTGCAGGCCGAGTTGGGCACGATGTGGCACCGCTCGCAGATGTCGGTCGTGGAAGAGCACCTCGTCTCGCGCACGACGGAAGCCGTGCTCACGCGGCTCCACGCGCGCCTGCCTTCCTCGCCGTCGAACGGAAGGCGCGTGCTGGTCACCAGCGTCGACGGCGACATGCACGACATCGGCCTGCGCGTGGTCGCCAACCACTTCGAAATGGCGGGCTGGTCGCCGGTCTACCTCGGCGCGAGCACGCCGCCCGCCGAAGTCGTGATGGCGGCGGCGGAGTTCGAGGTGCAGCTCCTCGCCGTCGGCGCGACGCTCGTCACGCAGCTGCGAAGCGCCGCGGAGCTCGTCAAAATGCTGCGTGCCGACGTGCGCACGCAGGCGACCCCGGTGATCTTCGGCGGCCGGCCGTTCGAGCTCGCGCCGAACCTGTGGAAGGCCCTCGGCGCCGATGGATCCGCTTCGAGCGCCGCGGAAGCCGTCGCGCTCGGCGCGCGGCTCGTGCAACGCACGTAGAGCCGCGGCGCGCGCGCTCTCAGTCGTTGAAGTCGTAGATGTACGACAGGCGCGTCTTGTTGACGATCACGTACGGCATCTTCGCGAGCAGCTTGAGGTCCGAGTCCTCCTTCGCGTTGAAGCCGCGCAGCGACGGGTTCTTGAGCACGAAGAAGCGCCGCGTCATGCGGTCGTCGCACTCGTAGGCGCCGGGCCGGCACTCGCCGCCCACCTCGACGTTCAGGTGGCCCGTGAAGAACACGCGCACCTTGTTGGTCTTCTGGTCCCGGAACAGCTGCTGCTGCTGGAGGTCGCTCGCCTGGTCGAGGAACTCGTGGGCGAGCAGGATCTCGTCCATGTTCACGTGCAGGAGCGGCGTCTGGATCCGGTCGCACGTGTTGAGGTCCACGAGCGTCGCGTTGCGGATCTTGATGAAGTAGCGCCGGTGCTCGTCGAGCAGGGTCGACAGGCGCGCGTACTTGCGCTCGACCTCGCCCTTGATGAGGAACGAATCGGTCAAGAACAGGTCGGAGACGATCGTGATCATGCCGGCTTGTGGAGCTGCTTCAGGTGAGGTCGTACGGCGCCGGCGAGGTGGAGCGAACCGACGACCAGGACCCAGCCGGCGGTTGCAAGCTCGATCGCCCGATCGACGGCCGCCCGCGGCGGTACGAGGACCTCGTACCTCGCCCCGCTGGCCTCCATCGCGGCCCCGAGTTCCTCGGCGGTGCGGTGAAGCGCGGAGCCCACGGACGTGCAAAGCACTCTTTCGGCCCGCGCGGCGACGGTCTTGAGGATCGCGGGAAGGTCCTTGTCACGGGCGAGACCCACGACCGCCACCAGCGGTTTTGCGGCCAGGAGGGGGTCGTTTTCGAGCTCCCGGAGCAGCGCGGCGACGCTTCCGGGCGTGTGGGCGCCGTCCAGGACCACGGCGCGGCCCCCGATCGTGAAGCGCTCGCAGCGGGCGGGCAGGCGGGCGGCGGCGGCGATTTCGTCGCTGAGCAGCGCGGCGCCGACGGGTGTTCCCGTCGCCGTGCGCACGCCTCGGCGGCCGAGCTCGTCGAGCACGAGCTCGGCCAGGTCGCGGTTCGCGCGCGCGATCGAAGTCGGCGGCGCAGCCCCGGCCCAGCTCGGCCGGACCACGCGGCACTCGAGCTCGCGTGCGCGCGCGGCGACCACGGCCCCGGCTTCGTCGCCCTCGGCCAGCGAGGTCACGAGGGTCGAGCCGCGTTTCAGGATGCCGGCCTTCTCGCTCGCGATCTTCGCGCGCGTGTCGCCGAGCACTTGGGTGTGTTCGAGCTCGACGTTCGTGATCGCGCAGACTTCGCCGCGCAGCACGTTCGTCGAATCGAGCCGGCCGCCGAGGCCGACTTCGGCTACGAGCCATTCGACGCGTGCTTCGCCGAAGCACCACAGCGCGGCCGCGGTCACGACATCGAACCACGTCGGATCGATCCGCGGGTCGGCGGCGACGACCTGCTCGCGCGCCGCGAGCGCTCGTTCGAGTCCTTCGGCGAGCGAGTCGTCCTCGATCTCGCGCCCGTCGATCGCGACGCGTTCGTTGAGCCGCTCGACGTGCGGCGACGCGTAGCGCCCGACGCGCAGGCCGGCGGCGCGCAGGCCGGCGGCGACGAGCGACGAAGTCGAGCCCTTGCCCTTGCTGCCCGTGACGTGCACGACGCGCAGGCCGCGCTCGGGCGAGCCGAGGCGCTCGAGCAGCGCGCGCGCGGGGTCGGTCGACACGCGCATCGCGGCGCGCTGGCGGCGTTCCCAATCGACGAGCGCGTCGAGGCGCGCGGAGACGGCGGCGAGACGCGGCGAAGTCACGTGGAGCTCAGGCCGCGGGCCCGCGGACGGATGGAATTCGCAACTTGACCACAGTGCTAGGATCGCTCGAGCCGATGCAATCGGCTGCCGAGAGGGAGGAGATGCCCGACCGGAGCCCCCGAGCCCCGTCGGGGTCGCTCCAAAACCCGTTGCTCAGCCATGGTCGATCTCGTCCACCGTGTGAAGGTCTTCGTCTATCGCTACCGCGAGAGCGCACCAGACTACCTGCTGCTGCGGAGCGTCGGCCACGAGAGCTTCTGGGGTCCGATCCAAGGTCCGATCGGCTTCGGCGAGCAGCTCGACAGCGCGATCCGGCGCGAGGTGATGGACGACATCGGTCTGTCCCGGCCGATGGACCTGCTCGACCTCCACCTGCCCGGTCGCTGGATCGTCGGCGACGAAGAAATCATCGAGTGGGCGTTCGGTTTTCGAACTCTTCCCCAGCAGGGCGAGCTGCGGCTTTCGGATCGCTGGGCGGCCTTTCGTTGGGCCCAATTCAGCGAGGCCTATCCCTCGCTGGAGCTCGACGCCGATCGCGCGACGCTGCTGCGGCTGCATTCGATGCTGCACAACGTGTGAGCCGACGCTGAGGCGTCGTGGTTGGAGCAGGTTGCCGCGACGGCCGCGGTAACTGGCCCGCGAGCGGAGGATACTCGGCTGGCAGCGGTGCGACCCAGAGTGGCGGAACGGGTCGGTCGCGCAGCGCTGCGCTGACAGTGGTCGGCGCAAACCTTCTTCCATCCGAGGACCTTCGTGAAGACTCGACTCCTGCATCGGACCCTTTCCCTTTCGATCGTCTCGCTGCTCGCGGGCAACGCTTCCGCCAGCGACTGGTACGTCGACGCCGTCAACGGCAGCAACAGCAACGACGGCACGAGCCCGGCTACCGCCTGGCTCACGATCGGCCACGCCGTCGCCCAAGTGCCCGCGGGCTCGGAACGCATCTTCATTGCGGCCGGCACCTACGGTCCGGGGATCGGAGAAGTGTTCCCCATCGCGCTGAAGCCCGGGCACCAGCTCATCGGCGCGCCGGGCGAGCCGCGCCCGATCGTCACCGCGAACAACGCGGCCAACTCGCTGCTCTTCCGCCTCGAGTCGACGGCGGCCCAGCCGCTGCAGTTCGGCCCCGACACGCGCATGGAGCACCTCGAGTTGCGGCGCGCGGCGCAGGGCATCGAGCTCGTCGCAGAAGCGGGCGAAGTGAGCCCGACGTTCGTCGACCTGCGCGTCGAACGCATGGCCTTCGACGGACTCGTGATCCGCGGCCAAGGCGGAATGTGCGAGCCGACCCTCGAACGCGTGGAGATCGGAACCGCCGATCCGGCGAGCGGTTCCCACTGCGTGGTCGCACAGGGCTCGGCCGCACCTGGAATCAAGCTGCGCGCGAGCGAGTGCAGCTTCCGCGAAACGGGCGGGCTCGGCGTGTTCCTCGGCGGCGATGTCGACGCGCGCTTCGAGCGTTGCGTGTTCGACGGGCTTGGCAGCCCCGCCATCAGTCTGAGCGCCGGTGTGGCTCAGACGATGCGTGTGGCTTGCGTCGACACCGCGATCACGTACAGCGCCGAGCCGCTCAATTGCAGCAACGTGTTCGGGGCGATCGAGGCGACCTTCCTTCGCTGCACCGTGGCCAGCTCCGGATCGTTCGTCGCCTTTGGCCAAGCGGCCACCGGAACCATCGACTGGAGTTTCGACTCGTGCATCCTGGTGACCGACGGACCGTTGTCGGACCCCTTCTTCGCCAACCCGACCATCCACGCGACCCGCTCGCTGATCGGCGACGGAAGCTTCGACGGGATCAACGGTTGCTTCTCGGGCGATCCGGGCTTCCGCGACGGGCTCGACGGCGACTTCCGGTTGCGCTGGGGCAGCCCGTGCATCGATGCGGCGTTCGTGGATGCACCGGCGGGCACGCGCGATCTCGTCGGAGCTCCGCGCG
>CALFYL010000045.1 GCA_937952135.1 uncultured Planctomycetia bacterium
GGGAAGTAGCGGAACGCGAAGTAGAGGGCCAGCGGCGCGAGGTAGAAGAGCGCGGCGCCGTTGACGATGCGCTCGCCGAGGCGCTCGACCTCGCGCACCTCGGGATCGACGAAGTCTTCGGCGAGGTTCGCGAGCTCGGGCGGCCTGTCGCGCGCGTCGCTCTCGAGGATCTCTCGCGCGCGGGCGAGTTGAGTGCGGTCGACCAGCACGCGCAGCTCGAACACGTTGCCTCCCGTGGCGACGGGGTCGAGCAGGCGGAGGTTCGCATCCGGCAGGAAGGCTCGGATGCCTTCCTCCGAGAGCCGGGCCTGCACGAGCGACGCCATCGACGGCGCGCCGCGGAAGACTTCGGGCCATTCGTCGGACTGGGCTTGCACCGTTCGAGCTCCTTTGCGCGGCCCTGTACACGCGCGGGCGCGGGAAGTTGCATCCGGTTCCGCGGCCCCGGGCGATTCACCGACAGCGCGCCTCCCAATGCTGTAGGGTGGCGGCGCCCTGCTGGCGGGCGCTATTTGGAAAACCTCCTCTACTGGGCGTGCGTCGCGGGCTTCGTCGCCCTCGCGCCCGCCGTGTTGACCGTGCGGGCGCTCGACCCGACGTGGATGTCGTGGAGGAACGCGGTCGTTCTCGCCGCCGTGTTCGGTTGGTTGTTCCTCAACGGCGCGGCCTGGTTCCACGTCGCGGTGGACGCCGGTTCGAGCGATGCAAACGTGGTCGGCGTGCGGACCGAGAGCTTGGACCCCGGCAGGTTCGTGCTGCTGTTCGGCTGGCTCGTCGGGCTCGCGTACTTCGCGCCTCTCGCGGCGTTCTACGCGCTCGCGCAGTGGCTGCGGCGAGATCCCCACGGCCGCCGCGTCGTGCGGAGCCGCAGCTTGCGCACGATTTCCGGCTCCGATCGCGGCCGGCCGGCGGACATCGCCGAGCGCTCGAACTAGCTCGAGGCGTTCGACTCGGCTTGGATCCGACGAAGTCGCCAAGTTTGGCGCGGAGCGCGGCGTTCTCGCGGACTTCGTGCGCGAACCACCGCTGCGGCGGTTCGGAGCGAAGGTTCCAAACTCGGACTTCGGAGGTGCTTCCGTGCAGCGAATCCATGCTTTGTCGGCGGCCGCGGCGGTGTTGGCGTCGATCGTCGGCGCGTCGAGTGTCGGTGTGTCAGCCGTCGGTGTGTCGACTGTCGGGGGCTCGCGCTGCGCACCCGCGCCCGCGGAGCCGCAAGTCGCCGCGCGCGAGACGACCGATTTCGAGTACGAGCTCTTCGCCGCGGTGCTCGAGGGGCTGTACGTCGACGGCGTCTCGAACGAGGCGGTCGACGCGATCACCGTCAAGGACCCCGAGCACGGCTACCCCGCCAACTTCGTGTGGGCTTGTCCGGTCTGCATGCCGGCCTACCGCGCGTTCCTGACTTACCGCGCGCGGCCGCACTTCGAGTGGATCAAGGGATCCCAGGACTTCGGTCCGGGGCTCGACCCGGCGACGCTCGACGCGCTGACGACGGGCGAGTTCTCGGCACGCCAGCAAGCGTTGATGCAGCTCGTGGGGCGTTGGGTGGAGCGCCGCATGGGCCTTCTGCGCCTCACTCCCGAGGAGCGCGCGGAGTGGAAGCTCGAGATGGAGCGGCGGCGCAAGAAGGGCATGGCGCTGCTCGCGGACTATCAGAGCGGGGGCCTCGGCGGCTCGTACGCGCGGATGAAGGAATGCCCGCTGTGCGACGGTGCGAACCGGCCGTTCCAGCCGCCGACTCGGCAGCGCTGACGCCCGCGGCGAGCGCGACGAGCGCAACGATTCGAGACCGCGCTATCTCGCGAGTGGCGAGCTCGAGCTCGGCAGCCCCGAGCTCGGGTTCGGCAGCGGCAGGCTGACGCACACGCACGCGCCGCCGTGCGATCCGTTCTGCGCGCGCGCCGTCCCGCCGTGGGCTTCGAGGTTCTGACGCACGATCGTGAGCCCGAGCCCGACGCCGCGGCTGCGCGTCGAGAAGAAGGGTTCGAACACATGGGGTAGCGCGTCGGGCTCGAACCCCGCGCCGCTGTCGAGCACGCTCAACTCCACATGCTCGGGAGTGGTGTGCGCCTCGATGCGGATCCACCCGGTGTCGCCAGCGAGCGCCTGGCTCGCGTTGGAGAGCAGGTTGCGCAGTGCTTGCGCCATGAGCCGCGAGTCGAGCGCCACCGTCAGGCGTTCGTCGATGCAGGTCTCGACCGTCACGCCGCGGCTCGCGAGGCGCGCGCGAAACGGAGCGGCGACGTCGTCGACGAAGTTGCGAAGCGGCGTCGGGCTCTCGCGCACCGAAGGCGGTCGCGCGAAATCGACGAGCTCCATCACGACTTCGTCGAGCCGCAGCACTTCGCGTCGAATGCCCTCGAGCACCTCGCGCCGCGGATCCTCGCCCGACATGTTGTGCGCGAGCACGTTCGCGGCGCCGTAGATGCCCGCGAGTGGGTTCTTGATCTCGTGCGCGAGCTTCGACGCCAAGGCCGAGATCAACTCGAACGAACGCGCGCGCACGAGACGCTCGACCTCGGCGGCCCGAGCGCCCGACGGATCGAGTTCGACGCTCGACGGCGGCCTCTCACCGGCGGACTCACTCGCTGAAGGCGTTTCGAATACCGACATGTCCGGGGAGGCTACGCGAGCTTTTTCACGTCCGCGCTGCGCACTGTTACGAACGGCGGCTCGGAGAGCGCGCGGGCATCATCGGAGCCACGTCCAGTGCCCCTGGAACCCACGCCAAGCCGCGCGATTCCCCGCACGGCCGCGAGAAGTTCCTCGAGCGGACGCGCCCATGAACCCCATGCCCCCGCGAGTCCTGGTGGTCGACGACGAGGAACTCGTCCGTTGGAGTCTCCGTCAGGAACTCGAACGCGCCGGCTACCTCGTCGACGAAGCTCCGACCGCCGCCGCGGCGCTCGAGTCGGCGATGCGCGACCTGCCCGACCTCGTGCTGCTCGACCACCGCCTGCCGGACCGAACGGGTGTCGAGGTGCTGCGCGAGCTGAAAAAGGCTCTGCCGCGCCTGCCGGTCGTGATGCTGACCGCGCACGCGAGCATCGACGGCGCGGTCGAGGCGATGAAGGAAGGCGCCTACGACTACCTGACCAAGCCTTTCGAGGTCGACGACGTGCTGCGGGCCCTGCGGCGCGCGACGGAAGCGGCGCACCTGCGCGAAGAGCTGGCCCAGGTTCGCGAGCGCGGTCAACGCGAGTACGGCCTGCCGAATGTGCTCGGCCCGAGCAGCGCCATGCGCGACGTGGTGCGCATGGTGCAACGCGTCGCCTCGAGCGAGGCGAGCACGATTCTGCTGCTCGGGGAGAGCGGCGTCGGCAAGGGGCTGATCGCTCGCGCGCTGCACGTCGAAGGCGCCGCGCGCGAGCGCCCGTTCCAGAACATCACCTGCACGGCGCTGCCCGAAAGCCTGCTGGAATCCGAGCTTTTCGGCCACGAGCGGGGCGCCTTCACCGACGCCAAGGTGCAGAAGAAGGGCCTGTTCGAGCTCGCCGACGGCGGCACGGTGTTCCTCGACGAGATCGGCGACATGTCGCTCGTGCTCCAGGGCAAGCTGCTGCGCTTCCTCGAGGAGAAGGTCTTCCGGCGCGTCGGCGGAACGCGCGACATCCACGTCGTGGCGCGCATCATCGCGGCCACGAACAAGGACCTCGAGAAGGAGGTCGAGGCCGGGCGCTTCCGGCGCGACCTGTACTACCGCCTGCGCGTGATCCCGATCGTGATCCCGCCGCTGCGCGAACGCCCCGAGGACATCGAACCCCTCGCGCAGCACTTCCTGGCGCACTTCAACGCCGAGTTCCACAAAGCGATTTCGGGCTTTGCTTCCGAAGCGCTGGAAGGTTTGAAGGGCTATTCGTGGCCCGGGAACGTGCGCGAACTGCGCAACGCGATCGAACGCGCGGTGCTGCTCGCCGAAGGCGCGCAGCTCGAGCGAGAGGACCTGCCGTTCGAGATCTGGCGCGGCGGCCGGCGCGCGGCGTCGACCTCCGACGTCCGTGGAGGCGGCTACACGCTGCCGGCTCGCGGGCTCGTGCTCGCGGAACTCGAGAAGGATCTGCTGTGCCAGGCGCTCGAGCGCTCGCACGGCAACCGCACGCGCGCAGCGCGACTGCTCGGTCTGAACCGCGACCGCATCCGCTACCGCATCCAGAAGTTCGGGCTCGAGCAGTTCTCGTTGGAGGACGACGCGTGAAGTGCGCGCACTCGCTCGTCGCGATCCGCGAGATCCGCGCGCGAAGCACGGCGTGGCTCGCTGCTTGCGTTTGCCTCCGACGTGCGCGAACTTTCGCTTCCGGCTGCCCAACCTGACCTGTCCCCCGCGCAGGTGTTCGTTTCCCCTCCCATGCAGCGCTCCGAAAAACTCCCCGTTCCACGACTTGGGTCGCTGCCGCTGCGCATCCACGCATCGACCGCGCGATCGCGAGTCGCCCTGTCCGCGAAGTACGCGGCTGCGACCTGCGCGATCTTCGCCTCGTGCGCCGCGCCGCGTTCCGACGAACCGTCCCTGGCCGCGCCCCTGCCCGCGGCGCCGCCGGGCGTGCAACAACCGGCGGAACTTCCGCCGCCGAGCGAGCGCGGAACCCCGCCCGCGGTGGCCGCGACGGGAGGATCGACGAGCGGGGCGAGCGCGACGCCCGTCGATCCCGCGCAGGAAGCGACGGCGCCGCAAGGCGACGCTGCCGCCGCGAAGACCGAGGACGAGGATTCGTTCCCGATTCACGGCAGCCTCACGAGCCGCTACCGCTACCGCACGGGCGGCGGCGGCCGCGACCAGGACCTCTACGAGTCGCTGGTGATCGACGCCGGCGACGCGCGCAAGAACGGCTTCACCGCGCACGTGATGGCGACGCTCTTCGCCGACCTCGACGGCCGGCGCGACCGCGACGACCAGTTCGTGTTCCCGAGCCTCGCGGACACCTTCAACGAGCCGGTGCAGCCGCTGCTGTACCAGGCCTATGTCGACATCGTCGATCCGCCGCTCGTGTCGGAGCTGCGCGTCGGCCGTCAGTTCGACTACTTCACTCCGGAGTTCGCGCACTTCGACGGCCTGCGCGTCGCGTCGAAGCCGAGCGGGGAGAAGAAGCTCGTGGGCGGCGCCTACGGCGGCGTCCCCGTGCGGCTGTACGAGGCGACTTCGTCAGGCGACTCGATCTACGGCCTGTGGGGCGAAGCTCAACCTTGGAAGGGCGGCCGCGTGCGCCTCGACTGGATGCACGTCGAGGACGACGACCGCTTCGGCCGGAACTCGAACGACTTGCTCGGCGCATCGCTGTGGCAGCGCTTGAGCGAACGGGTGCGCATGGACGCGCGCTACACGCGGCTCGAGGAGCAGGACCGCGACCTGCGCTTGCGCGGGTACTGGGACGACTCCGAGGCCGATTTCCGCGTGCAGGCGAGCTACTACCAGTTGCTCGAAACGCAGCAGAACTTCGCGAACGAGTTCGATCCCTTCTTCAGCACGCTGCAGAGCTACTTCCCGTTCTCGCAGTACCGCCTGCAGGGCTCCAAGGGGCTGAGCAAGATCACGCGCCTCGACGCGGGCGTCGACCTGCGGCAGGTCGAGGACTCGGGCGACGAAGGCCCGTTCAACCGCGACTTCGACCGCGAGTGGGTTTCGTTCGTGCTGCTCGACACGCCGTGGACCGGTCTCGCGCTGACGCTGACCGCGGACTTCTGGAACGGCGACGGGCGCGACATCGAGACCTGGGGCGTCGACGCGACGCGCGAGTTCGACGGCGGCTACCGCTGGTCGCTGGGTTCGAGCTACCAGCTCTTCCGCTACGACTACTTCACCGCCGCGGAGCGCGACAACGTCCGCGTGTGGTATCTGCGCATGCGCAAGCAGTTCAGTCGCTCGGGGTCCGTCGACCTGCGCTATGACTACGAAGACTTCGACGACGACACCTTCCACGTTGTTCTCGTAGGTGCGACATGGCGCTTCTGAACCGGATCGGATCGTTCAAGGGCCTGCGCGTGGGGCTCACCCTCGCGCTCGCGGCGGCGCTCACCGGCTGCGTGATCTTCGAGGCCTTCCGGCCGCGGGAGAAGCGCTTCGCCTTCAGCCACCGCATCCACGTGGTGGAGCAAGAGCTCGACTGCGACGCGTGCCACGTCGACTACGAGAGCGCCGACGAGCCCGGTCTGCCTTCGCTGAAGCAATGCGCGCTGTGCCACAGCGAGATCGACTCCGAGAAGCCGCCCGAGAAGCGCGTCGAGGTGTTCTACGGCGTCGACGGCTTCCTCGCGGCGCGCGCGGGCGCGCTCGGGGACGAGCCGATCTTCTCGCACCTCGCGCACGTCGAGGCGGAGCTCGAATGCGCGGCTTGCCACGTGGGCATCGAGACCAACGACGACGTGCTCGACCTCGCGCGGCCGAGCATGGCCACGTGCGTCGACTGCCACGCGCAGAGGGCCGCGCCGAACGAGTGCGCGACCTGCCACAGCGTGCTGCGCGAGGACGTCGCGCCGCCGTCGCACGACACGAACTGGATGCGGGCGCACGGCAGCGTCGTGTGCGCGCGCGACGACGCCACCGAGAGCCAGTGCTCGATGTGCCACAGCGAGTCGAGCTGCGTCGGCTGCCACAACGAGATGCCGCCCGCGAACCACACGAACCAGTGGCGCCTGCGCGGACACGGCGTGAGCGCGAGCCTCGACCGCGAGAGCTGCGCGACGTGCCACCGCGAGGATTCGTGCACCGCGTGCCACCTCAGCACCGCGCCGCGCAACCACACCGGCGCGTGGGGTTCGCCCGTCAACCAACACTGCGTCGGCTGCCACTTCCCGGTGCAGAACGAGGGCTGCGTGGTTTGCCACCTCGGCACGCCGAGCCACAACACCGCCCCGCCCAAGCCGCCGGACCACCACCCGGCGATGAACTGCCGTCAATGCCACGGCGTCGATCAGCCGTTGCCGCACATCGACAACGGCGACAACTGCAACCTTTGTCACCACTGATTCCACTCACGGCCCGCACGTGCCGGAAATCCCGCGCACCGCGAGCCTTTTCCCGCCCCGCCACCGGCGTCCCGCGCCGCACGGCCCTGCAAATGGGCCGCGCGACGCGGTACACCCGTTGCGCACCTCCAACGTCCCTTGGGTCGTGCATTTAGGAGATGTCATGAAGCTGGCTGACCGCGTCCGTCGTTCCCGTCCGAGTTCCCTGAGTTCCTGCCTCGCCGCAAGCCTGTTGTTCGCCGTGCTCGGCTGCAGCGGCGACGACGGTCGCGATGGCCAAGATGGCCAGGATCCGCCGCCGGATCCGACTCCGACGGAGTTGTCCCAAGGCGAGGATCCGCCGGGAGTCGTCCTGACCGTGGTGAACCTCGGCGGCGGCAGCGGCCCCGGTGGTTCGTTCCGCGTCGGCGACCGCGTGTCGGTGCGCTTCACCGTGGAGAAGTCGAACGGCGATCCGTGGATGCTCGACGAGTTCAGCTACGGCCGCATCATGATCAGCGGTCCGACGTTCAACTATCAGCGCGTCATCCCCGAGAAGAACGACGTGATCACGCGCTCGGTCGAGAACGCCGACGGCTCGTTCACGTACACCTTCGCCGACCCGCTGCCGGCGGTTTACGCGGCTCCGTACAACGACACGCCGTCGTTCGGCGTCGAGGACGGCGAACTCACCGGCCAGGCGCTGCTCAACGGCACCTACACGGTCGGTCTGTACACGGCGTGGGCCTACACCGTCGAAGGCGTGGGCGAGCGCGACTCGGGCAATGTCGTGGCGGACTTCGTCATCGGCACGGGCCCGCTCGAGCCGCGCGAAGTCGTGGCGCAGGACAACTGCAACCAGTGCCACGAGAGCTTGCGCGCGCACGGCGACCTGCGGCGCGATGTGAGCTTGTGCGTGCTCTGCCACACCGCCGGCTCCGAGGACCGCAACAACCCGGCGGTCTTCGGCGGCACTCCGGGCGCGTCGGTCGACTTCAAGGTCATGATCCACAAGATCCACAACGGCGCTCACCTGCCGTCGGTCCTGGGCGTGACGACCGATTCGACCGGCGTGCGCGACTACACCGCGACGCCGGAGCCGTACGTGCTCGTCGGCTACTCGACGGCGGACTTCTCGCACGTCAAGTTCCCGGTTTGGCCGAGCCTCAGCATCGCCATGCCGCGCGACTCGGGCTACACCGCGCTCTCGGCGCCCAACCGCGCGCTCGAGGACAACATCCGCTCCGGCGTCGTCGCGTGCGACAAGTGCCACGGCGATCCGGACGGCGCGGGCCCGTTGACCGGCCCGGCGCAGGGCGATCTGTACAAGTCGCAGTCGTCACGCGCGAGCTGCGGCTCGTGCCACGACGACGTCGTGTGGGGCTCGCCCTACACCGCGAACACCCAGACCATGGGCGCGCAGGCCAACGACTCGAACTGCCTGCTGTGCCACGCGCCGTCGGGCGATCCGCTCGCGGTCGAGGACGCGCACCGGCACCCGCTGTACGACGAGACCTTCAACGCAGGCTTGAACGTCGACATCACTGCGGTCGAGGAAGCGGGCACGAACAATGGCGACGACACCATCGACGTGGGTGAGAAGGTCGCCGTGACCTTCACCCTCACCGACGACGCTGGGAACGCGGTCGCGCCCTCGGTCGCCTCGACTTACAGCGTCGTGGTCTCCGGACCGACCTACAACTCGAACGTGCTGCTGAGCGGCGCGATTCCGTCCGGCGCGCTCAGCGGCCCGCAGCCCTACACCGTCAACGTTCCGCAGGTCCAGATCCTCGAGTACCTGGGCGACGCGACGGGAGCGGCGGGCGAGAGCTTCGTCACCGCCTTCACTCCGCACTGGAACATCACCGGCGCGGCGACCAGCGTGCTCGTGCGCACCGCGACCGGCGGCGGGAGCACGGTGCTGACCGCGGCGAGCGGAGTTCCCCAGAACTACATCGACGTCGCGAGCGCGGCGGGCTTCGCGAAGGACGACTACATCGTCCTCGACGACGGTCTGGCCGGCGAGGAGTACCTGCGCATCCAGTGGGTGGACGGAACTCGGCTGTGGTTCGCCGCGGCGGGTTCGACCACCTACCAACCCGGCACGCGCCTGGCGCACGCCGTGGGCGCGACGGTGCAGGAGGTGACCTTGACCACCCAGGCCATCACCACCAATTACCTGCTCACCGCGGGCACCGGAACGATCACGGAAGTGACCGAGTTCGGCGCCGGCAATGCGGTGCTCGCGACCTACACGTCCGACTTCGTGATGCCGAGCGTGTACCCGCTCGCGTTCAACGCCAGCGACAGCATCGACGAGACCTGGGGCGAGTGGACGGGCAAGTCGATCGTCGACGGCACCTACAGCATCGGCATCTGGGGCGCGCGCAGCCTGACTCTCAACCTGTGGGGCGAGAGCAACAGCTACCGCGGCACCTCGGACACCCACGCCTTCGACTTCCTCGTCGGTTCGGCGACGGCGGTCGAGCCGTACGCGGCGATCCCCGATGCGACCAGTTGCTACAACTGCCACTCGGACATGCTGTTCCACGGCGGCGGCCGGCGCGGCTTCGACTCGTGCATCCTGTGCCACGGGACCGCGGGCTCCGAAGACCGGCCGCAGTTCGTCGCACCGGGCGCTCCGGCGACCGACGGCGTGACCATCAGCTTCCGCACCATGCTGCACAAGATCCACATGGGCGAGGAGCTGGCCAACGCCTCGAGCTACATCGTCAACGGCTTCGGCAGCACCGCGTACCCGAACAACTTCACGTCGTACACCTACGACGAGGTGCTGTTCCCGGCGCTGCCGGGCGGGGCCGCGAACTGCACGATGTGCCACGGCTCGTCGAGCAAGTACTACGACCCGGACATCCGCAGCCACCCGACCGAGCAGAACATGCCGGTGCGCGAGTGGCGTGCGACCTGCGGCGCGTGCCACGACTCGACCGCGGCAGCCGCGCACATCGACGTGCAGACCTCCACCTCCGGCGCGGAGTCCTGCGAGGTTTGCCACGGCAACAACGCCGAGTGGTCCGTGCGACGCGTCCACAAGCGTTACTAGTTACGAGGTAGGGTGAAAGCGTGGGGGCTTGTGCGCACATCGGCTTAGAGCCGCGCACCGGTCCCCACGCGATGTTCTGCGTACCTGCCTTTCGGGGCGGGTCGCCCATCCCGATGAACGCTGCCCGAAGCCTCCCGAGCGCAACCTTCCGCGCCCCCGCCGAGTTCTCGTTCGCCGCCCGCGAGCAGCGCGCGCGCCGCGAACTGTTCGCCCTCGGAGGCGTGGTGGTCGCGGTGCTCGCGACCGTCGCGCTGAGCCTGCGCGGCTTCGACGGCGGCAGCGGGGCAGGACCCCTCAATGCGGGCCCTGCGAGTGCGGCCCCCGTGAGCTCCGGTGAGAGCAGCGGCGTGGAGTCGGCGGCGGCGCCCTACGCGAGCGCCGCGCGCAGCGAGCTCGCGCCGGGGGCGGACCGCCCGGCTGTCGCGGCGCCCGACATCGAGCCGCTGGCTTCGAGTTCCCCGCGATCGTCGCGGCCGCGCGACGAGTGGAAGGAATCCGACTTCTACGCCGAGTTCCGTGCGCTCGAGAGCGAGGCCGAGTTCGATGCCGCGGTCGAGAGCGCGCTCGACGGCACGCGCGCCGCTGCTGAGAGCTTCGCGGCGCTGCGCGCGTCCTACGACGTTCGCGGCGAAGCCTCCGCCGAGCACTTCGTGCTCGCCGCCGCCGAACTCGGGAAGCCCTCCGCCCCCGGACACGCCACCCTCCCGCGCACGTCGGTGCACTGGCTCGCCCAGCGCGCCCCGCGCGAGTCCGCGGCCCGCGCGGTGCTGGAAATCCTCGCCTTCGAGCCGCATGTCGAAACCGACGTGCGCGCGGCGGGCGCCTTTGCGCTCATGATGGCGACGCCTCGAGACGAGCTCGAGCGAATCGAGCGCCGTTTCGATCGCGAACGCGACGAGCAGGTGCTCGCGAGTGTGAGCTCCGCTCTCCAGGCGCGGCGACGATCCGTCGAACAAGACGAGGCCGAAGAACCCCGAGAGTGACGCGCAGCGCGCACTCGCAACCCAACGGAAGCACCATGAACCTCCACTCCCTCGCACGCTCTCGCTTCATGCCCGGCGCGGCCCTCGCCCTCGGCGGGGTGCTCGTGTTCGTGCTCGCAGCCTTCACCCCCGGCGCCACGGCGCAGGACAAGAAGCCCAACAAGTTCGTCGGCGCGGCCAAGTGCAAGAGCTGCCACGGCTCGGACGAAACCGGCAACCAGCACGCCGAGTGGATGAAGATGGCGCACGCCAAGGCCTTTGCTTCGCTCGGCACCGAGGAGGCGAAGAAGGCGGGCGCGGCGAAGAACATCGCCGATCCGCAGAAGGACGATTCGTGCCTCAAGTGCCACGTGACCGGCCACGGCGCGCCGCCCGAGCAGATCGGGAAGGGCTTCGACTTCAAGGCCGGGGTGCAGTGCGAGTCGTGCCACGGCCCGGGCGAGTTGCACATCAAGAAGCGCATGGCGGCGGCGGCGAAGGCCGAAGAGGGCGCGCCGGTGGTGCTCGAGGCGGGTGAGCTGGTCGCGATCACGCCGCAGACCTGCACCAAGTGCCACAACAGCGAGAGCCCGACCTTCAAGCCGTTCTGCTACTTCAAGCGGCGCGAAGAGACCAAGCACCTCAACCCCAAGGCCAAGCGCAGCGAAGAAGACGCCAAGCGCCTCGACCTCGTGTGCGGGTGCGGCGACAAGTGCCCGACGGACAAATGCACCACGGGCGAGTGTGGCGTGCCGAAGTCGAAGTGAACGGCTCCTGACCGCTCGCTCCGGCGTCAGCACGGACACTCGACGCGCCCCGCGCTCGGCCGATGGCGGCACGCGGGGCGCGTTCGTGCCCGTTCGACGTCCGTTCGGTGTTAGGGCGCGATGAAGAACGCGAGCGCGCCCGAGAGGTTCGTGGTGCTCGCATCGGCGGGATCGCGCGACCAGTACTGAGCGAAGACCTCTTCGCCGGCGACGAGCAGCGGATCGACGCCGCTCTGGATGCGCGCGTTGAAGTCGAGGCTGAAGGCGCCCGAGCAATCGCTCGCTGGCGGAGCGGCGCCGCCCGAGTTCTGCGGCGGAGTGCGCTGCGTCGGCGCGACGATGCACATGTGCCCGCCTTGGAAGGGCGTCTGGCGCGGCTTGAAGCCGTAGAAGAGCAGGCCCGACTTGTTGTTCAGCACGTTGGCGGCGCCGACGCTGAACACCGCGGCGAGCGAGGCGCTGGGCGTGCCGGATCCGAACATCGCGGGCGTGCAGCCCAGGCTGTTGGACTCGGCCTGGCAGTAGAGGGCGACGCTGCGCACCACGGTGTACGCGTGGATCGCGCCCGACGCGTTGCCGTTCGGCGACTCACACGGCGCGCCGACGAGGAGGTCGCGCAATCCGTCTCCATTGGCATCTCCCGACGCGAGCGCATGGCCGAAGACCGAGCCCGCGCCGCCGACGGCGGGCAAGTCCAGGATCGCGCTGCCGTCCAGGCCTTCGCGCACGAGGACCGGCATCGTGTTCCCGCCGCAGCCTTCGGTCGACGGCTGGCTCGCGGCGAAGTCCTCATAGCCATTGCCGTTCACGTCGCCGATCGCCACGACGTCCCACCCGAGCCCGGCGTAGAAGTTCGTGCCGTTCACTTGGTAGAGCGTGGCCCCGGTCGCGCCGTCGAGCGCCCGCACGTAGCCCTTCCCGTCGCATGGGCCGCATCCGACGCCGGCATCCTCCATGGCGCCGGCGAGCACATCGCGCACTCCGTCGCCGTTGAGGTCGCCGATCGACGCCAGCGACCATCCGAGCGAGTCGCTCAAGTTCGTCGGGCCGCCGTCCCACAGCGGGATTCCGAAGGCGCCGTCGAACGCACGCACGTACGAGTGCGTCCAGTTGTTCCACGCCGCGGGTCCGCCGCCCGCGTAGTCGTCGCGCCCGTCGCCGTCGACGTCCCCGAGGAACTCGACCGACCATCCGAACGTGCCGTAGTCGACCGTGCCCGCGTGCGAGCGAAGCGTCGTTCCGCTCGCGCCGCTCACCACCAGAACGCGCCCGCGCGAGGTCCAGCCCGCGTCGTCATAGGGCGCTCCGATCAACAGGTCGGGCGTGCCGTCGGCGTCCACGAACCCGCCGCCAGCAACCGAATGGCCCAGGGCCTGCCCCGGTGTCCCGAGCACGGTGCGGAGCGCCGTGCCGTTCGCGCCGGAACGAACCACCGCATAGCCGCCGGGATTCGAGAACAGGCTCTGCGGAGCTCCGATGAGCACGTCGTCGTGCCCATCGCCGTCGAGGTCGCCGGCGCCCGCGAGCGAGTAGCCGAAGCGATCGTTGGCGGCGTTTCCGCGCCAGGTGTACAGCACGCCGAGCGTGCGTCCCGAGTACACGCGCACCATCCCGGCGTTGCTCGCGGCGACGTCGTCGAACGGCGCTCCCGCGGCGAAATCCTCGACGCCATCGGCGTCCACGTCGCCGACGAACGCGAGCGCCCAGCCGAACTGGTCGCCTGCGCCGTCGCCGTGGCGATCGAACAGAGCCGTCTGCGCCTGGGCGACGAGCGTGAGGGCGCTCCAGGCGCCCGCCACCAACCCCAAAGAGGAACTGTGGAGCTTCATGGCGCGATGTGGAAAGCGAGGGCGTCGGAGAGGTTCGTGGTGCTCGCGTCGGCGGGATC
>CALFYL010000046.1 GCA_937952135.1 uncultured Planctomycetia bacterium
CGCTTGAGGCCGCCTCGCCTCGCTCAGCGAGGCGTGAGCGGCTCCCGCTTCCACCCAGACGCCAACGGCAAGCCCGAGGAGGGCAAACGCACGACCCGCCACTCGAAGCTCTCGGCGGAGTCGGGGAGTCGCTCGCGTGCGAAGGACCATGCTTGGGCGTCGAAGAGTGAATCGCTGGGGAATTCGACCCGCTCGCCGGCGGCGTCGTCGCAGCGCACTTCGACCGTCAGGGTCTCGTCGAGCGGCGCCTCGACGCGCCACGATACGAAAACGCGTTCGCCCTCGACGCGCGCCGCCATGTCCGTGACGCCGCCGGCGTTCAGGAACTCGGGCGCGCGCCGAGGCGCTTCGTCGCGCGCGAAGTACCAGCCGGCGCCGAACACGGCGACGAGGGCGGCGACAGCCGCGAACGCGAGCAAACGACGCGACTGCGACCGCGCGGGAGCGGGCGCGAGGTTCGCCAAACGCGCCGCGTGCGCGGCCGAGCGTTCCCCGAGCCGGCCCGCGTCGAGTTTCGCCGCGGCGTCGAGATCGGAGCGCATCTCGACTGCAAGTCCCTCGACGAGCGCGCGCGTCGCGCGGAACTCCTCGGCGCGGCTGCGGCAGGTCGCGCACGCTTCCACGTCCGCGCGCAGCCGCTCGGGAATGCGCTCGCGCTCGTCGAGCGCCAGGGCTTCGATCCAGGGCTCGTGTTCGGGTGAGTGGGGATGCGTGCGGGAAGTCATCGGAAGCGCTCGCGCAGGAGCTGGGTGAGCCGCTCCATGCCGCGGTAGTAGCGACTCTTGGCTGTGCTCACGGGGACGGCGGCGGTGCGGGCCGCTTGCTCGAGCGTTTGACCGTCGAAATGGTGCAGCACGACGATGCGCGCATCGTCGGGTGCGAGCTGCGCGAGCGCCGCGTGCACGCGTTCGAATTCGTCCGCGTGGGGCGGCGGCGAGCCGGGCGCTTCGCGCTCGTCGGCGTCGACCGGCTCGAGTGCGCGGCGCTGCTTGCGGCGCAGCGCGTTCATGAACTCGAAGCGCGCCACGCCGTAGAACCAGGTCTCGAGCGTCGAAGCGCCGTTGAACGTCTCGAGCTTGCGCCACAGGCGCTCCACGGTGTCCTGGCACACGTCCTCGACCTCGTGGTCGTTGAGCGGCCAGCCCAGGCGCACGTTGATCGCCATCAGGATGCGAGGCACGGCGGAGAAGCGCTGGAGCAGCAGTTCGGTGGCTTCGCGGCTGTGTGCGCGGGCGCCGCTCACCAATTCGACGTCGGACAGGCGCATGGGGGGACGCTGCGGCGGGCCTGGTTCGGCGGGCGGGCGCATGGCGGTGCGTCCACCGTCGCGCACGACAGCCGTCCAGCCCCCCGAGCGTAACGCACGCCAACGCTCCTCGGGACTGCGCGCGCAGTAGCAGCGCCCCTCGCCGCGCTCGCAGCGCGACGAATCGACCCCCAAATGGCCGAGAAGGCAAGTGCGTTGCATGCTGCCGCGCTCACGTCGCGAACTTCCGCGGCGGACGAAGAAAAGTTCGGGCGCTCCTTCGTCTACGCGCGCGCTCAGCGGTCGTAGCCGGCGAGTTCGACGTAGCCGCGCTCGTCGACGCGCCTGCCGGCGACCGTTCCGGTCACGCGCACCGCGCCCTCCCAGTAGCGGATGGCGAGGTCGAGTTCCTGGTTCGCGAGCAGCGGCTCGACTTCGAGCTCCACCTCGCGCGACGGCAAGCTGACGCGCCATTTCGCCGGGTAGCGGACCTTGGTGCGCGGGCTGGTCCAGCTTTCGAGCGTCTCGATCGCGAACTGCTCGCGGGAGAGGTGCTCGGCGGCGCCGTCCGCTCGAGTCCACGTGCCGCTCGAGTGCGGGTCCGGCGCCCCGTCGCCGCGCCGCATCGAATACAGCATCAATTCGCCCATTTCGCCGAGCCGCAGCGCGAACCAGTCCCAGCCGACCTGGCCATCGTCGAGCGCGCTCGTCGACCACTCGCGGTCGAACCACGCGCGGCCGCTCACGCGCTGCTCGCGCCCGCCGACGGTGAGCGTGCCCGTCGCCGCCATGCGCGGCAGCGAGTAGTAGTACGACGCCGCGCCGTCCGCGTCGCCCTTGCGCGAGAGCCCGCGCTCGCCGTTCAACACGGGGGGAGTGAGCGCGCGCACCTCGAGCTCGAGCGCGAACTCGCCGCTTCGGGCGCGAAGCCGCGCCGCGCCGCCGACCTCGAGCGAACCCTCGGCCGACCAGTCGCGGTTCCACACGCGCCACTGCGGCTCGAGCTCGGCGCCGGCGAGCCCGAGCGCGCCGCGTTCGAAGCGTTCGAAGGCGTGAAACTCGCCCGATTGCACGTCGCTGAGCGCGAAGTGCGCCATGTGAACGTCGCGCGCGGCCCACGCGGAGTCGACGTCGGCCGGCTCGAAACGCGTCGCGCGCCGGAAGAAGGTGAGCTGGCAGCCGAACTCGCGGCCCGCGTCGTCGCGCAGGTTCGCGGTGAAGTACCACCACTCGGTCTGGAAGGCCGGCTGGGGACCGTGGTCGGCCGGGAATTCGAACTCGCGCGGCTCGTGAGCGCGCTCGAAGCGCGGATCCGCTCCGCCGGACATCGCGTCGCCGACGGTGAGCTTCGCGTCGATCGGCGCATCGCGCGCGCCGCAGGCCGCAAGCGCGAAGGCGAGTGCGAGCGTCGGGAGCGTGTGGCAGCGCGAGGGTCTCATCGGAGGCGCCGGAAGCGGCCCGACACGGTACAGCCGCCCGCTCGCGCGCTCGACACCCACCGGCCGCGTCGCTCGTCGTCGGCGAACGGCGCGGCGGCGGTGGGATTCGGACGGATCAGCGCGCGCCCTTCGCGTACTGCATCGCGCCGACGGCGTTGCCTTCCGTGTCCTCGAACATCAGCAGCGTGCCGACCCCCGGAATCTCCATCGAAGGCAGCGTCACCGTTCCGCCGGCGGCGGCGATCGCTTTGCCGATGGCGGCCACGTCGGCGACGGCGATCGTGCACTCGAAGCCGGTCATGCCCCGCCCGGACACCGGCGTGCGGCGCTTGTGGAGCGCGCCGTGGATCGCGCCCGCGCTCGTCTCGATGCGCCAGAACTCGGGCGGTCCCCAGGGAGTGAAGGTCCAGCCGAACACGGTCTCGTAGAAACGCTTGGCGCGCTGGCAGTCGTCGGCGTGGATGGCGAAGTGGGCGAGGTCGTTGGGCATGGAGGGTTCCTTTGGGTGCTTGGGGACGGTGCGAGCGCGGATCGGTGAGCTCGGAGCTCGTGCGCAGGATCCTAGGGGCGGGGCGTCGTCGCGTTCGTGCTAGCCTGCCAACGTATGTCGCGAACACGACAACCTGCGCTCGACGAGGGCGGCATCGCGATTCGCTCGCTCGCGCTGCGCTTCTCGGACGGGCACGTCGTCGACGAGCACGCGCATCCGTGGGGCCAGATGGTCTACGCGACCGAGGGCGTGATGACCGTGACGACGCTCGCCGGTGCGTGGGTCGTTCCGTCGAGCCGCGCGGCGTGGGTGCCCGCCGACACCGTCCACGGCATCCGCGCCACGAACCGCGTGTTCCTGCGGACGATCTACGTGCGGCCCGACCTCGCGCGCGCACTCCCCGATCGCTGTCGGGTTCTCGCGGTCTCGCACCTGCTGCGCGAGCTCGTCCTCGCGACGCTCGAGGCGGGCATGTTGCACGAGCGCGTGCCCGAGCAGTCGCGCCTCGCCGGCGTGCTGCTCGACCAGATCCGCGCGACGGACGAAGTCCCGCTGCAACTGCCGTGGCCCACCGATCCGCGCGCGCGCCGCGTCGCCGAGCTTGTGCAGGCCGACGTGTCCGACGCCGTTTCGCTCTCCGAGCTCGCCGAAGGAAGCGGCGCGAGTGTGCGCACGCTCGAACGCTTGTTCCTCCGCGACACACGCATGAGCTTCAGCCGCTGGCGCCAGCAAGCCCGGCTTCTGCACGCGCTGCGCCTGCTCGCCGCCGGCGAATCGGTGACCTCGGTCGGGATCGCGGTCGGTTTCGCGAGCACGAGCGCGTTCGTTGCGATGTTCCGTCGAGCCCTCGGAACGACGCCGGGCCAGTACTTCCGAGAGCGGGAGTAGCGGCGGCCGCTCCCGTGCTAATCGGCGCGGAGCGCGCGCGCGGGTTGGATGCGCGCCATGCGCCACGCGGGCGCGAGGCCCGCGAGCAAGGCCGCTCCGATCGAGAGCAGCAGGGTCTCGACGAAGACGCGCGGCGGAGCGTCCAGGGTCAGCGACCAGCCGAAGGCGCGCTCGTTGATGACGTGGAGGAGCACCAGCGACACCGCCATGCCGATCGGAAGCGCGAGCACGCCGGCGATCAGCCCCATCAGGCCGGTTTGGAGCAGCACGAGCGCTCGCACGCCGCGCGGGGCGAGGCCGAGGGCGCGCAGCACGCCGAACTCGCGCTCGCGTTCGAGCTCGAGCGCGAGCAGGGCGCAGAGCACGCCGAGGAACGCGACGCCGCCCGCGATGAGGCGCAGCACGTGCGTGACCTCGAAGGTCTGGTCGAAGACCTCGAGGCTCGCCCTTTCGAGTGTCGTGCGCGTGCGGATGAGCGCCTGTTCGTTCTCACCGAGCTGCGCGCGCAAGCCCTCGACGAGCCGCTCCGCATCCACGCCCGGGGCCGCGAACAGCCCGAGGGACGAAATCGACGGGTCGTTCCAGTGCTCGACGTAGGCGCGGCGCGGAACGAACGCGAATCCGGCGTCCGTCGAGTAATCGCGGAACACCGCGGCGACTTCGAAGTTGCGCACGCCCGCGGGCGAGGCGAGGTCGAAGCTGTCGCCCACGCTCAAGCGGCTGCGCTTGGCGAGGGGCTCGGAGATCAGCACCACGTCGCGCGTGTCGAAGGCGGACCAGGCGGCGGAGCGTTCGCCCTCGAAGAATTCGAGCGCCTCGCGGCCGCGCGGATCGAAGTGGATCGCGACCGCGCGCACCCACTCGCCGTCGCCGCGCTGGAGCTCGAGCGCGCGGTACAGGTTGGCGCCGGCGACGCCCTGCGCGCCGACGAGCCGCTCGACGAGCGCGGGCGCGAGCGCCGCGTCGACGCTCGTCGAGGTGAGCGTGGGCGCGGAGACGTACACGTCGGCGCGCAACGTCGCACGCAGCCACTTTGCGACCGTCGTGCGGAAGCTCTCGACCATCACGCCCATGCCGGCGGTCGCCGAGAGCGCGATCGCGAGCGAGGCGATCGCGACGCCGGTCCGCGAGAGGTTCGTCGCGATGCCGCGCGTCGCCATCCGCCCGAGACCTCCGCCCAGCGCGCCCATGAGCGGCGCGAGCACGCGGCACGCACCGACCGTGAGCAGCGGGATGGGCAGCGCGCAGCCGATGAGCATCAGAAAGAGCGCGCCGAGGCTCGCGACGAGCGGAGCGGCGGACCAGGCGAACACCCCGGCGGCGAGGGCGCAGCAAACCAGACCGAGAAGCGCGTAGCGCGGCGCCGCGGCGCGCAGCCGCGACTCGAGCCCCGAGCGGCTGAGCGTGGCGCGCGCCGGGGTGTTCACGGCGTCCCGCGCCGGCGCCAGGGCCGCGAGAAGGGTGGCGCCGACGCCCGCGGCGACCGCTTGGGCGAGCACCAGCGGCTCCAGGCTGAGGGCGCGGACCTCGACCACGAAGTAGAGGTCGTTGATCGTGCGCGTGACGAGCTTCACGAGCTCTTGCGCGAGGAGCAGCCCGAGTCCGACACCGAGCGCCGAACCGATCGCGCCGACACCGAGCGCTTCGAAGCACACGAGCCGGAAAATCTCGGCGCGCGTGACGCCGAGGGCGCGGAGCGCGCCCCACAGCGCGCGGCGCTGCACGACCGAGAAGGTCATCGTGTTGTAGACGAGGAACACGCCCACGAGCAGCGCGAGCAGGCTGAGCGCGCGCAGGTTGACTTCGAATGCGCGGGTGAGGCTCTCGAGGCTTCGATCGCGCGCGTCGGCGGCCTCGAGGCGCACGTGCGGCGGAAGTTGCGCGCGCACGCGCTCGACTTCGGCCCCGTCGTCGGCGTCGTCGAGCACGAAATCGATGCGCGAGAGCCGCCCGCGCGAGCCCGTGAGGTCCTGGGCGAGCGCGATGTCGGCCACGAGCAGGTCCGCGAGCGCCGCGGAGGCCGCCGCGTTCTCGCCTTCGATCAGCGCCGCGACTTCGACTCTCTCGCGCGCGCTGCCGAGCACGACCTCGAAGGACTCGCCCAGCTCGAGCCCGAGTTCCTGCGCGAGCCCGCGTTCGAGCGCCACGCCGCGCTCCGCCGCCAGCAGCGCGTTCGCACCGGCGAGCCCCGCGAGCGAGGGCCGCACCCGCGCCTGGGCGAAGCCGTCGACTCCCAGCAGCTCCAGTGTTCGGCCGCCGTGGTCGGGCAGCGCCGCCGTGGCCTGAACGATCGGCGCCATCGGCGGGGCGTCCGGCGCGCTCGCGAGCGCGACGTAGAGGGCTTCGTCGACATCGCGCACGACGTGCGTCGCCGT
Organism: uncultured Planctomycetia bacterium; assembly: GCA_937952135.1. GTDB lineage: Bacteria > Planctomycetota > UBA1135 > UBA1135 > WYBT01. The sequence continues at coordinate 6,439 of CALFYL010000046.1, forward strand.
TCCTCGCACGGCGCGCCCCGCGAGCTCGAACGCACGCCGCGCGCTGACGCTGGCCGTGTCGATCCCGACGACGACCGCCACGCCGAGTGCGACGCCGAGCACCGCGAGCAACAGCTGCGTCGGATGGCGCGTGAGGTAGCGCAGGCTGGCGCGGGTGAGCAGCGACGTCACGCGCCCGCGCTCCGCTCGACGAGGCGGCCGTCGCGGAGCTCGAGCGTTCGGTCGGCGACGCGCGCGGCGGCGGCGCTGTGGGTGACGAGCACGAGCGTCTTGCGCTGCGGCCGCAGCAGCGCTTCGAACAGCTCGAGCACGCGCGCCGCGTTCTCGTCGTCGAGGTTGCCCGTCGGCTCGTCGGCCAGCACGAGCTCGGGGTCGTGCGCCAGCGCGCGCGCGATCGCGGCGCGCTGCTGCTCGCCGCCGGACAGCCGGTCGGGGAACGAGCGGCGCTGCGCGGAGAGCCCGACCGCGTCGAGGAGCTCGAGCGCTCGGGCGCGCGAGGCCGCGTCGAGCTTGCGCGCGAGCTCGAGCGGAAGCAGCAGGTTCTCTTCGACCGTGAGCGTCGGCAGCAGGTTGAAGAACTGGAACACGAAGCCGAGTTCCGTGCGGCGCAGCGCGCTGCGACGCGGCTCGTCGGCCGCAGCCATCGAGAGGCCGAGCACTTCCAGCGCGCCGCTGTCGGGGTCGTCCATTCCGCCGATCAAATTGAGCAGCGTCGACTTGCCCGAGCCGCTGCGTCCGACCAGGGCGAGGAATTCGCCGCGCGCGATGTCGAGGTCGACGCCGTGGAGCACCTCGTGGCGCCGCGTCCCGTCGGTGTAGCTCTTGTGCACGTCGCGCAGCCGGACGACGACCCCGGACACGTCGCGTGCGGCGTTGTTCATCCCGGGATCTTAGAGCCTGGCGACGCGCGCTCCATCGGACGGAAGCGCGACGAGCAGCGGATCGAAGCTCGGCGCCGCGCGTTGCGAGTAGAAGCGAGCTCGCAGCCCGGCTTGCACGCGCTCGACGTCGGGTTCGAGCGCCAACGCGACGATGCAGCCGCCGAAGCCCGCGCCGGTCAGGCGTGCGCCGAGTGCGCCGCTCGCGCGCGCCGCGTCGACCAAAGCGTCCAACTGGGGACAGCTCACTTCGAAATCGTCGCGCAGGCTCGCGTGCGAGTCGTTCATCGCCGCGCCGAAGCCCTCGGCGTCGCCGGCGCGAAGGCACTTGCACGCGCGCTGCACTCGCGCGAACTCGCTCGACTGGTGAAGGAAGCGCGCGAGCAACCCCCCGTCGAGCGTGCGCTGCGCGATCCACGCCAGCCGCTCCGCGCCGAGGCCTTCCAGCAGTCCGCGGTACTTGCGCGGCGCGCCTTCGAGCTCGGGGCTGCGCAGCATCTGCTCCAGCGCGAGGTCGCAGTCGGCGCGGCGCGCGTTGTAGTGCGCGCGCGCGGCGCCCGACTTGTCGGCTTCCACCAGGCTGTGCGCGACGACGAAACGCCACTCGGACGGACACGGGATCGGCTCGGCGCGCAGCGGCGCGAACTCGATCCGGACCGCGTGGCCGGCGCGCGCCGCCATGCAGATCGCCTGGTCCATGCCGCCGCTGTTCGTGCCGACGTAGCGCTCGGCGCGCGCCATGCTCTCGGCGAAGGCGAGCGCTTCGTACTCCAGATCGTTCGCGTGCGCGAGCGCGAGGCCCACGGCGACCACGAGCGCCGAGGACGACGACAGTCCCGCCGCCGGCGGGATCTCGCCGTGCACCAGCACGTCGGCGCCGCGCCGCGCTCCGGCTTCGCGCGCGAGAAGCTGCGCCGCGGCCTTGGGGTAGTTGCCCCAGTCGCCCTGGATCCACGGCTCGATCGCTTCAGCGATCTCGAACTCGCGCTCCTCGAAGTGCGGGCCCGTGTTCGCGAGCCGCACCCGCGCGTCGCTCCGCTCGCGGACCAGCAGCGTCGTCGCGCGCTGGAGGGCCATCGGGAGCACGGGCAGGTCGTTGTAGTCGACGTGCTCGCCGATCAAGTTCACCCGCCCCGGTGCGCGGACCTCGAAGGTGGGCGCCGCGCCGAAGCGGGCTTCGAAGCGCGCGCCGAGTTCGTCCCTTGCCGTGCGTTCCAAGGCGGACGTCAAAGTTCGAGCCGGCCCGTGGAATCGCCGAGGTGCGCGACCTCGACGCCGAGTTCGCCGAGCATCGACAGCCACAGGTTCGCGCAGGGTGCGGGTTTCGCGAGCTCCACGTGGCGGCCCGGCGCCGCGAACTCGCCGTCGCCCGCGAGCAGGATCGGCAGTGCGTCGTGGTTGTGGCGGTCGCCGTCGGAGATCCCCGAGCCGTAGGCGATGCGGCAGGAGTCGATCAGCGGCGCGCCGGCTTCGGTTCTCGACAGCCCGGCGAGCAGGTGCGCGAAGGCGCCGATGTGCGCGCGGTTGATCGCGGCGATCTTCTCCTGCTTCTGCGCGTCCTTGCCGTGGTGCGAGATCTCGTGGTGGCCCTCGGCGACGCCGTGCTCGGGATAGCTGCGATTCGAACCTTCGTTCGCGAGCATCAACGTCGCGATCCGCGTCGCGTCGCTCTCGAAGGCGAGCACGAGCAGATCGCACATGAGCCGCGCGTGCTCGTCGAAGTCCTTCGGTGCGGCCTTGGGACGTTCCAGCGCCGGCGCGCCGGAATGCGACTGGTTCTCGGCGAATTCGATGCGGCGTTCGAGCTCGCGCACGCCGCTCAGGTACTCGTCCAGTTTGCGCGCATCCTGCGGCGAAAGCGCCTTGCCGAGCCTCCGCGCGTCGTCGCGCACGAGGTCCAGCACGCTGCGCCGCTTCGCGCGCCGCGCTTCGCGCTCCTCGCCCGAGAGATGCGACTCGCCGTCGCGGAACAGCCGATCGAACACGCTGCGCGGATCGACCTCCTTGCCCACGGGCGTGTTCGGCGCGCTCCACGAGATCGAGTTCGAGTAGGCGCACGAGTACCCGCTGTCGCACTGGCCGCCGAGGCGGCCCGGCTCGCAGCCGAGCTCCAGCGAGCGCAGCCGCGTGAGCGCGCCGACCTCGCGGGCGGCGAGTTGGTCCGCGGAAAGCCCCGCGCGAATCGGTCCGTCCGTCTTCAGCGCCTGACGCCCGGTCAGGAAGCTCGCCGCCGCCCGCGCGTGGTCGCCGGGGCCGTCGCCGTTCGGCCGCGCCTTGTCGTGCACGAGGCCGCTGATCACGAGCAGCTTGGCGCGGTGGGGCTCGAGCGCCGCGAGTGTGGGCGGCAGCGCGTCGAGCGCGCCGACCGCCGAAGGAGTCCACGCCGGCATGTGCACGCCGTTGGGCACGTAGACCCATGCGATGCGGCGCGGCGGCGGCGCCCAGGTCGTTCGCGCGGGAAGCATCGCTTCGAGAAACGGCACGGCGAGGGCGGCGCCGACGCCGCGCAGCAACGTTCGACGGTGGAGCGGTGCGATCATCGTGGGCTCGGCTCGGGCACGGTTCGGCGGCGGAAGGCGTCGAGTTCGACGACGGCGAGGATCAAGGCGTGGAGCGTGGGATCGCGGGGCAGCGCGGCGACGGCGGCGTCCAGCGCGGGTTCGTCGGCGGGGCGCAAGCCGCGGCCGAGCGCGTAGATCGCGAGCTTCTCGAGCGCGCAGCGCACGAACGCCGGATCGCTGGCGAGCTTTCGCTCGAGCGCCGCGGCGCCGACGAAGCGCGCTCCGTCCTCGAACTCGCCCGAGGCGTCGACCGCGAAACCGTCCGCCTGCGTGCGCCACTTGCCGGTCGGGTCGTAGTGCTCGAGCGCGAAGCCGAGGTTGTCCATGCGGTCGTGGCACAC
>CALFYL010000047.1 GCA_937952135.1 uncultured Planctomycetia bacterium
CAGCGCGAAGGACAGCGCGAAGGCCAGCGCGAAGGACAGGGCGGACAGGGAGGCCAGCGGCCGGGCCAAGGCGGCCAGCGCCCGAACGAACCGGCTCGGCCCGCGGCTCCGCAGCGCGGTCAGCCCAGCGCCCCGCAGCGCGCTCAAGCCGCCGCGGCTCGCCAACGCCTCGACTCGGCGCTCGACCGGGTCGCCGCGAACATCCAGTCGAAGCAGTTGCAGCGCAGCGACTGGGACGCCGTTCGCACGGCGCTGCGCGAACGCGGCGCGAGCGACGCCGCGTCGACCGCGCGCACGCGGCGCTTCGAAACGATGGTCGATCGGCTCGGCCAGCGAGAGCAACTGAACGCGGCCCACGTCGACCGCCTGCGCGGCGCGCTCATCGACGAGCGCCTCGACCACGCGATCGCGCGCTGGCGCAACGCCGCGGCCGAAGGCAAGGTGACCGAGCAGGAGTACCAGGACGTCGCGCAGCAGCTCGCGCGGCGCGCCGAAATCGCGCAATCGTTCACTCCCGAGGCGAACGACGCGCGCACGAACCTGCAGAAGCGGCTCGACGCGCTCCAGCAGCGCGCCAAGACGGCGCCGTTGCGCCCCGAGGACATCGACGAGTTTCGCGGCCGCCTGTTCGACGCGCGACTCCAGTGGACGCTCGCCGACCTGGAGCGACGCGCCGCTCGAAACGATGTCTCGAGCACGGACCTGGAGGACGTGCGCTGGCTCCTGGAGGACCGCGCCGCCCACGCCGGGGACGATCCCGAGTTCCGCTCGTTGCAGACGCGCCTGCAAAACGCGTTGCAGGGATTGGAGCGCAAGCTGGGGACGGGACAGATCGACTCCGCCGAGTTCGCCAAGCTGCGCGCGAGCTTCACGCAGAAGGCGCGCGAAGCGGCGAGCGACACTCCGCCCAAGGAACGCCAGCGCGAGGAGAAGTAGTCGACGGCGCGTCGATCGGCGCCGGACGCGGATCGACGGGCTGTCAGGCGACGGGCCATGCCGCCGTTGTCGATGCCACAGATTTGCAAGTCGCGCCGTTCGCGTTCGGCGCCTGACCCAACACGAGGAACCCGATGAAAGCACTCTTCAATTCCCTGATCGTGTCCGCGACGCTGCTCGCCTCCTGCCAATCGTCGCCGTGGTGCGAGCCCAGTGTCGACGAAGCCCATCTCAGCAACGTTTCGGAGGAGATGCGCGACAAGCTCGCGGAGCAGGAGGCCGAGATCCAACGCCTCCGGGACGAGCTTGCGGCCAAGGATCGAGCCATCGAGCTCGAGCAGCAGAGTCGGCGTGTCGCCGAGCAGGAGGTCGACGTGGCCGAGGAACGCGTCGATGTCGTCGAGGCCCAGCAAGCCGTCGGGGCGACCGACGCCGACGCCGAGGACGAGACGCGCGACGAGGAGGTGTACGCGGCGCGAGCGCACGTGACTTGGGCCAACGCCCAGTGCGAGTTCCTGGAGGCGCGTGTCGCCGAGGCCAAGGCCCAGAAGCTGGTTGCGCAGCGCAAGCTCGACGCCGAGCAGGTGCGGCTCGAGCTGCAAAAGGCCGAGGCGGTGGCCGAAAGCGACGCCGACGACGTTCCGGAGTACGACCTCAGCCGCTTCGAGAGCGCCCTCGATGAGGCCGAAATGGAAGTCGCGATGGCCGAGATCGAAGTCGAGGCCGCGAAGCGTCGCGCCGAAGTGCGGAAGGAACGCATGGAGAAAGTCGCCGAACGCGTCGACAAGTCGCGTCGCGAGAACTGGAACGAAGTCGCGCTTCGCGATCACGCTCGAGCCGCTTCGGAGGACGATTCCGAGCGCAGCGATTCGCACTCCGCGAAGTAGGGCTCCGCGCGCGAATTCCCGACGGACGCGGCGGATCCGACAACGCGGCGCGGCTCGCCCGGCGTGGGTCCGCGCCGCACCCGCATCACAGGCGCCGTTTCAACAGAACGAGCCGCACCCTCGACGTCTCAACGGCTCCACGGAGGCCGGCGGCGCCTGCACGGCGTGCGCCGGCCTCCTCGTTCAACGCCGGTGGAGCGCGCGAGTGACGAGCGGGGCGATGACGCCGCCTATCACGACGAAGGAGGCGATCAACAACCCCAGGCGCGTGACTCCGCGCCAGCCGCGCGGGAAGGTCGACCAGAAGAGTCCCAGTGCGACGGCGCCGAACACGACCATGCCGACGATCAGCACCCAGCCTTGACTGAAGAGCAGGCGCCGGTCGCGCACCGCGTGTTCGCCGTCGTCGTCCAGCACCCAGCCGCGCGGAAGCGCGGCGCGCAACTCGGCCGGCGTCGGGGGGCGGCCGTCGCGCCGCACGCGCGACACGTCGATCAGATCGGCGACCCTCACGCGCAACGGCGCTCGCGGCTCGTCGCTCATGGCGCGGCGATCAGTTTGAGCAGCATCTCGCGCACGGACTTGGGGTCCGCTTTGCCCGCGCTGAGCTTGAGCACGGGTCCGATCAACGCGCCGAGCGCCTTCTCCTCGCCCGCGCGCACGTCCGCGACGATCTTGTCGCGTCCGACGAGCGCTTGACGGCACCACTGTTCGAGCTGGCCGCTGTCGGACACGGTTTCTAGGCCCAGCTCGCGCATCAGCTCCCTCGGCGCACGCGGCTGCGCGCACATCGCGCGCAGGATCGTGCGCGCGCCGGCGCGTGTGACGCGGCCCGTGCGCGCGAGCTCGACGAGTTCGGCGAGATCGAAGGGCTTGAAGGGCAGCTCGTCGATGGCCCGCACGCCGCTGGTCGCATCGGAGAACAGCGCCGCCACTTCGTTCGTCAGCCAGTTCGCGAGCTCCTTCGGGGCCTCCGAATGGCGCAGGGCGGCCTCGAAGAAGTCGCTCGTCGCGCGCGACTGCGTGAGCACCGCCGCGTCGTACTCGGAGAGCCCGAGCACGTTCACGTAGCGCGCGCGCCGCACCGCCGGCAGGTCGGGCAGGAACGAACGCACGCGCTCGATGTGCGCCGGCTCGAAGGTGAACGGGGGCAGGTCGGGATCGGGGAAGTAGCGATAGTCGTGCGCGTCTTCCTTGGTGCGCATGGTGCGCGTGACGCCCTTCGCGACGTCGAACAGCCGAGTTTCCTGGCGGATCGCTTCGCCGCTCGAAAGCGCCTCGAACTGCCGCGAAATCTCGTGCTCGAGCGCGGCGACCACGTTCGCGAAGGAGTTCAGGTTCTTGAGCTCGACCTTCACGCCGCGCGGGCCGCCTTCGCGCTGCAGCGACACGTTCACGTCGCAGCGCAGCGAGCCCTTCTCCATGTCGCACTCGCTCACGCCCGCGAACTGCAGGATCTCCTTGAGCGCGCTCAGATACTCGTGCGCCTCCGCGCTGCTCGAGAGGTCCGGCTCGCTCACCGCTTCGATCAGCGGCACGCCCGCGCGATTCAAATCGACGAGCGTCGACTCGCCGCGGTCGTGGATCGCCTTGCCCGCGTCCTCCTCGAGGTGGATGCGCGTCAGGCGCACGAATTTGCCGCTCGAGAGCGCGATTCCGCCGCCCGTGCAGAACGGCTGGTCGTACTGCGAAATCTGGTAGCCCTTCGGGAGGTCGCAGTAGAAGTAGTGCTTGCGGTCGAACTTCGAGCGCGGCGCGACGTCGCAGCCGAGCGCGAGCGCGGCGCGCAGGCCGAGGTCGAGCGCTTCGCGGTTCAGCACGGGCAGCGCGCCCGGCTGGCCCGAGCACACGACGCACACGTGTGTGTTCGCCGGCGCGCCGAACTCGTTGCGGCAGGCGCAGAAGAGCTTCGTGGCGGTCGCGAGCTGGCAGTGCGTTTCGAGGCCGATCACGACTTGCCAACCGGCGCGCGCAGCGGAGGCGGAGCTCATCGCGCGGCCTCCGCCAGGTCGGCGAGCGGCGGATGTGTGCGGTGGTGCGCGGTCGCGCGCTGCCAAGCGCCGGCGAGCGAGAGCACGCGTTCGTCGGCGCCGAGCGGTCCGATCCACTGCAACCCGACCGGGAGATCCACGTCGCCGTCGCGCACCAGCCCGCACGGCGTGCTCAACGCCGGGAGCCCGGCCAGGCTCGCCGGCACGGTGAGTGCGTCGCTCGCGTACATCGCCAGCGGATCCGCGGCGCGCTCTCCGAGCCGGAACGCCAGCGTCGGGCTCGTGGGGCCGACGAGCACGTCGACGTGCTCGAACGCGCGCTCGAAATCGTTCGCGATCAAGCGCCGAACCTTCAGCGCGTGCACGTACCAGGCCTCGTAGTAGCCGCTGGAGAGCACGAACGAGCCGAGCGCGACGCGCCGACGCGTCTCGGGGCCGAAGCCGTGCGCGCGCGTGGCTTCGATCATGCCCTGCAGCGAGCCGTCGCCGCTCGCGCGCGTTCCGTAGCGCACGCCGTCGTAGCGAGCGAGGTTGCTCGACGCCTCGGCGCTTGCGATCACGTAGTACGTCGCGATCGCGGAGCGCGTGTGGGGGAGCTCGACCTCGCGCACGCTGGCGCCGAGCCGCTCGCACTCGCGCAGCGCGGCGCGGACGCACTCGGCGACGCGCGGATCGACGCCGCCCTCGAAGTGCTCGCGCGGCGCGCCGACGCGAACGCCGCGCAGGTCGTCGCGCCGCTCGGGCGCGAAGGGCGCGAGCGTCGAGCTGGTCGAGTCGCGCTCGTCGACGCCGCTCAGCACGCTCATCACGAGCTCGAGCTCTTCCACGCTCGGCGCGAGCACGCCGACGCAGTCGAGCGACGACGCGAACGCGATCAGGCCGAAACGCGACAGCCGGCCGTAACTCGGCTTGAAGCCGCTGACGCCGCACAGCGCCGCAGGCTGGCGCACCGAACCGCCGGTGTCCGAGCCGAGCGCGAAGGCGACGCTGCCGGCGGCGACCGCCGCGGCCGCGCCGCTCGAGGAACCGCCGGGTGCGCGCGTCGGATCCCACGGGTTGCGCGTCGCGCCGTAGGCCGAGTTCTCGCCCGACGACCCGAAGCCGAACTCGTCCATGTTCGCGACGCCCAGGGCGACGGCGCCGGCGTCGAGCGCGCGCTGCACCGTCGTCGCGCTGTAGGGCGGTCGGTAGCCGGCGAGCACACGGCTCGCGGCGTTCGTCTCGGCGCCTTCCCAGCACAAATTGGCCTTCACGGCGAACGGCAAGCCGTGGAGCGGTCCGCGCGCCGGTCGGGCATCCAACTGCTTCGCGCGTTCTTCCGCGCCGTCGAAGGCCGTCGAGAGAAAGGCGTGCAGTCGCGGCTCGAGCGCGCGCGTTCGCAGACTGGCGGCCTCGACAGCGTCCAGCGCGCTGCACGAGCCGGCGGCCAGGCTCTCGAGCAGGTTCCAGCCCGCGCGCGCGCTCACGCGTCGCCTCCGAGGGTCTTCGGCACTCCGAAGAAGCCGTCGTGCGCATCAGGGGCGTTGGCGAGCAAGCTCTCGCGATCGAGCGACGGCGCGCAGCGGTCCTCGCGCAACGCGTCGATCCGCACCGAGGGCGTGTGCAACGGCGCGACGCCGGAGACGTCGATACGGCGCAACTCCGCGAACGACGCGAGCACGCGTTCGAACTCTCGGGCGAAGGGCGCGCGTTCCGCGGCCTCGACGCCCAAGCGCGCGAGGCGCAAAGCGCGCTCGACGGCCAGCGAGTCGCTCGCGGGCGCGTCGGCGTTCGTCGCGCTGTTCTGCGGTGGTCGGTTCTGCTGTTCCACGGCGGCAGGGTAAGGGGCGCGCGCGGCGGTTCCCAGACACCCGCGCGCGGCGCCGCGCGAGCCGGAGGCATTTGCCGGGTTTGCCGCGCCGAGTTTGAGCGCTAGCTTGGAGCGCATGCCGATCCTTGGGATGAGCCCGAGCGCGCCTTCCGTCGGCGCCGCGACCTTCGGGCCCCCGGACTGGACCAGCCTCGGGCTCGTGCTGTCGATCGTGGGCAGCTTGCTGATCGCGAACGGCATCCTGTTCCGCAATCCGAAGGGGCTCGTCGCCGAACGCCTCGGCCGCTCGCCGCTGGAGCTTCGCCGCATCCGCGAGTTCGTCTTCCACCGCGTGCAGATGACGCTCGGCTTCTTGTTCCTCGTCGCGGGCTTTGCCGCGCAGCTCTACGGCCGCGCGGCGCCGAGTGTCGACGGCGGCGGTTCGCCCGCGCTGTGGGTGGGCGGAGTGGTGCTGCTCGCCATCGCGCTGGAGGTGGGCGGTTGGTGGTGGTCGCTGCACTCGTTGCGCGGCCACGTACGCTCGCATTTGCGCGAGTTTCCGCCGGATTTCGAGACCGACACGAACCTCGCGCGCGAGGTCGGCGAGCTGTTCGACGTCGAGTCGACCGAGGACGAGACGGTGCAGTCGTACGCCGGTCGCTTGCGGAGCGAGCTGGGCCTCGCGCCGCCGCGCACCAGCGGGACGCGCGCGCAGGAGCGGCGTCGCGCGCCGCAGTCGACCTTCGGCGACGAGCTCGACGTCGGCGCGGAAGAATTCTGAGCGGCGGCGCGCTGGAGTCTCCGCGGCGGCAGTGCGCTGAGCGCGGAGCGACTCGGCGAGCGGCCCCCGACTCGAGCGAGTCGAAGCTCGGCGGGCCGCGGGAAAGTTTTCGGCGGAATGCGCGCTACTTTCGTCCGCGGCGTCGGTCGGCGGGAAGTGTGGACTTCGAGCCTGCATCGACGAGCCCGTCCGGAGGCGCCGATTCCCAGGCGCCCGCTCCGACACGCGAGCTGCGACGAGCGCGTTCCGACACGCGCGGCCCTGTCTCCTGGTTGGCGCTGGCTGTCGGCGTTCGTTCACTGCGCTGGCGGGCGCACGAGCGGGCGCGCGAGCGGCGGCGTCCTTGGATCGTGCGCGCGAGCGCTCGCGTCGTGCACTCGCTGCGCCGCGCGGCCGCGGAGGCGATCGATGCGTTGTTTCCGCGCTTGTGCGGCGTGTGCGGCGACGCGGGCGACGGCGGTCCGTGGTGTGCGGCGCATCGACTCCCCGCTGGGGCCGACGGGGCCCGTTGCGCGACCTGCGCCGCGCGCTTGCCGAGGGCGCTGGAGGGGCAGCCACGCTGCGCCGCGTGCCGTCGGAGATCGTCGGGGCTGGCGCGGGTCGCCGTGCTTTCGGACTACCGCGACGCGGCGCTGCGCGACTGGATCCTCGCCTTCAAGCACGGCGGGCGCAGCGAACTCGCCGCTCCGCTCGGCGCGGCGCTGGCCGCGCACGTCGAACGAAGCTTGGGGTGGTCCGCCGAGCGACGCTCGTCCATCGAAGCCGGACGCGAGCCGACGCGTCGCGTGCTGTGTCCGGTGCCGCTTCACACGTGGCGACGGCTCGAGCGGGGCTACGACCAAGCGCGCTTGCTCGGCGAGGTGCTCGCGGCCGATCTCGGAGTGCCGTTGGCGTCGTTGCTCTCCCGCGTGCGGCCCACCGCGGTGCAAGGCGCCGGCGGCGCCCGCTCGAGAAAGGCCAACGTCCGGGGCGCGTTCGCGCTGCGGCGAGGATGGCGAGATCGAGTGCTTCGCCGGGGTGCGGAAGAGGCGCGTCGCGTGCTCGTGGAGGCGGACGAGGTTTGGCTGGTCGACGATGTGGTCACCTCCGGCGCCACGCTGCGCGAGTGCGCGCGGGCGCTGCGCCGCGGCGGCGCGAAACGAGTCGGCGCACTCGCCCTCGCTCGCGCGGTGGGCCGGAGAGTCCCGAGCTCTGGGGAAGGCGAACCTGCGGTCGCGGGCGAGCACTCGGGGAGCGCGACGGGCGACGGCGAGTAGGATGGCGCGCCGCGCTGGCGGGACTCGCTGGCGGGACGCGCTGGCGCGCCGCGCGGACGCGGCGGTGCGTTGCGGATTTGCGGGCGCGAGGGGCAGGACGAGGCATGAGCAACCTTCAATTCGGAACGCAGGGCCTCCCTGCGGGCAGTCCGTCGCGCGCGGGGAGCGAGGCGGGCTCGAACTGCGCGAAGGCTGCTGGGCCGTCTGCAACTTCGTCGTCGGCGAAAGGGCCCGCGGCGGAATCGTCGGGGGCGGCTGCCCCGCCGCCGCTCTCCGCCTGCGACACGCTGCTCATCGAACCCTTCGGCGGCCTCGCCGGAGACATGTTCCTCGCGGCGCTGCTCGACCTGAAGGATCCGCGCTTCACGCTCGACGATTTGCGCGCGATGGCGCGCGAACTGGCGCCTGGCGAGGCGAGCTTGGACGCGGAGACCGTCTGGCGCGGGTCGCTGTCGGGGCTCTGCCTCACCGTTCGAACCGCGGAGTCCGAATCGACGCCGCACCGCGGGTACCGCGACCTGGCGGAGTTGCTCGAGCGCTCGTCGCTCCCGCGCCCGGTCGTGGCGCGCGCCTGCGCGGTGCTCTGGCGCATTGCGGTCGCCGAGGGCCGCGTGCACGGCTGCGCGCCCGAGGAGATCCACTTCCACGAAATCGGGGCCGTGGATTCGCTCGTCGACGTCGCGGGCGCGTGTCTCGGGCTCGAGCGGCTCGGAGTTCGACGCATCCACTCGACTCCGCCGCTCCTGGGCTCGGGCCTCGTGCGCTGCGCTCACGGGGACATGCCGGTTCCCGCGCCAGCGGTCGCCGAACTGCTCCGGGGCCGCGACACGTTGCTCGGCGGCGAAGGCGAGAGGCTCACCCCGACCGGCGCCGCCTTGCTCGCCGAGTTCACCGAGCGCTTCGAAGCGCCCAGCGCGTTTCGTTGCGAGCGCATCGGTTACGGCGCGGGCCACCGCGACCCGCGTCAGGGGCCGCCGAACCTCGTGCGCATACAACTCGGCGCTTCGAGCGCGTCGCGCGCCGACCGCTCGCGTGGGATGTCGTCGCGCCCGTCGCGGGTCGTCGAGATCGAGTGCAACCTCGACGACCTCGGCGGAGAGGCGATCGGTTTCCTCGTCGGCGAAATGCGTGCGCGAGGCGCGCTCGAAGTCTGGACGGCGCCGCTGTCGATGAAGAAGGACCGCCCAGGCGTGCTCGTCACCGCGCTCTGTCGCGAGGAGCAACGAGAAGCGCTCGAAGACTGCTTGTTCGAGCATTCGACGACGCTGGGTGTGCGCTGGTCGCTTCGCGAGCGCACCGAGTGCGAGCGGCGCGACTTCACGCTCGAGTTCGAAGGTCTCGCCGTGCGAGGCCAGCGTCGTTTGCGGCCGCGCGCGAACCCTGACGACGGCCCGACCGCGCGCGACCTGTACTTCGAGTACGACGATTTGGCGGCGCTCGCGCGGGCGTCGTCGCGCTCGCTCCGCGAAGTCGAACTCGCCTGCCTTCGGGCCGCGCTCGAAACCCTGCCGCGCGACTGAATCCGCGCTCGTTCCCCGGCGTTCGGCTCACGTCGTCGACGCCGGTCGAGCGCGCCGGAGCACACGCTAGCCGCGCGACACGCTCGGAGATCGGCTCGCCACTCGACTCGGCGATCCGCGCGTCAGCTCGCTGGTCACTCGTACAGCGCGCTCTGCGGCGCCGGTTCCTGGTGCTCGGGATCGTCGAGGCGTCGCGCGATGCGGTTCGCTTCGTCGAGCAGCAGGATCACGGGCGGGCGCGGCGTGTCGGTCCACTCGAAGCTCATGATGATGACTTCGTCCCCTGGCCGGACCAGGTGGGCCGCTGCGCCGTTGATGCAGATCGCGCCGGAGCCGCGCGGGCCGCTGATGGCGTAGGTCTCCAGCCGCGCGCCGTTGGTGTTGTCGACGATCATCACGCGCTCGAAGGGCGCGATGTCGGCGGCGTCCATGAGGTCGCGGTCGATGGTGACCGACCCCACGTAATCCAGACGGGCCTCGGTGACGGTCGCCTTGTGGAGCTTCGCTCGCAGGTAGATCCGCATAGGGAATTCGCCAGTGTGACCTGAATCGCGGTCCGGTGTCCAGCCGTCGCCTCGCGCGCCCGCCCCTCGAGCTCGGCGACGCGACTTGCAGGTGCACCGAACCGCGCGGAACGCCCCAACCCGCGCCCCGAGGCGCACCCGAGGGCGGCCCCGGAGGCGAGCTCCGCCCCAAATGCGACCACAGGATTTTGTGGCGTGCTCGACTTGTGGCGCGACAGCTTGTGGATTGCCGGAGCGAGCGGCGCTACTCTCCGCCTATCGCAACGGTGCGGCGCGGCCGGGGGGCGCGTACTTCCGCCGAAGGCGTCGCGGACGCCTGAGCCGACCGAGCGATGGAGATTTCGCGGCGCCGTCGGGTCACCTCGTGTCGAGGTCGCTCCGTTCGACGCCAGCGGCGGTGAACGGAGCTCTCGGCGGTGCGGCATCCCTTTCGGACGCGCGGCCCGGTCGCTCGGTCCGCGCCGCGCGCGGGATCTTCGAAGCGCCCAGCCCGATAGCAGCGTCGCCACGATGAAGAACTCTCCCACGGATCGCCCGTCGGACCGCGGTTTCCGCCGCGCCCTCTTCGCCCGCCCGTTCAACCTCTCGCTGCTCGCCGCGCTGGGCGCAGTGGGCTTGGCTTCGTCGACGTTGCTCGCGCAATCCGGCGCGATCCCGTCGCCGAATTCACCCGCGCAGGGTTCACAGGCGCCGACCACTCCGCCCACGAACGCTGCGAACCCGACCGCTCCGGCGCGCCCCGCCGTCGATGCGAGCAAGTTCCTCCGCTACGTGCGCGTCGGTGCGAACGGCGCGAAGGTCCGCAACATCTACGACGCGCAAGGGCTCGTCGTGCTCGAGGCGAAAGCCGGTGAAGTGCTCGCGGTCTACAGCGAGCGCACCGACTGGCTCGAAGTCGAGGCGCCGAGCGGCTTCTCGGTCTGGGTGTTCGGCGAGTACCTCGCGCCGGCCAGCGAAGGCGGCGTGCTCCAGGTCACCGGCGAAGGCGTGCTGATGCGCCCTCAGCCGTCGAGCTCGTCCGACAGCTTGCCGCTGCGTCAGCGTCTGGGCCGTGGCGAGAAGCTGCGCCTCATCGGCCGTCGCGACCTGTCGAAGCCGATGGCCGAGGACTGGGTCAACGTGTGGTCGCCGCCGCGCGCCCGCGCGTGGGTGAAGAGCAGCGAGACCGCGCCGCTCGAAGCGGGTGTCGACGGAGCGAAGTTGTGGGCCGAGGCCGTGGCATCGGCGCGTCCGCTCAGCTCCGCTCCGCTGGTCGACGCGAGCGCGACGACGAGTGCGAACGGTTCCGACGGCCAGGGCCTCCGCGCCGCCATCGAAGAAGGCGAGCGCCTGCTCTCGGCGGCGCGCTCCGCGGACCAGGCCGGCGGAACTCCCGACTACGGCGCGGCGCGCGCCGCGTTCGAGAAGGCCGCCGCGCTCGCCGGCAACGGTCCCTCGGCGGACCTTGCGAAGCAACGGGTCAAGCTCTGCTCGACCTACGAAGAGGCCTGGCGCTTGACGGTCGAGTTGAAGCAGCACGAGGCGGCGCAGGCGGACGCGCTTCGTCGCCGCGAGGAAGCGCTGCGCGCCGCCGAGCGCCGCGGCGTGTTCGACGGCCGCTTCGATGCGCGCGGCTGGGTCGAGCGCGTGGTCGTGAAGGGCGAGCAGCAGCCGATCTACTTGCTGCGCTTCGGCGGCGCCTCGAGCGCCGAACTCGTCTGCACCTCGGGCCGCCTGCGCCTCGAGGACTTCCTCGACGTCGAGATCGGCGTCAGCGGCCGCGAGCTGCGCGGCGCGATCGTCGGGCCGACCGCGGCGCTCTCGCGTCCGCGCGAGCTCGACGTTTCGCGGCTCGAAGTCATCTCCGCGCGTCGCACGAAGTAGTTCCCAACCGGCCGCGGGACGACACCCGCGCCGGCTGGGTCCGCAGGCGACGCGTTCGACGCGTGAGCGTCCAGGCCTGGCTGTCGACCGAGGAGCGGATGCCGTGAACTTGCCGCTGATGCTGCGCGATTTCTTCCGACGCCTGTTCGCACTCGGACCGACCAAACCCCTGTGCGATTCATGCAAGTGGGACTACGGCGCGGCGTGCAAGCGCCCGGAGCGCCCGAACGCCTTCAAGTGTCCGGACTACCAGCGCCGTTGACGAAGGTGCGCGAGGAGAGCGCAGCTGCCGAGGCCGAGGCTCTCAGGCCGTAGCTTCGGCCGCGCTCAACCAACTCGCGCGCACGGCCGCGAGCGAGCCAGCGAATACCGCCGCGCGCGTCTCTTCCATCAGCCGGTGGAAGGAGCGGATGTTGTGCTGGGTGAGCAGCATCGCGCCGAGCATCTCGCCCGACTTGCACAAGTGGCGCAGGTACGCGCGGCTGTAGCCGTGCACGCACGCCGGGCAGTCGCAGCGCTCGTCGAGCGGCGCGGGATCGCGCGCGAACTTCGCGTTGCGCAGGTTGAGCGTCCCGGCCCGCGTGAAGGCCTGGTGCGTGCGGCCGTGGCGAGTCGGCGTCACGCAGTCGAACAGATCGACGCCGCGCTCGATCGCGTCGAAGAAATCGCGCGGCGTCCCGACGCCCATCAGGTAGCGCGGTCGATCCGCGGGCAGGCGTTCCGCGGCGGCGTCGACGGCCACGATCATCTGCTCGCGCGTCTCGCCGACGCTGACTCCGCCGATGGCGTAGCCGACGAGGTCGTGCGAACAAACCGCTTCGACCGAGCGCTGGCGCAGGTCGTCGAACGCGCCGCCTTGCACGATGCCGAACAGCGCTTGTCCGCGCGCTTCGCCGCCGAGTTCGCGGTGGCGTCGCACGCAGCGCTCGAGCCAGGCGTGCGTGCGGGTCGTCGCGAGCTCGACCTCGTCGCGCGCGTCGGGCTTCGACGGGCAATGGTCGAAGGCCATGGCGACGTCGGCGCCGAGCGCCGCTTCGATCTCGACCACGCGTTCGGGCGTGAAGCGCACGAGCGCGCCGTCGACCACCGAGCGAAACGTCGCACCGTCGTCGTCGATCTCGCGCAGGTCCGAGAGGCTGAACACCTGGTAGCCGCCCGAGTCCGTGAGGATCGGACCGTCCCAGCGCATGAAGGCGTGCAGGCCGCCGAGCTCGGCGATCAACTGTTCGCCCGGCCGCAGGTGCAGGTGGTAGGTGTTCGCGAGCACCATCTGCGAGCCGAGCTCGCGCAGCGTGCGCGAGTCGACGCCCTTGACCGTCGCGCGGGTGCCGACGGGCATGAACGCGGGCGTTCGCACGACGCCGTGGGGCGTGCGGAACGAGCCGGCCCGCGCGCGGCTGTCGCGCGCCGTCGCCTCGAGCTCGAAAGCGAAGCCTTCGCGCTGCATCAGCGGCGATCCTCGATACCGGAACCGGGGTAGTAGTGCTGCAGGATCCGCTCGGCGCTCCAGCCGCGGCGCGCGAATTCGAGCGCGCCGAGCTGGCACAGCCCGGCGCCGTGTCCGCGGCCGGCGCCGCGGAACAACAGGCCGCCGCTCAGGTGCTCGCCGAGCCCAGGCCACGTGTCGAGGATGCGCGCGCTGCGCAGCTTCTCGCGGCCGAGTTCGCGGCGCAGTTCTTCGAAGCGCAACCTTTGGGAGCGCGCGTCGCCGACGAGTTCGACCTCCAGCCAGCGGCCCGAGCTGTCGCGCCGCAACACCTCGAGGCGCACGACGCGGGCGCCGAGTCCGCGCTCTCGCGCGAGCTTTTCGAGCGCTTCGGTTGGCGCGGTCCAGCTCCAACGCGAGTCGGCGCTCGCGGCGCACGGCGCACACGCGACCGACGCGAGGCACGTGGAGCGCAATTCGGGAAACACCGCGCGGCCGTCGGCGGTCGCGCCGCCGCACGAAGCGCTGTAGCGCGCGTCGACGCACGCTCCCTCCTCGAGCAGGATCGACCCGCGAGTGCTCGCCACGGCCGCCATCAAGCGCTCCAGCGACTCGCGTTCGCGCGCGTTGCGCGGCAGCGGCAGTCCGGCGTAGGCCTGGTCGCGCACGCCGTCGAAGAGGTACGGATCGGGGCGCGCGGCGGAGCGCTGCTCGAGGTTCGCGACGGCGTAGCTGCGCGCCGCGATGGCTTGCGCGCGCCAGGCTTGCGCCGGAAGGTCGCCGAAGCCGAGCTCCCTCGCGACCACGCACGCGACGTAGGGCTCGAGATCGAGTTCGTTGAAGATCTCCCACTGTCCGTCGCGTCCGACTTGCACGCGCACGGCGCCGGAGAAGCGCAGAGCACCGACCTCGATCGGCCGGCCCGGCGCCGCCTTCAGCTCGAGCTGGGCGTGCTCGCCACTCGCTGTGCGCACCTTCGATGCGGCGCGCGTCGCGATGTGCCGCGTGCCGTCGCCGTCGACGAGCTCGAGCCGCGGCAAGGCCTCGAGGCTCGACAGTCGCACGCTCACCGGCCCGCTCGCGCGCCGGCGCGGCGCCGTCGCTGCGACCGGTTTCGCCGCGTTTTTCGGCTCGTTCGCGAGTTCCGCGCCCGCACCTTCGCCGCTCGCAGCCTCCTGCACCGAACGCGCCAGGCGCGGACCCGCTGCGCGGTCGGAAGGCGTCGATCGAGGCGCGTGGCAACTCGCCGCGGGCGCGAGCAGCGGCGCGAGAGCGAAGACGACGGCGGTGGCGGTGCGCGAGGTCGCGTGCACGCTCATCCGAACAGTCCCGAGGCCTCGCCGTCGCCGTCGCGCGGCTCGACGCCGATGGCGGCGCAGCCCGCGCGTGTGATCACGCGGCCGCGGCTCGTGCGCTCGATGAAGCCGCAGCGCAACAGATGCGGCTCGAACACGTCCTCGATCGTGTCTTCCGCTTCGCCGACCGCCGCCGCGACGGTCTTGAGCCCGATCGGACGCGAGCCCGAGCGCGCGAGGCACGCGAGGATGCGCCGGTCGAGCTCCTCGAGCCCGAATTCGTCGACGCCGATGCGGCGCAACGCCTCGAGCGCGACGTCGAGGGCGATGTGTTGCGCGCCGCCGATCTGCGCGAGATCTCGCGCGCGGCGCACGAAGCGGTTCACGACGCGCGGAGTTCCGCGGCTGCGCGCGGCGAGAGCTCGCGCGGCGCCTTCGTCGAGTCCGACGCCGAGCAGGCGCGCGGAGCGAAGGGAGATGCTCACGAGATCCTCGTCGGGATAGGGCGTGAGGCGTTCGAGCAAGCCGAAGCGGCCGCGGAACGGCGCGGACAGCAAGCCCTCGCGGGTCGTGGCGCCGACGAGCACGAAGCGCTCGAGCTTGAGCGGCAGAACCCGGGCGTCGGGGCCCTGATCGAGCGTGAGCTCGACCGAGAAGTCCTCCATCGCCGAGTAGAGGTACTCCTCGACCGTCACCGGCGTGCGGTGGATCTCGTCGATGAACAGCACGTCGCCGCGCTTGAGCTTCGTCAGGATGCCGACCAGGTCGCGCGCCCGTTCGAGCGCGGGGCCCGTGGTGGAGTGCAAGGCGGTTCCGCACTCCTGCGCGATGAGGCGCGCGAGGGAGGTCTTGCCGAGGCCCGGCGGCCCCGAGAGCAGCACGTGGTCGGGGCACTCGTCCCGGGCGCGAGCTGCACGGATGGCGACGCGCAGGTTCTCGACCGGCTGGCGCTGGCCGATGAATTCCTCGAAGGAGCGCGGGCGCAGCGAGTTCTCGAACTCGGACTCGCGGCTCTCGCCGCGCGCGGCCACGAGTCCCGAGAGCGCCGCCTGCAGCCGCTCGGCGTGGAAGACCGACGCCGGTCGTTCGCGGTCTTCGACTTCGGGATCCATGGCGCGGGTCGCAGCATAGCCGTTGGCGCCGGGGCTTCGAGGGAGCAGAGACCTCGCGCGCCGTGCGAACGACTCGCGCGGCCGCCTCTCGCGCTCGCCCGCGCCGCGGCGCCACACGTCGCCGCGTTCGAGCGCCGCGGAACCGGTGGCAGCGCACGACGCGGAGCGAGGCGCACGTCGGGTCCGAAGCTCGGGGCCGAGTTCCGCTCCGCGAGCGGGGATGCGCGAGATCGCACAGTGTTCTGCGGAGCCACCGCACAACCGGGCGGCCGCCGGGCGGCGCCGCGGCGACCCCCGACGCGCCGCAGCGACTCTGTTTCAGCCTGGCCCGACGCACGTAAGCTAGGACTGCGTCGCGTCTTGTGTCCGCTGGCCGAGGGTGCGAGGCCGCCCCTGCGGCCAGGGGGGAGGAGGCGGCACGGCCCTTGTGCAGCGAGGGTCGGATCGCAGGCCGCCGCTGCCGGGCCTCGACCCGCTTTTCTTCCCCTGTCGGCGAGTTCGACCCCCGGTGTGACCTGTCGGGACGCCTCGTCGGTCTCCTCCGGTGGGCCCAGGCACTCGGGGTTCTTCGAAGGGTCCTTCCTCGGGGCCGCGCTCACGGTCCGTCGCCTCGGACACGAGCTCGGATCCGACTTCGGACCCCCGGCTCACAGCGGGCACGGAAGCGGGTCGGGCGACCGCGCGAAGGCGGATTCTGCGCTCCCGAGCTGCTCTTTTTTTTGCATGCGCCCCGCCTGTTTTTGCATGCGCCACACTTGGGACGGCACACTACACTCCTCGCCCCATCTCGGGGTCGCGGGGCCGCCGTTCACCGGTGTGCGCCGCGGCGCATGGATTTGAGGCCGAACTCACCACGGCTCGGTCGGGTCGCTCCGCGGGCGTCGCGCACGCTCGGGAGCTTCCGACAGCACGTGAGAGCCTTCGGCCAACCGTCGGCTTCCGCGGAGCCCCCGCCGCCCAAGCCCACGTAGCCGGCCATTCCACCGCAACTTCGAACCTGCTGATCGAGCTCATGAATCAACGGCCTTCGCAACAACGGCCTGGCGCCCACCGGCCCGCCTCTCGTGTCCCTGCGCTCACCGCTCCCATCGCGGCAGCGGCCCTGTTCGTCGCCGGCTGCGGCGGCGGCGAGGCGGGCGCGGGCGCAGCGTCGCAACTGGATCTGATCGAAGTTTCGAACGGCTTCGGCCTGATGCTTCCGCACCTGACGTTCAGGGCGGACGCGAGCGGCGTGCCGACTTCGGAACTGCTCGCGATCCGCACGCTGGACGACCTGTACAACAACGTCAACCCGCAGAACCCGATTCTGCCGGTGACCGAGTGGCCGACCACGCTGACGCTGCCCAACGGCGACGCTGGCAACCACTTCATCTACGCCGAGTTCACGCAGCCGCTCGCGATCAACTCGGTGCTCGATCCCTCGCCCGCGGGGCAGGCGAACTCGGGCCTGATCGGGCCGATCACGGTGCTCGCCATCGACCCCTCGAACGGCCAGTCCGTTCCGGTGGTCGGCCGCGCGTTCGTGGGCGGCAAGACCTACGCCGGCAATGCGGGCTCGGAGGGCACGCTCCCGCTCCAGCAGTGGGTGCAACTCGACTCGACCGGCAAGCCGGTTCCGACGGCCGTCGACAACGACGTCTCGGGCTCGAGCGGCTTCGGCATCCCGGACGGCCTGGGCTTCCCGGGCACGGAGAGCGCCACGGCGTTCCCCGGCGCGAACAAGCTGGTCCAGGACAGCGTGTTCGTGTTCGTCGTCGACGCCGACGGCGACCTGAGCACGCACGAGAGCTTCCCGACGAACCGCCAGATCCGCCTGCGCGCGACCACCGCGCTCAACGCGCGCAACGGCCGTCCGCTCATGCGCCAGGTGGTGGCGAGCGCGACCGTCGGCGTCGACCTCATCACCCCGGAGATCGTCACGACGCCGCCGCCGAACGCGATCCCCGACAGCATCCCGGCCTTCGGCGACACGGACGTCGATCCGCAGACCACGGTCACGCTCAAGTTCACCGAACCGCTGCAGCCGTCGTTCCTGGGTTCCTTCGACAACGTGATCACGCCGATCGTGAGCTCGGCCGTGACGCTCAAGTTCGGCCCGCCCGCGCAGCAGACCCAAGTGCCCTTCACGGTCACGCCGCGCAGCGCCTACGACCTGTCGGAGTGGGAACTCACGCCGGTCTTCGCGTTCCCGGGCAACGGCCCGGCGACTCAGGACTGCGGCACCTTCAACACGGTGAACGTCGACGTCGTCGCGCTCCAGGTGCGCGACCTCGCCGCCAACCAGAACGCACGCGCCGCTTCGACGATGTTCGTCACCGGCGAAGGCCCGGGTCTGGTCAACGCGCCGGTTTGCCCCGACGTCATCTACGTCGCGCGCACGGGCGCCACGCCCGGCCTCTCGGTGGTCGACCTCAACGGCTTCGGCCAGAGCACCGGCGACCCGCGCTTCATCTTCAGTCTCCCCCAGACCTTCCCGAAGGGCTGGTCGAACTTCCCGAACAACCCCAACCTGATCCAGTACGGGCCCACGGCGTTCCCGCCGCTGTTCCCCGGCAGCTGCACGGTCGACGGCGGTTCGTCCGGCGTGTTCACGCTGACCCGCGACAGCTCGCTGAACGACCTGCTCGTGCGTCCGCCGATCATCACCTCCGTCGGTGAGATGGCGGTGGGGCAGTCGCTCGACCTCGTGTTCCACAACGGACGCGACGCGACGGGTTGCCGCTTCGGTGGCGGCAACTTCTGCGCGGTGAACGGCAAGAAGGTCATTCTCACCGCCTTCCAAACGGGGCAAACGCTCGGCCCGCCGTTGCCGCAGCAGCAGATCGCCTCGCAGGTTCCCGGTGGCGCGAACCCGGTGTCGTTCGCACCGCACCCGAACCCGCCGCCCCTGATCTTCCCGCCGCTGTGCTTGCAGCCCTTCATCGGCGGCCAGGAGCCGACGTCGATCTTCACGGTCACCCCGATCGCCAACGGCGGTCTCGGGCTCGACAACCTGCTGGTGCCCGGCATCTCGAAGCGCACGTTGACCGTGCCGCCGACGGGCATCCTGGCGCGCTTCCAGAACTCGTTCTTCGAGGGCCCTGACCGCCCGTCGCTGCCGAGCACCGGCCCCTGCTTCCAGTACCAGTACCGCCAGCAGATCGGCCACTTCCTCTACATGCTCG
>CALFYL010000048.1 GCA_937952135.1 uncultured Planctomycetia bacterium
TCGACGGGTCCGTTGGGCTTCAAGCTGCTCGAGCTGCGATCGCCGAGCACGACGCCGCGGGAGCTGCTTTCGGCGCGCTCGAGCCACGAGCGCATCCACCAGCCCACGAGCACGAGCGCCGCCGCGGCGGTTGCGATGAGCGGGCCCACCAGGCGCAGGCGCACCGGGCGGCGGCGCTGCTGGAGCTGGGCGCGCACGAAGGGCGCGACGAGCTCGGCGCCGGCAGGTTGCAGGCCCGCGAGCTGCGAGCGGCGGGCCGCTTCGAGCACCGCGGCGCGCGAGCGACCGGCGTCGTCGAGGCGTTGCTGCAGCTCGAGCAGGCGCGCGAACTCGTCGCTGCACTCGGGGCAGCTCTCCACCACGCGCTGCGACTCGCGCTGCGACTCGCGTTCTTGGGCGTCCAGCTCGCGATCGCCGGGGCGCTCGGCGCTGGCCAGCAGCGCGTGAAGCGCTGCGGTGTGCGCACGATCGTGCTCGCTGAACCGCGGCGCGCGCGCGTTCGAACGGCGCGCGCGCGGCGAGCCTTCGTCACTCCCGCCGTGCGGTGCTTCGTCGGAATCGGGACGTATCACGCGTATTCCTCCCTCAATCGTTCTTCCAGCCGTTCTCGGAGCTTCGACAGTCCTCGGTAGTAGTGGGTCTTCACCGTGTTCACCGGTATGTCGAGCTGCGCGGCGATCTGCTCGAGCGTGAGCTGGTCGAAGTGCTTGAGGCGGATGACCTCCGCCTGGCGCGGGTCCAGGGCGTCGAGGCCGCGGCGCAGTTCCTCGAAGTCGTGCTCGCGCTCGAGATCGCTCGCGCGCGGGTCGAGCAGCACCTCGACGTCGACTTGGCGGAACGGCGCCTGGCGGCGACGCTTGGTTCGAACAGCATTCATCAACTGGTGTTGGCAGTAGGCGTAGACCCACGTCTCGAGCGAGCTTCGCCCCTCGTAGGAGCCGAGCTTGCGCCAGACGATCTCCAACGTGTCTTGCGTCAGGTCCCGCAGCTCGTCCGCGCCGAAGGGCCCGCCGACCTGCGCGTTCTTCGCGTGCAGGATGTGCGGGACGCACCCCAGGCGCTGGGCCAACTGCTCCCCGGCACGCGCGTCGCCGGCGAGGGCGGCGCGCACCAGCAGGAGGTCGGGATGGCGCTCTTCGTGTTGGTTCGGCACGTTAGGGTCGCAAGCCAGCCGGAAAGTTGCGCCAATCTGGCGAGAACTGCAGCGCGTGAGGGTCGATTCTAGAGGTCGTGCCGTATCTGGGCCACGCGCGTCGTGTTTCCTCGCCTCGACCCGCAATCGCCGCCATCGAGCGCGACGCGACGCACGGGAAGCGACCGGCTACGCTGCGCGGATGCGGAAATTTCGTCGCGGCGCGCCGTCTGGACCGCCCTTTCCGGGGGTGGTGCTTCCGCGCGAGCAGTGGAGTCGGACGCGCGTCGGCCTCGGGCGCGAGGTGCGGCCGTTCGACTGGCTGGCGACCTTCGGACGCGAAGCTCCGCGCGTCGTGGACCTCGGCTGCGGCAACGGACGCTACCTCGTCGGTTCCGCGCTCGCGCGCCGCGATCACGATCACTTCGGCGTCGAGCTGGTTCCGCCGGCGCTGCGGCTCGGAAGCTTGCGCGCCGGACAGCGCGGCCTCACGAACCTCAAGTTCGCCTGGGGCGATGCGAACGAGTTCATCGCTCAGCGTTGTCCGAGGGGGTCGATCCACGAGGCGCATCTCTACCACCCGCAACCCTACTACGACCGCTCGAAGCGCGATCGCCGGCAATTGACACCGCAAACGCTCGCGGCAATCCACCGCGCGCTCGCGCCTGGAGGGCTGTTCGTGTTTCAAACGGACAACCCCGCGTACTGGAGTTACGCGTGCGAGGTCGCCCCCGCGTTGTTCGAGTGGCGCGTCGTCGAGGGGCCGTGGCCCGACGCACCCGACGGGCGCACGTTGCGCGAGATCGTCGCGCGCTCGAAGGGGCTCGCGATCTACCGCGCGGTCGGCGTGCGTCTCGAACTCGACGACGAGGAGGTCGCGCGGCGTGGGGCGGCGATGCCGACGCCGGACTTCGACGCGAACAAGCCCGGTTACGGCGCCGAGGAAGAGCCGGGCGCGCCATCGGCTGGAGAGGACGCGCCTGGAGCGAGTCCGTCGAAGAAGCTCCCGCCGAAGAAGGGCCCGCTGCGAAAGGGCCCGCCGCGCTTCAAGCGTCGTCGCCGGGGTGGGCCACGCGCGTGAGCTCCGCTGCGACGTCCTTTCCGACGTAGGCATCGACGAGCATGTGCACGACGTACAGCGACGGAGTGCTCGCGACCGCGATGAGGAACTTGTAGACGTAGTTCGTGAGCGACACTTCGAGGGCTTGCCCGACGCTCCAAGGCGCGCCGCCCGTCGCGAGTGGGAGCACCACGAAGGCGAGGAAGATCACGGCGAGCGTGTCGATCAACTGGCTCACCACCGTGCTGCCCTGCGCGCGCAGCCAGAGCATCTTTCCGCCGGTGAGGCGCCGCAACCACGTGAACACACGCACGTCGAGCCACTGCCCGACCGCGAAGGCCACGAGGCTCGCGACCACGATGGCGCTCGTCTGGCCGAGCGCGATGCGGTACGCCTCCTGCATCTGTTCGCTCGAGACCCCCGGCGTGAAGCTGATGGCGGGCACGGCGATCGCCGCGCGGACCACCGGCTGCAGCAGCAGGTTGACGCCGATGGCGATCCACGTGAACAGGCGCACCATCGGCTTCCCGAAGTACTCGTTCACGATGTCGGTCATCACGAACGTGAGCGGGAAGGCGAGGATGCCGGCGGTCGCGACGAACTCCGCGCCGTCGCCGAGGCCCAGGCTCGCCGGGCCGACGCCGAACAACTGGAAGCGGAAGAGCTTCCCGCCCAGCACTTCGGCCGCCACGAAGAAGCCCACGAATAGCGCGCAGAGCGTGAACGCGAGCACGTCCTGGCGCGCCAGCCGGACCGCGTGGTTGGGCGCTGGCGTCACGCGCGGAAAAGCGGCGGTTGGCGGCGGGGAAGCCTCATGCCGCGGAGTATAGGCGCGCGAAAGCGCCGATCCGTTCGCGGCCCCGCCAGAAACAAGGCTTGCGCGCGCGCTCGGCGCGAGGGAAAGTGCGCTGCCACTTGTCGACGCCACCCACGGCGCCGATTCCCACGCGCCATGGTCGACTGCAAGGATTGCCAGCACTTTCGCGAACTGCCCGGAGACACGGTCTGGAAGCGCCGCACCGGCTGCTACCACCCCGAGTTGATGGAGCAGAAGCAGAGCGATCCGGTGCTCGCCGCCCAGGAAATCCCGGGCAACCACGAGAAGTTGAACGCCGACGGCAAGTGCGCGTACTTCGCGTCGCGTCGCAGCGGCTCGCTGATCTCGCGCCTGATCGCCAGCCTGCGTTCGTGAGCTGCGGCGCGCGCTCGCGTTCGCCTGCTCGCGACGGCGGCGCGGTCAGGCTCGCGCGTCGGCGGCGCTGGCGAGCGGCGTCGCGCAAGCTCGCAAGCGCGCGAGCAGCACGTCGCCCGAGGGCTCGGCGAGCCATTCCTTGCGGTTCGCTTCGTCGGTGACGAGCCCGCCGGCGGTCCAGTAGCGCAGGAGCTGCTTGAGGCGCGCGCCGAAGCCGCCCGCCGGAAGCTGGTGGCGCTCGCTCATCGTCGCGGCGTACTCGAGCAGGAAGTTCGCGGCCGCTTCGAGCGTCACGGCGACGCCGCTGAAGATCCACGGATCGGCGAGCGCGCCGCGGCCGACCATCGAGAACGCACAGCCGGTTTCCCGGCGCAAGCGCTCGAGGTCGTCGAAGCACTTCACCGAGCCGTTCCCGCACACCGGGATGCGCACGCTCGCCACGGCGCGTTCGATGCGCGACCAGTCGACGTTCTCGCAGTACGCCTCGGCGCGCGTCCGACAGTGCACCGTGAGCATGGCGGCGCCGCCGTTCTCCGCCGCGCGCGCGAGCACTTCGACATCGCGCGCGTGGTCGAAGCCCGCGCGGATCTTCGCGCTCACGGGCGTCGAGCCGCAGGCCTGGACGACGGTGCGCACGGCGCGTTCGACGCTCGCGGGCTCGCGCAGCATCGCCGAGCCCGCGCAACCGGCGATCGCGCCCTTCGCGGGGCAGCCGAAGTTGAGATCGACGATCGGCGCGCCGCACTCGACCGCGCGCGCCGCCGTTTGCGCGAGCTTCTCGAGGTCCGCGCCCATCAACTGCACGCCGACGGGCGCGTCGAACCTCCGCGGCCCGAGGTGCTTGCGCAGGATGCGCTTCGGGATCGGAACCTCGCTCACGCGCACGAACTCGGTGAAGGCGCCGCCGAGCGACTGCGGCGGATTGCGCTCGAGCACCAGGTCGCGGAAGCACGGCTCGGTGACGCCTTCCATCGGCGCGAGGAGCCACGGAGAGGTGAACGGCAATCCCGGCCAGACGCGCGGCGCCGACGCAGCGGAACTCGAAGGTGTTTCGTGGATCAAGGCGCGGCCCGAACCGTCGTTCGTCTCAGGGCTTCGTGAAGCTCGCGCGCAGCTTCGACTCGCCGGTGAGCTTGAACTTGTAGCCCGCGCGCTGGCCGCTCTGCGACCACCCGATCTCCGAGTCGAAGCTCGTGCGCAGATCGAGCTCGAAGGAGTGCGCGTGGTGCGCCGCGAGATCCCACAGCAACTTGCCTTCGCCCTCGCAGGTCAGAAGCACGTTCGCGACGACGTCGGTGCGCTCGGTGGTCGCGCCCGCCGCCGCGAGCATCTCGGCCGCGCGCTCCGCCAGCACGCCCTTGGAGCGCGAATCCCAGTCGATTTCGAGCACGGCGACGCTGCGGCCGTCGATCTGCTGGGTCTCGGTCCATTCCACCGTGACTTCGCCTTCGGGCTCGGCGGCGCTCTCCGACAGCGCGAACAGCGCGGCGCTCACGATCTCGAGCGGGTCGAGCGCGTCGCTTGCCGGAACGCCGCCCGCGTCGGGCTGGAGGTGCAGCGCTCCGCCGGGCGCGAGCACGCGCGCGAGGCGCTCGGACTCGATCTCCCAGTTGTCCTCCACGCCCATGTCCTCGTCGGGGAGGAACGCGCGCAGGTCGAGGTCCTCGACGAGGCCTGCGAGCAACGCCGCGTCGCCGCCCTCGCCGGCGAAGGCCGCCTTGCTCGCTTCGCCGTCCTCCGCACGCGTGAACTCGACCTTGGTCGAGACGAGCGGGCTCGAGAGCCGGAGCTGGATCGAATCGCTGAGCCCTTGCACGTCGAAGTCGAAGGCGTGCTCTCCCGCCAGCTCTTCGAACGTGCGCGCGAGCGTCTTGGGCCGGCCGCCGATGAGTTCGGCGTAGCGGTCGAGCACGATGAGTTTGCGCGTCGCTTCGCCGTCCATGGTCGGGATGGGGCCGGCGACGGGCGAGCCGTCCACGAACGTCTCGAACTCGGTCAGGCGCCACTGGGAGTTCTCCACGAACTCCTTGCGGAGCTCGAGGCCCGCCTTCGGTGCGAACGAGAGCGAGTCTTCCGTTCGACCCGGCGCTGCGGCGAACGCGGCGCCGGCGACGACACACAAGGCGAAGAGCTGGGTTTTCATGGACGTGTCCTCCTGGCTTGGACCGCTCGCATTGGCGCGCTTCGCGCCCGTCCTGTCAACCGCGGCGCGCTTTTGGGCGCCCATCCAGCGACCTCGGGGCCGCATCCCGTGCGAGATGCGGCCCCGAGGACGGCGCCCGACGCTTCGGCCGCCCTGCTGCGGCGCTACTGCGCGAAGCGGAAGTGGATCCCGTTCGACAGCGCGGCGCCGGTGCCGTCGAGGTTCTGCGGATCGCGCATCCAGTACTGGCCGTAGTAGTCCGTTCCGAGCTGGATGCCCGTCTGGGCCGCATAGGCCTGCGTGAAGTGGTAGTCGTACGCGCCCGTGTTGCAGTTGACGCCCGTCGGGCTGCCGCCGGAGTTCTGCACGCCCGTGCGCACGACCGGCTGAGCCACGCAAAGCGTGCCGCCGAGGAACGGTCCGGCGTTCGGCGCCGTGCCCCAGAAGAACAGGCCCGAGCGGTTGTTGATCACGTTCGTGGCGCGGATGTGGAAGTCGTCCGCTCCGCTCGTCAGCGTCGGCACGCCCGTCCAACCCATCGCGGGCACGCAGTTCGCCGAGTTGAGCTTGCCCGTGCAGTACGTGCGCGGGAAACCGACAGGCTCGACGCAGGCGCGGATGATCCAGTTGCCCGCGTAGAAGCACGAGCACAACGGGAAGCCGCTCACCGTCGCCGTCATCGGATCGCGCCAGCCCTGGCCCTGGATGAAGATCAGGTTCTTCTGCACGGGCGAGCACGAACCCGCGCACGCGTTCTGGATGTTGTCGGTGGCGAAGTTCGTCTGGTAACCCGACGAGCACGAGCCGGGCGCGGTGTTGAGCTCCATGAACCAGCCGACGATCAGCTTGCCCGAGCTCACGCGCACGTCGAAGTTCGACAGGTCGACGGTGTTGATGCCGCTCGAATTGAACTGGATGTTCGCGCCGGCCGCGGTTTCGAAGTCGAACACTTCGGGGCCGAGCACCGGTGTCGTTCCGACCCAGGTGATGCCGTCGTAGATCTTGAGGTTCACGATCGCGGCGATTCCGTTGGTGTTCGCGACGTTGATGTACGCGCCCGACACCGAGTTGACGCGCACTTCGTTCGAGAACTGCTGGCCGACGACGTTGAGCACGCAACCCATCGCCTCGCCCTCGCAGAGTCCGGGGATGACGCTCACGGTCGCCGTGCCCGGCACATCGGGCAGGTTGTCGTTCTTGAGGAAGATCTGGTTGGGCCCGGAGCACAGTTGCGCCGCGGCGAGTGCGGGGGAGAGCGCGAGAACGGCCGCGGTGGCGAGCGACGAAAGAAGTCGGCGCATGGGGGGCGATCCTGAAGCGAGGCCGGAGGCCTTGGGGGTTGGGAGCCGCGGCGCGCCGTCGAGCGGCGCGGCGGGGGAGTGCTCCATCTTCACGGCTTCGCGTGGGGCGTCAATGTCCCGAAGGCCTCCTTCTCGCTTCGAGTGCGCTTGCGAAGTCGTCGGCGAGGCGCGACTTTGTTCCTCGATGGGCGCACTTCCCGATCCTGCGACGCCGCGGCTGCTCGGCGTCGTGAACCTGACGAGAGACTCGTATTCGGATGGCGGGCGGTTCCTCGCGCCGGAAGCGGCGATGAAGCGCGCTTTCGAGTTGGTCGAGCACGGCGCGGCGCGGCTCGACCTCGGCGCGCAGTCGACGCATCCCGACGCCGAGTTGGTCGGCGCAGGCGAAGAGTGGCGGCGGATCGAGCCGGTGCTGCGAGAGCTCGTGGCGGTGAACGTCGAGGTTTCGATCGACACCTTCGAGCCCGAAGTGATGCAGCGCGCGTTGGACCTCGGGGCGACGTGCCTCAACGACGTCACGGCGCTGCGCGACGAGCGCGCGGTGCGGGTCGCGGCGGCGAGTTCGTGCGAGTTGATCCTCATGCACTCGACATCGCGCGAAGCGCGCGCCGAGCGAAAGCGCGTCGACGGAGGCGATTGGATCGCGCGCATCGCGGAGTTCTTCGAGCGCCGGCTCGCGGAGCTCGAGCGCCACGGAGTCGCGCGCGAACGCGTGACCGTCGATCCGGGCCTCGGGCTGTTCCTCTCGAGCGACGCGGCGGCGAGCTTCGAAGTCCTTCGCCGCATCGGCGAGTTGCGGGCGCGGCTCGGGCGGCCCGTGTGCGTCGCGCCGTCGCGCAAGTCGTTCCTCGGCGCTCCGCTCGGCCGCGCGGTGGAGGAACGCGGCCCCGCGACGCTCGCGGCGGAGCTGTGGTGCGCGCAAGCCGGAGTCGATTGGATCCGCACGCACGATGTCCGCGCGGCGAGCGATGCGCTGAAGACCTGGCGCGCGCTGCGCGGCGTTTGACCGACTCCTGGCGCTCGTTCTACGGCCTTCGAACGCAGTCCACGGGTGCGGCGGCGCGCCGCGCTCGGCATGCTAGGCCGCAACGATGAGCGCCCCCGACCCGCGAGAGAGTCCCTCGGCCTCGTTCCTCGACCGACTGCTCTCCGTGCGCCGCGAGGAACGCGCGCAGGTGGTGCTCGGCGTCGCGGCGTTCTTCTGCCTGCTGTTCGCGATCTTCCTGTTGCGGCCGCTCCGCGACGAGATGGGTCTTCGCGGCGGTGCGCGCAACCTGAAGTACCTGTGGGCCATCACGCTCGCGGGCACGATGGTCGCGAGCGTTGCGTTTGCGGCCTTCACTTCGCGCGTCGGCCGGCGCACGTTCATGGCCTGGACTTGGCGAACGGTCGGGATCGTGTGGCTCGCCTTCTTGCCGCTCGTGCTGCGCAGCGAAGGCGCGCTCGGCATCCAAGTAGGCCGAGCGTTCTACGTCGTGCACGCGGTGTCGAACGTATTCCTGGTCTCGCTCTTCTGGGCGCTGGCGACGGACTTGTTCGGCGCCGGCCAGTCGCGGCGGCTTTTCGGGCTCGTCGCGGTCGGCGGAACGCTGGGGGCGATGGCGGGCACGGCGGTCACGGGGCTCGTCGCGCGCCACGGGCTCGCGATTTGGATGATCCTGCCGGCCGCACTGCTGCTCGAGGTCGCCGTGCAACTCGCGTCGGCGCAGGCGCAGCGCTCGGGCCGCGCCGAAGTCGCGGCGTCGGAGCGCCAACCGCTCGGCGGCGGCGCGCTCGAGGGCCTGAAACTGGTGATGAGCCGGCCTTACTTGCAGGGCATCGCGCTGTTCACACTCGTCTTCGGAGTTGTGCAGACATTCTTGACGCTGCAGCAGAACCACGTCGTCGAGGCGGCGCTCACCGACAAGGCCGCGCGCACGCAGTACTTCGCCTGGACCGAGAACGCGGCGCAGTCGCTCACCCTGATCGTGCAACTGTTCGTCACCGGGCGCTTGATGCACCGCCTCGGCGTCGGAGGCGCGCTGCTCGTTCTGCCCTTGATCGGCGTCGTTGGCTTCAGCGCGTTGTACGCCGCGCATTCGCGCGAGGCTGCGGCGCTCGGGATCGTCACGGCGTGCGTGATCGCGTGGCGCGGCTTGAGTCACGCGGCGCAGCGACCCGCGCGCGAGGCGCTCTACGTGCCGACGGAACGCGTGGAGAAGTACAAGGCGAAGAGCTTCACCGACACGTTTGCGTTCCGCGGCGGCGACTTGGCGGGCGCGTGGAGTTTCGACGCGTTTTCGCTCGCCACCGCGGCGCTCGTGGGCGTTCCGCTGTCGCTCGGCTGGGGCGCGCTCGGCGCGTGGCTCGCGCGCAAGCAGGTGAAGCTCGTCGCCGAGCGCCCCAGTCCCGGCGATCAGATGTGAGGTCGCGTCAGGTTGACGTGCCCGGCGGCCGTCACGAGCACGTTGTCTTCGATGCGCACGCCGCCGAAGGGCTTGAGCTTGTCGACCAAGGCCCAGTCGACCAAGTCCGCGTGCGGCCCGGCCCTGTGCTCGCGCAGCAGCATGTCGATGAAGTAGACGCCGGGCTCGACCGTGAACACCTGGTGCTCGGCGATCGTTCGCGTCGTGCGCAGGAACGGCGAGTGCTCCGGCGGCGGCGCGACGCCGCCCTTCGGTTCGGCTTGACGTCCCGACACGTCGTGCACCTGGATGCCGAGGAAATGCCCGAGGCCGTGCGGGAAGAACGGGCTGGTGAGCCCCATCTCGAAGGCCTGCTCGCCGCTCGTCTTGAGCACGCCGAGTTCTTGCAGCAGGTCCCCGATGAGGATGTGCCCGGCGCGGTGCAACTCCGCGTAGGGCAGGCCCGGCACGACCTTTTCGCACAGCTCGAGTTGCAGTGTGTCGACGCCCTTCACGAGGTCGCGGAAGACCGGATCGCACTCCTTGCGCGTCCAGGTGCGCGTGATGTCCGAGCAGTAGCCCAGATAGCGCGCGCCGGCGTCGATCAGCAGCACGCGGCCGTTGCGCTGCAAGCGCTTGCCGGTGTAGTGCAGCGTCGCGCCCTTCTCGTCGTGCGCGATGATCGTCGGGTACGGAAGGTCCGCTTCGACGCAGCCGCACGCCGTCAGGAACGCGTGGTGCACCTCGAGCTCCGACGCGCCCTTGTCGAAGGCCGCGAGCGCCGCGCGATGGCCCCAGGAGGCGATTTTCTCGGCTTCTTCGAGGCAGCCGACCTCGTAGGCGCTCTTGAAGCTGCGCTCCCAGTCGAGGCGCGCGACGAGCTCGGCGTGGTTGAGCGCCGCGTCCTGGATACCCGCGCTCCGCGCAGCGTCCGGCTCGTCGCCGATGTACGCCACGCGGCCCTTCGACTCGACGAGCTTCCACGCCTGCTCGCGCGAACCCACTTCGTGCAGATCGAAATCGTCGGCCCAGAAGGTCTCGCCGAGCGGCGCTTGCTCGTACCAGTAATCCTCCGGCGCGTAGCGCACGAGCCGCGGCTTCTCGCCGGGGCGGATCAGCAGCAGATGGTGCGGCCCGCGCAGCGGAACCCAGTGCGCGAAGTGCGGCGTCTCGTGCAGCGGCGCGTGCTGGTCGTCGGCGAAGTAGGCGAAGGCGTCGCCGCTCGAGATCACGAGCGCATCGAATCCGCACGCTTTCAACGCCGCTTCCGTGGTGCGTTGGCGTTCGGCGAGGTGCTCGGCGTAGAGGCTTTTCTCGGTCATGGGGGAGAGCTCGCTGGGAGACCTTAGTGGCCGCTCTTCGTCGTCGGCGCGCCGCCTTCGGCCTCGGCCTGCGCGATCATGCGCCGGATCGGCGCGACGAGCGCGAACATGATCGCGGAGACGATCAGCGCGCCCGTGGCGACGGCGGTGAGCAGCGTCGGCGTGTCGAAGGACTCGTAGAACCCCGCGACGGAGCCCGCGAGGAAGTTGCCGACCGAGGCGGCGAGGAACCACACGCCCATCATCAAGCTGACGACGCGCGCCGGTGCGAGCTTGGTCATCGCGGACAGGCCCACCGGGCTGAGGCACAGCTCACCGATGGTGTGCAGCAAATAGACGCCGAGCAGCCAGTGGATGCCGACGCGGCTGCCGTCCTCCGCGGCGTTTGCGCCGCCGACGAGCCACAGGAAGCCCAACCCGACGAAGCCCAACCCGATGCCGAACTTCGCGGCGTAGGACGGGTTGTGGCGGCCGAGCGCGACCCACAGCCACGAGAAGAACGGCGCCAGCACGATGATCAGCACGGCGTTGACCGACTGCCACCACGAGGAGGGGAACGTCGTTCCGAAGACCTCGTTCTGGGTGCTCTGCTCCGCGAACAGAGTCAAGGTCGAACCGGCTTGCTCGAACACGCCCCAGAACACCGAGGCGGCGACGAACAGCACCGTGATCAGAACGAGGCGCGACCACTCCGAACGGGTCCACGAGCCGGCCGTGAAGAGCCGCACGAAGAACCCGAGGACGATCGCGATCAGCGTCCAGGTGTAGGCCGTGTTGATGTTGTCCTTGTTCAGCGAGTCAGGCCGGAGCATCGCAATGGCGATCACGCCCGCGATCAGCGCCGCAGCGAGCCCGAGGCCGATGCCGAGCGTGCGCTTCGCGGCGGCGGCGACTTCGGGCGTGGCCGGACGGCCCGGGCGCAAACCCGCTTCGCCGAGGTGGCGGCCGGTCCACAGGTACTGCGCGAGCCCCAGACCCATGCCGATCGCGGCGGCGCCGAAGCCCCAGTGCCACGAGTGCTTCGGATCGAGCCCCACCTCGAGCAGCCAGTTGCGGAAGCTCTCGTCCTGCGCGAGCCAGCCGCACACCAGCGGCGAGGTGAACGCGCCGATGTTGATGCCCATGTAGAAGATCGAGAAGCCCGAATCGCGGCGTTCGTCTTCCTGCGAGTAGAGCTGGCCGACGATCACCGAGATGTTCGGCTTGAGCAGGCCCGTGCCGATCACGATGCAGCCCAGGCCGGTGTAGAACAGCGCCATGCCCTGCATCGCGAGCAGGATGTGGCCGAGCATGATCACCGCGCCGCCGTAGAGCACCGAGCGGCGCTGTCCGAGGAAATTGTCGGCCAGCCAGCCGCCCGGAACCGTGGCGAGGTACACGAGCGAGGTGTACATCGCGTACACCGGGCCGGCTTGTTCGGCGCTGAAGCCCAGGCCGCCCGCCTCGGCGCTCGTCACCATGAACAGCATGAGGATCGCGCGCATCCCGTAGTACGAGAAGCGCTCCCACATCTCGGTGAAGAAGAGCGTCATCAGTCCGCGCGGATGTCCGAAGAATCGGGTGTCGCGCGGAGCGGCGGTAGGTTCGGCCATGAAGGTGGGACGGGCTGGGGAGAGGGGCGAGCGTGGGGGAGCGCGAGGGCGCGTAGTTGTAGCAAGCCGCCCGCTGGCGGGGGGCGCAGCGGGCGGCTTCGGGGTTCGAGAAAGTCTCGCGCCGCTCGGGGCCGAGTCGGGGATCGACGCGCTACAGGTGCTCGCGCACGTAGTCGGTCATCATCTGGTACAGGTGCCGGCGCTGGCGCGGCTCGACGACGGCGTGGCGGTTGCCGGGGTACACCATCAAGTCGAAGCGCTTGCCCGCGGCCTGCAGTTTTCCGGCGAGATTCAGCGTGTTCTGCAGGTGCACGTTCTCGTCGATCACGCCGTGGATCAGCAGCAAGCGGCCGTTCAGGTTGGCCGCGGCTTCGACCACCGAGCTCGACTTGTAACCCTCGGGGTTGAGCTTCGGCGTGAGCATGAAGCGTTCGGTGTAGATCGAGTCGTAGTAATGCCAGTCGGTGACCGGCGCACCGCTGATGCCGAGCTTGAACTTCGTCGAGTGCGTGAGCGCGTAGGCCGTCTGATAGCCGCCGTAGCTCCAACCCCAGATGCCGATGCGCGCCGGATCCGCGTAGCCCTGCGCGACGAGCCAGTCGACGCCGTCCTCGATGTCGCGCAGCTCCTGCGCGCCGAGGTTCTTGTAGACGCCCTCCTGCGAGACGTGGCCCTTGCCGCTCGCCGAGCGGTTGTCGCAGATCCACACCAGGTATCCCTGTTGCGCGAGCATCGAGTGCCACAGCGCGTCGAAGGTGAGCGCTCGATCGGTCACCTTCGCCGCGTGCGGGCCCGAGTACACGTGGCACAGCACCGGGTAGCGCTTTCCGCGCTCGAAGTTCGCGGGCTTGAACAGCATCGCTTCCATCTCGAAGCCGTCGCGCGTTTTCACGCTCACGAGCTCCGGCGCGGTCACGCCCTTGCGCAGCGCCGCCGTGGCGTCGACGCGCTCGATCTCGCGCACCAGTTCGCCGTCCGTGCGCACGAGCGAGAGCCGCGTCCAGTCCTTGAGCGACGAATGCGTGTCGAGCGCGAACTCCGCGCCCGGCGAGAGCGAGATCGAGTGTGTGCCCGCGCCGCGCGTCACGCGCTGCAGCCCGCCGCCGTCGAGTTTGCAGCGATACAACTGGCTGCCCTTCACGTCGTCGCGGTCGCACAGGAAGTAGGCCACGCGCCGCGCGGCGTCGTAGCGCACGAAGCTGTCGACTTCCCATTCGCCTTCCGTGAGCCGGCCGAGCAGCGCGCCGTGCTTGTCGTACAGGTACAGGTGCGCCCAGCCGTCGCGCTCGGAGCGCCACAGGAAGCGCTCGCCGCCGTCGATCCAATACGGGCCGTCGTCGGGCTCGATCCACGTCGCGGTGCTGTCGCGGAACAGCTTGGTCGTCGCGCCGCTCTGCGGATCGGCGCTGACGAGCTCGAGCCAGGTCTGCACGCGGTCCTGCACCTGGAACACGACGCGCGATGAATCCGGCGTCCAGCCGACGCGCACGATCAGGAATTCCTCCTTCGACCACGGCGCGAGGTCGACCTTCGTCGTGGAGCCGCTCGTGACATCGACGACCGCGAGCTGAACGACCGGATTCGGATCGCCCGACTTCGGATAGCGCCAATCCTCGAACTCGGGATAGCGCGGACGGTGGTCGGTGACCGTGTAGGTCGGGACGTTCGTCTCGTCGATGATCAAGTACGCGATGCGCTTCGAATCCGGCGACCACCAGAACGCGCCGAAATTGCCGCGGCCGTAGACCTCTTCCTGGTAGACCCAGTCGAGCCGGCCGTGGAGGTGGTTCTCGTCGCCGCCGGTCGAGAGCGCGCGCGCGGGCGAGGCGCCGTCGGTCGCCACGACGTGCAGGTTCCAGTCGGCGATGAAGCCCACTTGTTTGCCGTCGGGCGAGAGCGTTTCGCCGACTTCCTCGCGCGGATCGTTCGTCAGCCGCAGCGCTCGCGCCGCGCCGAAGTCGTAGAAGTAGAGGTCGTTCTCGTCGTTGAGGAGCGCGCCGCGCTTGTCCTCGGTCAAGTCGAAGTTCGTGCGCTTCGAGTAGCTCTCGGCACGCTTCGCGTCGACGCCCTCGAGCTGCTGGAAGGCCGATTTCATCTTCGCCGCGTCGAAGTACGGCTTGGACGCGCCCGTGCCGGCCTCGACGACGAACAGCTTGCGTGCAGCGTCCGCCGGATCGGTGGCGACCGCGAGATAGCGGTTGTCGTCGATCCACCCTTGCGGCTGGGTGCGAAGCCTCAGCTTCGCGCTCAGCTCGAACACGTCGTCGATCGTCAGCGGGCCGTCGGCGCCGAACTGACTGGTTCGTGCGCCGTCGTCGGTGCTCGAGCAGGCAACTACGAAGAGGAGGGCTGCGCAGGTCCGTAGGAGTCGTGTCATGGCCCGCAAAGTAGCGCGGTCTGGCTGCGGGCTCCACCGCGCGGGGGTTCGGGGCGCGTTCCCCGAGTTGTTGGATCCACGTTCCACGGGCGCCGAGCCGGCGCGCCGCGGGCGACGTCTTTATGCGAGCGAGTCCGAGCGGCGGCGAGCGGCGCCAGCGATAAACTCGCGGCCCCTTCGTTCGACGAGCCCCACCGAGAACTCCGATGCCGCGCGCCTACCCGCAAGTCACCACTCCCGAACGCTACTTGGCCGCGCTTGGCGGGCACGATCCGATCGAATCGTTGCGCAAGGCGCCGAAGCGGCTGCGGAAGCTGCTGAAGGGACTCAGCAAGAAGCAGCTGACGCGCCGCTCCGAAGAGGGCCAGTGGTCGATCAAGGAGGTGCTCGCGCACCTCGCGGATGGCGAAGTCGTGCTCGGCGCGCGCATGCGCATGGTCGCGTCGATGGAGCGGCCGGTGCTGGTGGGGTACGACCAGGACGCGTTCGTGCGCGAGCTGCGCTACGACGACGTCGAGCCCGAACAACTTCTCGAGAACTTCGCGGCGGTGCGCGCCCTCAACGTCGCGTTGCTCGAGCGACTGCCCGACGAGGCGTTCGCGCGCGTCGGCATGCACAGCGAGCGCGGCGACGAGTCGCTGGCGACGATGGTGTTCATGTACGCGGGCCACGACCGCATGCACGAGGAGCAGATCG
>CALFYL010000049.1 GCA_937952135.1 uncultured Planctomycetia bacterium
GCTCGACTTCACCTTCGTGTGCCCCACGGAGATCGCCGAGTTCGGCCGCAAGAACCCCGAGTTCGCCGAGCGCGACGCGCAGGTCCTCGGCCTGTCGTGCGACAGCGAGTTCGTGCACCTCGCGTGGCGCCAGCAGCATCCAGACCTGAAGAACCTGCCCTTCCCGATGCTCGCGGACCGTTCGCGCGCGCTGTGCGGCGCCCTCGGCATCCTGCATCCGACCGAAGGCATCCCGCTGCGCGCGACGTACATCGTCGACCCGCAGGGCATCATCCGCTTCGTGTCGGTGCACGACCTCGACGTCGGCCGCAACGTCGACGAAGTGCTGCGCACTCTCGATGCGCTGCAGACCGGCGAGCTGTGCCCCTGCAACTGGCAAAAGGGCGAGAAGACCCTGCAGGTGAGCTGATGGAAGCGTTGCAGCAACTCGCGGCGGCGTTTCCGGACACGGCGAAGGACATCCGACTGAATCTGTCGAACGTGCTCCAGACCTCGACGCTGTCGCCGGCGCAGAAGTTCGGCGTGGCGCTCGCGGTCGCGCACTCGAGCCGCAACCCCGCGCTCGTCGCCGCCGTCACGGCGGCGGCGGGCAGCGAGTTGCCGCCCGAGTCGGCCTCCGACGCGCAGGCGGCGGCGGCGCTGATGGCGATGAACAACGTCTACTACCGCTTCCGCCACATGGTCGGAAAGGCGGAGTACGAGCAGCTCCCGCCGCGCCTGCGCATGCAGCGCCTGGCGGCGCCGGCCTCGAACAAGCTCGATTTCGAGCTGTTCGCGCTCGCGGTCAGCGCCGTGGGAGGCTGCGAGTCCTGCGTCCGCGCCCACGAGCGCGTCGTCATCGAGGGCGGCCTCAGCACCGCGCAAGTCAACGACGCGATCCGCATCGCGGCCACCTTCAACGCCGCGGCGACGGCCCTCGCTATGGCGCCTTCGAACGCGGCGTGAAGCGTTCGGGCTAACGCGCCGCGACGACCCGCGCCGTGTCGCGCGCGATGAGCAGCTCTTCGTCGGTCGGGATCACCCACGCCTGCAGGCGGCTCGCGTCGGTCGTGATCGGACCGGCGGCGCCGTCCGAGTGCGCCGCATTGCGCGCTTCGTCGAGCTCCAGGCCCAGCGCGCCCAGCCCGCGACAAATGCGCGAGCGGATGAGGCCGGAGTTCTCACCGATGCCGCCCGAGAACACGACCGAGTCCGCTCCGCCCATCTCGGCGAAGTAGCCGCCGATGTACTTGCGAACGCGCTGGCAGAACAGCTCGATCGCGAGCGTCACGCGCCGGTCGTTCTTCTCCGCTTCCTCCGCGAGCAGCTCGCGCATGTCGCTCGTGAGCCCGGAAATCCCGAGCAAACCGGACTGCTTGTTGAGGAGCGAATCGATCTCCGCCACCGAGAGGCCCTCTTTCTCGGCCAGCCAGGGCACGATCGACGGGTCGACGTCGCCCGAGCGCGTGCCCATCACGAGCCCCTCGAGCGGCGTGAAGCCCATCGACGTGTCGAAGGACTTGCCGTCCTTGATCGCGCACGCCGAGCAGCCGTTGCCGAGGTGCAGCGTGATGATGTTCACGTCGCTCTTCGGCAGGCCGCGCAGCTTGCGGTAGCGATAGGCGACGTAGCGGTGCGAAGTACCGTGGAAGCCGTAGCGCCGCAACTTGAAGCGCCGGTAGTACGAGTACGGGATCGCGTACAGGTAGCTCGTCTCCGGCATCGTCGCGTGGAAGGCCGTGTCGAACACGGCGACCTGCGGGACGCCCGGTCCGAGCAGCTCCGACGCCGCGCGAATGCCGCGCAGGTTGCCGGGGTTGTGGAGCGGCGCGAGCTCGACCATGTCCTCGATCGCCGCGATCACTTCCGCGTCGATGGCGACCGACGCGCTGAAGTGCTGGCCGCCGTGCACGACGCGGTGGCCGACGGCGTGGATGTCGCCGAGAGAGCGCACTTGCTCGATGCCCGATTCGTCGGACACGGCCCACGCGAGGAACTCGGCGATCGCCGCGCGGTGGTCGCGCAGCGGTTTCTCGCGGAACACGCGCGGGCCGCCTTCGCGCTGGAAGGTGATCAAGGCGTGGCCGCCGATGCGTTCCACGACTCCGCGCGCGAGCTTGGAGTCGTCCTCGCGCTCGATCGCGTCGCGGTCCGTCGCGACGAGTTGGAATTTGAGCGTCGCCGAGCCCGCGTTGAGGACGAGGATGTTCATGGCCGTTGCGCGGGCGCGGTTCGTCGCGAGCACGGGGCTCGTCAGCGCTTCGCGCCGCCCCCGAAGGCCTCGGCGAGCGCCAGCTTCATGTGCTCCCAGCTGCGTCGGTCGGCCGCCGCGTGGTACGCGACGCCCGGCACGCCCGCCTTGTCCGCGCTCGGATTCGTGAACGCATGCACGGCGCCCGCGTAGCTCAGGAACTGGTAGTCGAGCTTCGCGGCCTTCATCTGCGCGTGGAAGTTCTCGAGCTCGTCGGCGCTCACGAAGCCGTCGTCCTGGCCGTGGCAGACCGTCAGGACTGCCTTGATCTTGCTGTTGTCGGAAGGCTCGCCCAGCGCCGTCAGCTTGCCGGCGTGGAACGCCACGACCGCGTCGAGGTCCGCGCCCGTGCGCGCGAGTTCGAGCGCGATCGTGCCGCCCATGCAGTACCCGATCGCGGCGAGGCGCGTCTTGTCGACTTGAGGCTGCTGCACCAGCAGCGCGAGCCCGGCCTGCGCGCGCCCGCGCGCGACGTCGGGGGCTCCGTACAACTCACCCGCCCACTTCCCCGCCTGCTCGGCGTCCTTCGTGAGCTTGCCTTTGCCGTAGACGTCGATCGCTAGCGCGACGTAGCCGAGCTCCGCGAGCTGCTTCGCGCGTCCGCGCGGGTAGTCGTTGTTGCCCCACCACTCGGGACACACGATCACGCCCGGCTGCGGGGTCTTCGCCGTCGCCACCGCGTCGTCCCACGCGAGCAGCCCCTCGAGCACCACATCGCCGTGCTTGTACTCGATGACTTGCGTGCGAACCTCCGCCATCGCGGGCAACGCGGAGGCGACGAGTACGACGACGGACACGAAAGCGCAGAGCAGGGTTTGCATCGGGATCTCCTGTAGAGGGATCGCGACACTCTAGCAGCCGGACGACGTCCTCCGGTCGCGCTCGAGCGCGCGCCGATGGGCCCTGCGCTTCGCTGCGCGGCTACTTGCAGTCGAGGACTTCGTGAAAGAAGGTGACTTCGGGCGCCTCGACCCAAGGTTCGAGCAGTGCGGAAGCGACAAAGACTTCGGCGCCGGGCTCGACGCGCTGCTCGACCGCGTGCCACACGCTCTTGAAGCGGTTCGCGTCCGCGTCCTTGATGCGCAGCTTGAGGCAGAAAGGAAGGTCCGCCTTCGAGCGGACGTTGTACTCGAAGCGAAAGCCCTCGAACTCCTCGCCCCAGAAGTCGTAGGACACCTCTTGGAACGCGCGCAACTCGATGTCGAAGCCCTCGAACTCGAACACACGCTGTTGGACGTCTCGGGCGTAGGTTCCGGAGAACTGCGACTTGCTCAAGCAGCTGCAGAGCGCGAGCGACGCAACGGCGGAAAGCGCGAAACGGGCGTGGGTGGGCTTCATGGGTCGCCTTTGATCGGCGAGGAGCGCGTGCGGTCCATGAGCGGCCCGGAGCACGATTCGAAATCGCGTCGCAGCCTTCCCACGCGACAGGAACTTCCTTCCGGGACGGCGCGGTCGCGCGACCTTGCGAACGCGCAGCTCGACTACAAGCCGCGCACGCGAACGCCGTGCTCGTAGACGGCGCTGCGCTCCTCGTCCAATTCGCCGCGCGCATTCCAGAAGCGGCATTCGCCGTGGAACTGGCCCTTGTGCACCCGGCCCTCGGCCGCGATGCGGCCGTTGTCGTGCCACGAGCGCCAAAGTCCTTCGGCCAGCCCGTCGACGTACTCGCCCTCGAGCTCGAGCCGGCCCACGGCATCCCAGTACGTCCAGGCGCCGGTCTTCTTGCCGTCCACGTAGCCGCCGGATTCCGCGACCTGGCCGTTGTCGTGGAACACCGTCAGGTGACTTCCGACGAGCCGGCTGTTCTCCGGCGGGTACCCCTCGGGGCGCGCGCCTGGGTCTTCCGGCTTGGGCTCGATCTCGACGATCGATCCGTCGGGCATGCGCAACCGCACCGTTTCCCCGGGGCGAACCGCAGGCCGCTGCCCGTTCGACAGCACGTCCCACGAGTCGTGCAGCACTTCGACGCGCCCCAAGTCGCTCGGCAAACCGTCGTCTCCGACGCCGGAGAACGACGTGCCCTCGAACGGAACCAAGAGCTTCACCAACTCGCGCGCTTCGGCGCCGCGCGGATCGAGTCCCGGCGCCGCAGCGTCGCCCGCCTCGGTCGCGGGCGCTCGATCGAGCCAGAGCCGGCTGACGCCGTATCCGACGCCCGCCGCGACGAGCAGCACGAGCACGCTCCTCGTCCGCCTCAGCATCGCAGCTCCGCGCCCGCGCCCTTCAGCGCAGGATGTTCCGCGCGATCACGAGGCGCTGGATCTCGCTCGTGCCTTCGCCGATCACGCACAGCTTCGCGTCGCGCCACATGCGTTCGACCGGGTACTCGCGGCTGTAGCCCATGCCGCCGT
>CALFYL010000050.1 GCA_937952135.1 uncultured Planctomycetia bacterium
GCAACGATTGGTGGCGGCATCGGTTGACACCGTCGCCGGAGGGTTTGGTGGTCCAACTCGTGTTGCGTGAGGAGACGTCGCCGTTCGGCGAAGACTTCAGCTTCGCGGCCGTCGACCGAAACGGCCCGGCGGTGGCGATCTTCGACCGCGGCGGGGAGCCCGGAACGCCGTCCGGGAAGTTCCGAGCGACGGTCACGGTTGTGCGTTATCCGAGTGGCGAGGTGCTCGAACACCGGGTCGAGCCGCCCGAAGCGCTTTACGAGGAGCTTCTGAATTCGCGCCTCGCGAGCACGACTTTCGACTTCGACGGCGACGGTGTCGACGACCGCACCGAGTGGGACCACGACGGCTGGGTGCGCGTGCGTTCAGGCGGCGACGGTCGCGAGCTGTGGTCAAACCACGACCCGCTCGAGTACGAGTGGAAGGACCGCCTCACGCCGCTCGGCGACCTCGACGGCGACGGCTTCGCGGAGATCGCCGTCCTGCACCCGCGCCAGGATCGCTCGGGCTATGACTGGCAACTCTTCGACCGCGTCTTCGGCGCGAAGAGCTGGCTCAGCATCGTCTCCGGCTCGCGCGTCGCGCGCCGCTGAACCAACTCACGCAACTAATCCCCCGTCGGCGACACGCGGAACTCGCGCACGGATTCGAGCGCGTTGAGCGACTCGACGAGGCGGCGCACGTTGTCGCCCTGCGAGCTGGCGATCACCATGCGGTACTCGAAGAAGTTGTCCCGGTCGTCGAGGCGGTAGTTGAGGTTGGCGATCGAGAAACCGTGCTGCGCGATGGCGGCGCGCATCTGCGGCTCGCTCATCGCCTCGAGGCGTTCGAAGCGCACGACGAGGTGCGCGTAGAACTGCTGCGGCATGCGCTTCTCGACCCAGTTGAAGACCGACAGCGTTCCGAGCGTCATCACGCTCGCCATCACCGCCGGCGTGTAGAAGCCGATGCCGATGAGCACGCCGATCGCCGCCGTGACCCAGATCGACGCGGCGGTCGTGAGGCCGCGCACAGTGAGGCCTTCCTTCATGATCGCGCCGGCGCCGAGGAAGCCGA
Organism: uncultured Planctomycetia bacterium; assembly: GCA_937952135.1. Lineage (GTDB taxonomy): Bacteria > Planctomycetota > UBA1135 > UBA1135 > WYBT01. Next base: position 1,057 of record CALFYL010000050.1, read on the forward strand.
TGCCGGTCATGATGCCCTGCGCCATGCGCGTCGGGTCGAGCGTGATGCGCGCCTCGCCGGCGTGCGGCGCCCAGCGGTGCTCGAAGGCGACGATCAGCATCAGGAGGCTCGACGCGAGGCACACGAGGGCGTGCGTGCGGAAGCCCGCGGGGCGGCCGCGGTAGCTGCGCTCGGCGCCGATCGCCGCGCCGACCGCGAGCGCGATCAAGAGGCGCAGCGCGATCTCGCCGGACTCGCCGTCGAAGATGCTTGGACGTTGAACACCGAACACAGCCCCATTTCGACGCTTCCGCGCCGCGCCTTCAACAACGAGCTCCCAAACGTCTCGCCTCGCACCGGACAGCGCCGCCGACGGGCCGTTCCGCCGCCCCGGATCGCCCGCGAGCTCGCGCCTTCCTCGCCACGGCCCCGCGCGGCCCGCTTGCCTTCTGCCGCCCGGTCCCTAACCTGCTCCCGCCATGAACGAGTGGAACGACAAGATCGACGGGTGGCGCAAGCAGCTCGAGAGCTGGCAGGCGCGCTTCGAGGACGAGTACCGCACCCTCGCGCGCAAGCGGCGCGGTTGGTTCCGCAAGCTCAGCGCGGGCGAGCTCGACGAGATCGCGGGCCTCGCGAGGCAGGCGGCGGGCGATAGCCAAGCGATCGATTCGTTCCGGCTCGTCGCCGAGCTGTGCGACGCCTACCTCGCCGAAACTCTGCCGCAGAACCGCGCCAAAGTGCGCGCGTGGATCGGCGCGGAGGCGCTGACGACGAACGCCGTGTGGAGCTTCGCGATCCAGTGCATCGAGATGCTGCCGCGCCAGGCGGACGAGGCGACGTTGCGCCGCGCGCTCGCGGCGATTTCGATCGTCGACCTGCGCGTCGACTACAACGCGTTCCTCGACGCGCTCGGACGCCTGTGGATCGCCGCGCGCAGGGTCGGACTCGACCCGGCGCCGCACTTCGCAGCCGTCGCGAAGCTCTCGAACCCCGGCATGGGCGGCGGCGGCGCCTGCGTGGGCGAGTTGCTGGCCGAGTTCCGTTCGAGCGCGTACTTCCGCGACCGCGTGCGCCCGCTCTTGCCGCGCGCGGCCTGAGCCAGCTCGCGAGACTTCGGCGCGCCGAACACGCCCGCGGCGACCGCGGTGTGGCGCCGCGGACCGGCGTGACGCACCCTACGCGCATGAAGCTCACGCGAACCCTGCTCGCCGGCGCCGCCCTCACGCTCTTTGTCGCGGGCTGGGCTTGCCACTCGACCGCAAACGGCGCGAAAACGCGCTGGTACAAGGGCAACACGCACACGCACACGCTGTGGAGCGACGGCGACGGCGCGCCCGAGCTGGTGGTCGACTGGTACCGCGAGAACGGCTACGACTTCCTCGCGTTGAGCGACCACAACGTGCTCTCGCGCGGCGAGCGCTGGTTCCCGATCGCGGAGTCGACGCGCCTCACGCCCGAGCGCGTCGCCGAGCTCGAGGCGAAATTCGGGCCGCTCGAGCTGCGCGAGCGCGAGGGCAAGCGCGAGATGCGGCTGCGCACGCTCGACGAGCTGCGCGCGAGCTTCGAACGCGCCGGCGAGTTCCTGCTGATCGAAGCGGAGGAGATCACCGACCGTTCGGGCGCCGCCGAGGTCCACATCAACGCGCTCAACTTGAGCGAGGCGATCGCGCCGCGGGGTGGGGCGACGGCGCGCGAGGCGATCGAGCGCAACCTCGCGGCGATCGAGGCGGAAGCGGCGCGCAGCGGCAAGCCGACGCTCGCGCACATCAACCACCCCAACTACAAGTGGAGCCTGACCTGGGAGGACATCGCGCACGTCGCGGCGGAGCGCTTCTTCGAGGTCTACAACGGCCATCCCGCGGTGCACAACGCCGGCGACGCGACGCACGCGAGCATGGAAGAGCTGTGGGACCGCGGGCTCGTGCTGCGCTTGCGCGAGCTGGGCCTGCCGGTGTTCTACGGCGTCGCGACCGACGACGCGCACGGCTACCACCGCTGGGGCGTCGGCCAGGTCAACCCGGGGCGCGGCTGGGTCGTCGTGCGCGCGGCCGAGCTCACGCCCGAGGCGCTCGTGCTTGCGATGAAACGCGGCGATTTCTACGCCTCGAGCGGTGTCGAGATCGCGGACTTCTCGCACGACGCGCGCCGCTACCGCGTGGCGATCGAGGCCGAAGCGGGCGTGAGCTACACGACGAAGTTCGTGGGTGCGCGCGCGGCCGGCGACGCCGTCGTGCTGCAGGAGACGACCTCGAACCCCGCCGAATACCGCCTGCGCGGCGACGAGCTCTACGTGCGCGCGGTGGTCACCTCCTCGAAGCCGCACCCCAACCCGTGCGAGGCCGGGGACTTCGAGCAGGCGTGGCTGCAGCCCTTCGCGCCGCGCGGGGCCGTCGCCCCTTCGTCCGCGGGCGCTACTTCTGCACCGGCTGGCCGTTGAGCAGCGCTTCGATCGTCCAGTCGCACAGGTTCGCCGGGTTGTCGGTCCAGCGCAGCCGTCCGTCGGCGTCGATCAATGCGACGAACGGCAGCGAGGTCGCGCCGTAGGCCACCGCTGCCTGACCCGAATCCATCATCACGGCGAACGGGACCTCGTGCTCGGCGAGGTGCGCGCGCACGGAATCGGGCGTCTGTCCCTTGCTGTGGTCCATCACGCCGATGACCTTCAGCCCGCGCTCGCCGAAGCGGCGTTCGAGATCGGCGAGGTAGGGCGTTTCCTTCGCGCAGTTCGGACACCAGGTCGCGAAGAAGTAGACGGCGACCACGTGCCCCCCCATCAGCTCGATCGGCGCGGGTTCTCCCTGCACCCACACTTCGGCCTTGTAGGGCGGCGCCGGCTTGTCGAGTTTCGCCGTGAGCGCGATCTGCATGTTCACCGCGGCGAGCGTGTCCGCCGGCGCGCCGAATTCCTTGGCCCAGCGCCGCATGTCGCTGAGCGCCTCGCGCGGCCGCAGCAGGTGGCGCTGCACGGACGCGTGGCGCTCGAGCGCCTTGCCGACGTAGTTGCGGTCGAGCGAGTACGTGTCGAGCACGCCCGCGTACGCGAGCCGCGACGCCTCGAGCTCGCCCATGAACAGCCGCACGGAACCCTTCATGTACTGGGCGCGCGAGGTGTGCGGCGACTTCGAATAGTCCGCGGTCACGCCGTCGAGCCGCGCGAGGCTCAGCGTGAAGGACTTGCGGGCTTCCTCGGTCACGCGGTGGAGCTCGAGCTTCGAACGCCCGTCGGAGAACCAGCACACGCCCGCTTCGACGAGCGCCTCGACCGCGCGCGGGGACTGCGGGTCTCGCGCGTGGAGCTTCTCGAACGCCTCCGCCGCGCCGCGGTAGTCGGCGCGCTTCTTGAGCGCCGCCGCGGCATCCCACGCCGCCTGCTCGGAGTCCTGCGCGAAGCTCGCCGCGACGATCGCCAGCGTAGAGAGGAGGTTCAACATCGTGATCGGGGCTTGAAGATCGGAGCTGGGTGAGCCGCTTCCGCGGCGACGCCCGAGGTCGAGCGGCCGGCGAGGTGAAACGCGTTCAGGAGGTGGAACGAGTTTATCGGTCGCTCCGCACACCGATCGCCGGATCCTTCGGAACCCTCGACATTCCTCGAGCGAGGCCTATACGCTCCGCCCCCATGGTCGACGACGCGCCTCAGTTCGGCGAAGTGGCCCGCACGCGCCACGGCCGAGTCGCACGCGAGTACGCGTTGGTCCTCGAAGCGGTCGGCGTGCCGTGCGAGATCGTCGCGCTCGGCGCCGAGCACGTCCTCGCCGCGCCGGCGGCCGAGCTCGAGCGCGCGCGCACGGAGCTGCGCGAGTACGACGAGGAGAACCGCGGTTGGCGGCGCACCGAAGAGCTGCCGATCGCGCTCGAGAACGGCTGGATCGCCTCGGTGGCGTGGATCTTCACCTTGTTCGTGATGCACTCGCTCTCCGGCGCGCGCGCGATGGCCTCCGACTGGTACCGCGCGGGCCGCGGCGACTCGAGCTTGATCCTCGGAAGCGAACCGTGGCGTGCGATCACGGCGCTCGGCCTGCACGCCGATGCGGTGCACCTGCTCGGCAACACCGTGCTCGGCGCGCTGCTCGCCGCGCTCGTCGCGGAGGTGCTCGGCGTCGGAGTCGGACTGCTCGCGATCGTGCTCGCCGGCGGTCTCGCGAACGTGCTGAACTCCGGCGTGCAGGACGACGGCTTTCGTTTCATCGGTGCGTCGACGGCGGTGTTCGCGGCGCTCGGCGTGCTCGGCGGCCACCGCTGGCAACGGCGCAAGAGCGTTCGCCGCAGCCGCAGCTCGGCCTGGATTCCGCTGGTTGCGAGCGCCTTTCTGCTCGGCTTCCTCGGCTCGGGCTCGAGCCCCGAGCTCGATCCCGCGCGAGTCGGCCGCGTCGACGTGGTCGGCCATGTGAGCGGCTTCGCAGTCGGCATAGTGTTCGGCGCTTCGTTCGCGAAGTGGCTCGGCGTCAAGCGCTTGAGCGAGCGCGCGCAAGTGTGGTGCGGCGCGGCGGCGGCGGCGCTGTGGTTCGGCGCCTGGACGCTCGCACTGAACTGAGCGACTGCGAATCTGGCGCGACAAGACCCGCACTTCAGCGCGGCCGAACGCCGCGGGGCGTATCGGCGCCCTGGCCGACACGCCCGTTCAGTGCGGCGTGAAGGACGCGCTGAGCCGCGTTCCGCGAGTTAGTCTTTCGCCGTGAACTTCGAGCCCGCCGAACTCGCGACGCGGATCGCCCAGGGCGAAGGCAAGACGCTCGAGTTCAAGCGCGGCCTTCCGCGCGACGACAAGGTCGCGCGCTCGCTCGCGGCCTTCGCGAACACGCGCGGCGGTCTGCTGCTGATCGGAGTCGGCGACACCGCGGAGCTGCTCGGCGCACCGCACCCGCGGCGCACGCTCGCGAAGCTGCGCGAGATCGCGGAGAACGTGCTCGAACCGGCGCTGCGCGTCGAGCTCGGCATCGTCGAGCTCGAGGGCAAGCCGATCGTGTGGTGTTCCGTGCCGCTTTCGCCGCAGCGACCCCACGCCGTGCTCCACCCGGACGGGGAACGCGAAGTCGTGACGCGCTCGGGGTCGTCGAACCGCGAGGCGGACGGCGCGACGTTGAAGGCGATTTTGGAGCAGCGCACGTCGAAACGGAGCCTGGACGCGCTCGAACGGCGCGTGCTCGAGTGGGTCGACGTTCGCACGCACGGCGGCGCCCAGGCCACGAGCCGAGCGACGGTCGCGGCCTTCTGCGACGCTGCGAACATCGGAAAACAGCGGGCAAAACGGGCGTTCATCGCGCTCGAGCGCGCGGGCCTGCTCATCGGCCACGGCGCCGGCGCGCGGCGCGCCTACAGCCGGCCCGCGTGATTCGGGAACGGGCCGCTGCCCCCCGACGCCGCCGTATCCGCCAGCGCGCGAGCCAAGTAAGCTCGACCTCTCCCCCGCCCACCCAACACCGAGCCCCGCCATCCCCATGCTGCAACTTCGACGCGCCGCAGGTTTGCTGCTGCTGCCCCTCCTCGCTCCGCTCGCCGCGGCCCAGTTCCAACTCGAGCGCAACGCGGAGGGTTCCGTGCTCCGCTGGGAGAGCGGCGCCGCGGTTCACGAGACGCGCGCGCAGATCCGCGATCTGTGCGCCGGACGCGTGGGTTCGAGCGCGTTCGCTTCGTGGAACGAAGAGCAACTCGGCGCGCCGCTGCGCTCGTTCTACGCGCTCAGCCTCGACGGACAATCCGTGCAAGCCCTCGAGGAGACGAGCTACGAGCTCCTGCTGCGCCGCCTGCGCTTCGATCCGGCCGCGGGCGATCCGGAGTTCGACGCCTCGCCGCTCGCGCCCGGCGAGGGCGGCGTCTACATCGTGCAATACGTCACGCAACCGCTGGTGGGCTACAGCGCTGAGATCGCGGCGCTCGGCGGCGAGGTGTTCGACTTCCTCGAGCAGCACTCGCACATCGTGCGCCTGGACGAGTCGGCGCGCGCGGCCGTCGAAGCGCTGCCCTTCGTGCGCGCCGTGGTTCGCTACCAGCCCGAGTTCCGCGTCGATCCCCAGCTCCTCGCGCTGCTTCGCGCGGGCGGCATCGACGGCGCGCAGCGCTACAACGTGCAGGTGTTCCTGCGCGGGCTCGGCGAGCAGCTCATCGTCGCGGAACGCATCGTCGCGCTCGGCGGGAGCATCGACCTGCTCGTGCCGCAGGGCTTCCGGTTCGAGGCGACGATGACGCCCCAGGTGCTCTCCCAGATCGCGGGGCTCGACCAAGTGCGCTTCATCGACGCCTGGAGCGCGCCCGAGGACGACATGGACCTCGTGCGCAACTTCGGCGGCGCGAACCACGTCGAGACGGTCGCGGGGCTCACCGGCCAAGGCGTGCGCGTCGAGGTGCTCGACAGCGGTTGCGACACCGCGCACCCCGACTTCAACGCGCCGCTCGCCCACGGTTCCGTGCCGGTCGGCTCGCACGGCACCTGCACCGCTGGCATCGTGGCGGGAACCGGGACGGTCAACGCGGCGGCGCGCGGGATGCTGCCCGCCGCGCAGTTGATCGTCGGGTACTACAGCAGCCTCTCCGGCGGCAACCGCTACACGCACACCGCGGAGCTGGTGAATCCCGCCTTGAACTATCGGGCGGTGCTGCAGTCGAACTCGTGGGGCTCCGGTCTGACGACGAGCTACAACACGACCTCGGCGGAGATGGACGACATCATCGTCAGCAACGACTTCACGATCCTGCAGTCGCAGTCGAACGCGGGTTCGCAGAGCTCGCGGCCGCAGGCCTGGGCCAAGAACATCGTCTCGATCGGCGGCATCCGGCACGAGAACACGGCGACGTACGCCGACGACTCGTGGACGGGCGGCGCGAGCATCGGCCCGGCGGCCGACGGACGCATGAAGCCGGACCTCGCGTACTTCTACGACGACGTGCTGTGCAACGACGTGCAGGGAGGCGGCGGGTACTCGAACGGCAACTACAACTCGAGCTTCGGTGGAACGAGCGCCGCGACGCCGATTTCGTCGGGGCATTTCGGCCTGTTCTTCCAGATGTGGCACGCCGGGATGTTCGGCAACCCCGCGGGCACGGGAACGGTGTTCGAGAGCCGGCCGCATTTCACCCTCGCGAAGGCGGCGATGATCAACACCGCCACGGCGTGGAATTTCAGCGGCTCGGGCTCGGACCTTTCGCGCGCCAAGCAGGGCTTCGGCCACCCGAACGTGCGCGAGCTCTACGAACGCCGAGCGAAGACGTTCTTCGTCAACCAGACCGACACGGTCTCGAACCTCGGCGTGGTCAGCTACAACGTGAACGTCGCGCCGGGCGAGCCCGATCTGCGCGTCACGCTGGTCTACCGCGACAACCAAGGCGCGGTGAGCTCGTCGCAGCACCGCAAGAACGACCTCACGCTCGTCGTGCACGCGCCGAACGGGACCGTTTACTACGGCAACAACGGGCTCACGAGCGGCTTGTGGTCGAGCGCGGGCGGGAGCGCGAACAGCGTCGACACCGTCGAGAACGTCTTCATCCAGAACCCGGCCTCCGGAGCGTGGGTGATCGACGTGCGCGGCGACAACGTCAACACGAACCCGGCGACGGGCGCGCCCTCGAACACGAGCGACTTCGCGTTGTGGGCGACCGGCGTCACCGCCGGTCCGGTGTGCGCGCAGCCGCAGACTTACTGCAGCGGGAAGCTCACCTCGTCGTTCACCCTGCCCTCGATCGGCTTCACGGGCGTGCCCAGCGCGTCGCTGAACAACTTCGCGGTGACGCTGAGCGACGCGCTGCCGAACAAGAACGCGCTCGTGTTCTACGGCTTCCAGCCGCACTCGGGGCCCTTCCACGGCGGGCTCCTGTGCGCGCTCGCGCCGACGGTTCGCTCGCCGCTGCTCACGACGAATGCGTCCGGAGCGGCGCAGTACTCGGTCGCCGTGTCGCCGGCGATGGTCGGCACGACGCGCTTCTACCAGTGGTGGTTCCGCGACGCGCTCGACCCGTTCGGCGACGGCCTCTCGAACGGACTCGAGACGCCCTTCTGCGACTGAAGTCGCTCCGCCGCCGCTCGAACCGCTCGCCGCGGTCCGCTACTGGACCGCGGCGAACAACTCGCGCGGCAGCTTCTGTTCGAGGATGCGCGCCAGCAGGCGCTGCCAGCGCTTCGCCACGGCCTCGCGCCCCATCTGCAAGCGCTCGGCGACCTCGGACTGCGAAAGCCCTTCGAGGCCGTGGTGCACGAGCAGCATGCGGTCGTCCTCGTCGAGCGACGCCACCCACTTCGCGAACAGCTTGAGCGACTCCTCGCGCGCGACGCGGCGCGTGATCGCCGTCGCGCTGTCGGGCACGTCCGCGAGCTCGAGCGCGCGCGTCGCGGCGTGGTCGCGCGAGCGCGCCTTGAAGGCCGGGTTCTCGAGCTTGCGGAAGGCCTCGAGGAGCACGTTCTTCGCGACGCGGAACACCCAGTAGCGGAAGGTGACCGTTTTCGGATCGAAGCTGTCGAAGATCTTCCACGCACGGCACCACACCTCCTGCACCACGTCGCCCGGATCGACCCACTGGCGCAGGTCGGGGCGGATGCGGATCTCGGCCCAGGTGTAGAGCGACGGCGCAATGCGCTCGTAGAGCTCGCCGAAGCGCTCGCTCTCCCCTGCGTGCGCCCGCGCCGCGAGTTCCTGCGTCTCGAGGCGCTCGTCGCGCGGGTCGGGATCGGGTGCGGCGACGGTCATGACTCGATTGGATGCTACCACGGCGGGCGAAGGCGCTTTCGGCGCGGCAAGCGCCGGCGGCGCCGTGCTCACGGCGGTCCGATCGCGCCCGAACTCTTCGCCCGCGGTTCCGCTGTCCGCACCGCGCAGCGCCTAGAATTCGTCGCATGCCCGCCGAGGATGCCGAGCGCACGTTCGACGCCGCCGAGGTGTTCGACTTCCTCGACGAATTCGCGCGCGACGCCGAACGCGGGCGCGTGAAGCGGCTCGCGGAGTACCTGGCGCGCTATCCCGGCCACGAAGAGGCGATCGCGCGCGAGTTCCTCCGCGTGCACGGCGCCGCGGAGCGGCGCGAGTCGAGCGCCGGCGCAACGCCTTTGCGCGACGCCGCGAGTTCGCTCGACCCGGCGTCGACGAGCGACGAGCGACGCATCGGTCCGTACCGGCTCGTGCGCGAACTCGGCGTCGGCGGCCAAGGTGCGGTGTGGCTCTCGGAAGACACGCGCATCGCGCGCGAGGTCGCGCTGAAGTTCATGCCCTCGAGCTTCGCGCTGCTCTCCGCCGACCGCCGCCGCCGCATGCAGCGCGAGGCGGAGGTCGTGTCGCGCCTCCAGCACCCCTCGATTTGCCCGGTGTACGAAGCGCAGATCGACCACGATCCGCCGTACATCGCGATGCGCTACGTGGAAGGCGAGACGCTCGCCAGCGCGATCTCGCGGGCGCGGAGCGGCGATCGCAGCGGCCCGCTGCCGCTGCCGCCGCGCACGGGCGTCGAGCTGCGGCGCGTGCTGTCCTTCGTCGAACGCGCGGCGCGCGCGCTGCACGCGGCGCACGAGGCGGGCGTGATCCACCGCGACATCAAGCCGGGCAACGTCATGGTCACACCGGCCGGCGAGCCGGTGCTGCTCGACTTCGGTCAGGCGCGCGACGAACGCGCCGAGCTCGACCAGCGCACCTTGAGCGGCGAAGTCTTCGGCACGCCGATGTACATGTCGCCCGAGCAAGTCGCGGGCTCGTCGAGCGGCGTCGACCGGCGCACGGACGTTTGGTCGCTCGGCGCATCGCTCTTCGAAGCTCTCACGCTCGCGCGTCCGTTTCTCGGGGACAGCGTGCCGGCGGTGCTCCTCGCCATCCAGCGCGAGCCGTTGCCGCCCGTGCGGCGCATGAACACGGCGCTGGAGGAGGACGTCGCGGTGGTGCTCGAGACGGCGCTCGAGAAGGACCTTTCGCGGCGCTATTCGACGGCGCTCGAGTTCGCGGAGGACCTGCGGCGCGTGCGCGAGTACGAGCCGATCCACGCGCGCACCGCGGGCCCGATGTTGCGCGTGAAACGCTGGGCCCAGCGCCAACCCGCGCTCGCCGCGAGCATCGCGCTGATCATCGGCTCGCTCTCGACGGGCCTGGTGTGGTCGCTGCACCTGCTCGAGCGCGAAAGCCAGGCAAAAGGCGAGGCGATCGACGCCCTCGAAGCGCGCAAGGAGATGCTCGACCATGCTCTCGCGCGCCAGATCGCCGGGCGCTCGCTCGAGTTGCTCGAGGACGATCCGGCGCTCGCCCTGGCGCTGGGCTTGTTCGCCGACGAGATCACGCCCGGGCTGTACCAGACGCGCGCGGCGCTGCTGCCGGCGCTCGACGCCTGCAAGCTCGCGCGCCAGATCGACGGCGGGCGAAGCGCGCGCCTCGTGCTCGACATGGATCTGTTCGCCGATTCGACGCGGCTGGTAGCGGGCCTCGACGACTGCAGCGTGCAGGTCTGGGATCTGCGCAGCGGCGCGGAGATCGCCTTCGTCGAGCACCCGGACTGGGCGATCGGGGCCGTGTGCGCGCACCCCAGCGGCGCGTGGTTCGCGACGGCGGGCGAGGACGGCCGCGTACGGCGCTTCGACGCGGCGTACGGCGCGTTGCTGACCGACACGCCGGCGCTCGGCGAGCGAGCGGCGGCCCTCGCGCTGGACGAGAGCGGCGAACAACTCGCGCTCCTCGGCGCAGGCGGCGAGCTCGTCGCGCTCGATCCGCAGGACGGCGCGGAGCGCTGGCGCGTCGAACTCGACGAGCCGCATCTCGGCGGCCTGAGCTTCAGCGAGGACGGCCGTTGGCTGCTCGTCACCCTTTCGACGCGCGCGCGCGTCACGCGCAGCTCGTGCACGGCAGCGGTGGTGCTCGACGCGGCGAGCGGCCGAGTTCTCGGACGGCTCGCGGTCGGCCCCGGCGCCGTGCTGAACGACGCGGACCTCGCCGCGGACGGACGCATGGCGCTGACGGCGAGCAGCACGGGCCTCGTGCAGCTTTGGCGCCTGCCCGACTGCAAACCGCTCGGCGCGCCGCTCGAGCACGAACTCGCCGTCAGCAGCGCGCGCTTCTCTCGCGACGGCGCGCGCGCGATCGCCGCGCTCGACGCGGACGAGAATTCGCGGCTCGTCGCCTGGGACCTCGGATCGCGCGCGCGCCACGACTTCGCCGGCCGCCACGGAGCGCGCATCGTGTCGCTCGAAGTCGCGCGCGACGGAGAGCGCGTGGTCTCGACGTCGCGCGACATGCGCATCCGCACCTGGCGTCTCGACGGCGCGGAACTCGCCTCCTTCAACGCCTGGTCGCAGCCGATCGAGACGCGCTGGACCGATGACGGGCAGCGGCTCGTCACGCTCGGCGCCGCCTACTACCTGCACGTGTGGTGGGGCGAGAATCCGCCCGACGTGTACTCGCTCGTCGGGCATCCGGGCGCGGTGCTCTCGGCGAGCTTCGACCCGAGCGGGCGGCGCGCCGTGAGCTGCGGCGACGATGGAATCGCGCGGCTGTGGAACACGCCGCGAGCGAAGGAGCCGCGCGGCGCCGTCGAGCCGGGCGAGCAGCTCGCTGAGTTCGCCGAGCCGGGCGCGCACATCCTGCGCGCCGAGTTCCTCACGCCCGAATGCGTGCTGACGTTCTCCGATCGCGGCCGGCTCGCCGCGTGGTCGACCGCGGACGGAAAGCGCCAGGACGTCGGAGATTTCGACGGCGTGCCCGTGCAGGTCGAGATCGCGCGCGGCGGCTCGCGCGAATCGACGCACGTCGCCGTCGTGACGAGCCTCGGAAGCGTCCACGTCTTCACCTGGGGCGCCTGCGCGGGAATCCCTCCCTGGCGCGTCGACGATCAGGCAACGTGCTGCGCTCTGTCGCCGGACGGCCGCTACCTCGCCGTCGGCCGCCGCGACGCGAGCGCGCACGTCTATGACCTGCACGAGTACAACGATGACGGACCGACCCGCGAGCACCGCTGGTCGGCGCGGGGCTCGCCGCACGTCGTCGCCCTCGACCTTCGACCCGACGGCGCCCAGCTCGCGGTTGCGTGCGGCGATGCGCGCGTGCGCTTCTTCGAGCCGCTCGGCGGCGCGCTGCCGCAGCTCGGCATCGCGGCTTTCCCGCTGCGCGACGTCGCCTACAACGCGGACTCGACGCGCCTGCTCGCAACCGGCCCGAACGGCCGCGCGGCGATGCGTTTGATCGACCTCGAGCGCCAGCAGAGCGACAAGAGCGTGCGCCACGAGGTCTACCACGCGGGCAACATCACGAGCGGCTGCTTCGACCGCTCCGGGCGCTACGTGCTGACCACTTCGGAGGACGGCTCGGCGCTCGTGCGCGACGCGAGCCGAGGCGAGCGCGTTGCGAAGTTCGAGGGCCACGGAGCGCCCGTCCTCTGCGGCGCCTTCAGCGTCGACGACGGCGAGCTGCGCGTGATCAGCGGCGCGGCGAACGGCGTGCTGCGCGTGTGGCCCGTCGACCCGGTGCCGGCGGCGCGAGCGCGACAACCGCGGGAAATCCGGGACTGGGAGCACGCTCGCGAGGAGCGCCTCGCGCGGCCCCTGCCCTACCCGCTTCAGCTCGAGCCGTCGTCGCGCTGAGCGCGCGCCACAGGTTCGTCGCGCTGAGCGCGCGCCCCGGACTCGTCGCGCTGCGCGCGCGCCACAGGCTCGTCGCGCTGAGCGCGCGCGAAGGCCAAGCCCGCGAGCGCCGCGATCATCGGCGTCGCCGGAAAGTGGTAGCGATCCTGGATGACGATCACCGCGTGCACCGCCACGAAGTAGGCCCACAGCGCCGTCGCGGGATGCGTGAGCGCCGCCCAGGCGCCGCGCGAACGAGCGAGCATCGCCCAACCCAGGAGCGCCGCCGCGAGCACGATCCACCAGTACGCCGTCGACGCGAGCTTCAACAGCTTCACTCCGCGCGTGCCGGCGCCGAACACGTCCGGCGCACGTTGCGCGAGCCCGGCCTCGTTCCACACGACGCCGATGGTCTCGCTGCGGTGCAGCAGCGCGGCCTTCTTCAGCGTGCGCACGACGAAGGCCGCGGGTTCGGCGCGAATGTACGCCTTGGCGCGGCGAGCGAGCTCCTCGTCGATCTCCGCCTGGTTCGTGAGTCCGAGCTCGGGCAGCGGCTGGTAGTAGCCCGTCGTCTGCGGGTTGTTGCCCATCCACAGATTCGATCCGCCGTTCGCCGACACCAGCACGAAGCGGCCGAAGTGGCGCTGGTTGCGCAGCGACCACGGGAGCACGCACGCGAAGATCACGAGCAGCGCGCCGGCGGCGCGCAGCGCGGGCGCGGCGAGCTTGCGCTCACGAAGGATGTCGACCGACGCGAACACGACGGGCAGCAGCAGCGCCGTCGGCCGGATGTACGTCGCAGCGGCGAGGCACAGGCCCGTCACCAAGACTGCGAGCAGCGCGCGGCGCGGTGACGTGGACTCGCTCCCCCACGCGCGCAGCGCGAGCAAGCAGAGAAGCGTGAACGAGAGTTCGCTCGCGATCAGCGTCGTGAACTCGACGTGCATCGGCCACAGCGCGAGCACGAGGCCGCAGACGAGCGCCGCGCGGCGGCCGAACCACCCGCGCGCCAGATCCATGGACACGGCGACGAGCGCGACGCCGCACGCGAGGTTGAAAAGCGTCGCTAGCGCGAACCCGAGCTGTTCCGGCGGCGAGATTCGATAGCCGAGCGAGTACAGGAACGACGCGCCCGGAGGCCAGAACAGCGAGGGTTCGTCGGGTTTGAATCCGAAGGCCCCGCCGGCGGCGAGGTTGCGCGCGAAGAGGTCGTAGGCCTCGCAATCGGAGACCGGCACGACGGGCGCCAGCAGCGCCCACGCACCTCGCACGAGCGCGGCGAGTGCGAGAACCAGCCAGACGGAGCGACCGAAGCGCGCTTCGACCGGATCGATGCCGCTCGAGCCGTGCTGCTTCGAAGGGTGCGTCATCGCGCTCGCTCAACTCGCTCGGGCGGCGCCCGCGGCGCGGAACAGGGCCTCCAAGCGCTCGCCCTCGCGTGTCGTTTCGTGCGCCGCGAGGACGGCGGCGCGCCCGTGCGCCGCGAGGGCGGCGAGTTGGTGCTCCGAAGCGTTCGCGCACTCCTCCATCGCGTCCGCGAGCAAGTCCGGGCGGCCCGGCGTGACGAGCCAGCCGCTGCGGCCGTGCTCGACGAGCTCGGGGATGCCCGCGATGCGCGTCGCGATCACCGGCCGGCCGACGGCGAGCGCCTCCATGAGCACCATCGGCAAGCCCTCGGCGAAGCTCGCGAGCACGAGCGCGCGCGCGGCGCGAATGCGGCGGCGGATCTCCGCTTCGTCGATCCAGCCCGTGATCTCGACTTGCTCGCGCACGCCGGCGGCTTCGACCGCGCGCTCCAGCTCCGGCCGAAGCTCGCCGTCGCCCGCGAACACGAGCCGCGCGCGCACGCCGCGCTCGCGCAGCAGGCGCAGCGCCTCGACCAGCACGAAGTGGCCCTTTTGCGCTGAAATGCGGCCCACGCAGACGAAGCCCTCGCCCGACTCGACCGGACTGGAAGCGCCATGGCGGTGCGCATCGAGAAACGCCGAGCCCACGGTGCAGCCGACGACGTGGACCTTGTTCCAGTCCTCGAGCCGCGCCCAGCGCTTGAGCTGCGCCGCGCCGTAGTCGCTGATCGCGACGACGAAACGCGCCGCCGCGACTTTGTCGGCGAGCGACAGCGGCGCCGGCGCGTCGAACTCGTCGGGACCGTGCACCGTGAAGCTGAACGGCGGGCCGCCGAGCTCGCGCACGAGCAACGCAACCGCGGCCGGATTCGTACCGAAGTGCACGTGCAGGTGCTCGACGCGCTCGCCTTCGAGCTTGCGAACGAGCACGAGCGCTTCGATCCAGTAGGCGAGGTGCTTGACCACGCCGCGGTCGCTTCGCCGCGCGAGCCCGAGCGCGCGCGCCAGCGCTCGAAGGGCGGCGAAGGGCCGGCTCGCGAAACCGAGCGCCGCGCCGAACAGCAACCGCGCGCGAGGGAGCTCGAGCACTTGGAAGGTCCGCTCCTGCTCGGCGCGATCCGCGGCATCCACGGGCGCCGCATCCGCACGTCGGATGGCGAGCCGCACGACCGAGTGTCCGCGGCGCTCGAGCTCGAGGATCTCGCGCCGGATGAACGTGTGGCTGACCGCGGGGTACTTGTTGGTCAGGTAGGCGAGCTTCAGCGGCGAGCGCGGCGGTTGGAGGTCGGTCGTCATGCGACGCGCAGAGTGTACGGAGCCGCCGCACGCACTTCCGCTTCCGCGCCGCGGCGCCTCGAGCTCTTTCCGCGCGCCGCGGCCGGCGCGGGTCTTCGTCAACGGTTGGGAGCGAAGCGCGCGCGAACGGCCTCCGCCTTCTCGCTCGCGCCGAGCTCCGTGTACAGCTTGAACAGCCGTTGCGCGATGGCCGTGACGCGTTGGTCGCCCTCCGGCACGCACGCGCGCATCGCTTCCAACGCCGCGAGAAGCTCGCACTCGGCTTCTTCGTGCCGCTTCATGCGCAGCAGGCAGGCGCCGAGGCTCTCGCGGTACGACGCGACCTGGTAGTGCCCCGCCGGCAACGCGGCCGGCGCGCGCTCGGCGCAATCGCGAAACAGCGGCAACGCCTCGTCGAGGCGCTCCTGGAAGAGCAGCGCCAGCGCCAGGTTGTGGATCGTGGTCAAGGTCGAGCGGTGGCCCTCGCCGAGCTGCGCGACCTTGATCGCGAGCGTCTCGCGGTGCAGCGCTTCCGACTCTTCGTGGCGGCCGCGCTGCGAGTACAGCAAGGCCAGGTTGTTGCGCGCGATCAGCGTGTCCTCGTGCCCGGGACCGAGCGTGCGCACCCGCGTCTCGACGACATCGCGCAGCAACTCCTCGGCCTCGTCGAACTGCTGCGTGTCCTGCAGCACGCCCGCGAGGTTGTTCTTCCACGTCAGCGTGTCGGGATGTTCCGGGCCGAGCACGTCCAGCCCGATCGTGAGCGCGTCGCGATAGAGCGCTTCGGCCGGTTCCGGTTGCCCGAGCTGACGCAAACAGTTCGCGAGCAGGCTGCGCCGCGTGAGCGAGTTCGGGTGACGCTCACCTTCGACTTCCCGGCCGATTTGCAGCGCTTCTCGCAGGTACGGCTCGGCCTCCTCCAAGCGCCCGCGCCGCCACAGCATGTTGCCGTGAACCGCCGTCGCGGCCGCGGTCAGCGCGTGCCGCTCGCCGAACGCCGCACGGCGCCGCGCCAGGTTCTCGACGCCCAGTGCCAGCGCTCGCTCGACTTCGCCCGCGCGGTCGAGCGCGACCGCGTACTCGAGCTCCGCGATCAAGGTGAGCTCATGGCCAGCTCCCGCGACTTCGCGCAGGCCCTCGTAGGAACGCTGCGCGAGCTCCCTCGCGCGCGTCGACTCGCCCTGGTCCGCGAGCACCTGCGCCAGCCGCGACTGGGCCGTCAGCGCTTCCGTCGACCTTGCGCCGTGGGCCTTCGCGACCAGCTCGAGCGCGCGCTCGAACTGCTCGCGCGCCTGCGGCAGGAGCCCGAGCGCGTGGTACGAGACCCCGAGCGTTTCGCGCACGCTCGCTTCGCTCGACGGATCGCCCGCGAGCTCCCCGGGCAACGTGGCCGCCGCCGCATCGAGCACGTCCGCGAGCTTCACCGATCGTCCGCTGGACTGCGGGCGAACGCGCGCGAGCATGTCCTGCTGGAAGCGCAGAACCGCTTTCGCGCGACGAGCCTCCAGATCGGCGCGATCGCGCTCGCCGCTCGCGGTCCGGGCCTCGTCCGACGCGAGATCGCGCGCTCGAGCGGCTTCCACGGCTTGCCAACCCGTGCCCGCGAGTCCGATGGCGAGCGCGGCGACGACGCCGAGCGCTCCGCCGACGAGCGCGCGGTTGCGGCGCGCGAACTTCGTCGCCACGTACCAGCGGCTCGCGGGCCGCGCTTCGATCGGCCGGTCGGCGAGAAAGCGGCGCAGGTCCGCCGCGAGCGCCGCCGCGCTCGAGTAGCGCCGCGCACGATCCTTCTCCAGCGCTCGCGCGAAGATCGTCTCGACGTCGCCGCGCAGCGCCGGCGCCACGCGCGAGATCGGCGTGGGCTCGTCCTCGCGCAGCGCGCGCAAGGCGCCGTGCAGCGGCCGGCCGACGACATCGATGGGCAGCCGGCCGCAGAGCAGCTCGTAGCCGATCACGCCGAGCGAATACACGTCCGTGCGCTCGTCGAGCGCTTGGGGATCGCCGGCCGCTTGTTCCGGACTCATGTACGCCACGGTTCCGAGCACCTGCCCCACATCCGTGCGCAGCGACGTGGCGTGCGTGTCGCAATCGGTGACGCGCGCGACGCCGAAGTCGAGCACTTTGACTTGCGCGGGCTCGACCGCTTCGTCGACGAGCAAGTTCGAGGGCTTGAGATCGCGGTGCACGACGCCGCGCGAATGCGCGTGGGCCACCGCGTCGCAGGCGTCGGCGAGCAAGCTCAAGCGCGCGCGAACTCCGAGGCCGCGCGACGCCGCGTGCTCGAGCAGGTGCGGCCCGCGCACGTGCTCCATCGCGAAGTACGGCTGCGGCCCCGAGCCCCAGTCGGCGGCGCCCGCTTCGTAGATGCCCGCGACGCCCGGATGTTGCAGGCGCGCGAGCGCCGCGGCTTCGTGCTCGAAGCGCTTCAGCGCGCGCGGCGTCGCGAAGCCCGGGCGCAGGATCTTGAGCGCGACTTCGCGGCGCGGATGCGCCTGTTCCGCGAGGTACACGACTCCCATGCCGCCGGCGCCGATCTCGCGCAGGATCCGAAACGGCCCGATCCAGTCCGGGCGGGCGCGCGGCGCGGCGAAGCCCGCGGCGGGAGTCTCGAGGAACGCGCTCGAGCGATCGTAGTGCGAGAGCAGCGACTCGACTTCGCGCAGCATCTCGGCGTCGCGCGCGTGCGTGCGCAGGAACTCGACGCGCTCCGCCGCCGCGAGCTCGAGAGCGGCTTCGAAGAGCTCCTCGACGCTGCGCATGTCGCTCATGGCCCGCCCTTCTCCAGCGCTCGGTGTAGCCACGCGCGCGCAAAGGCCCAGTCGGTCTTCGCGGTCGCGAGCGAGATCTCCAGCGCGGCCGCCGCTTCCTCGAGAGTCAGTCCCGCGAAGTAGCGCAGCTCCACGACGCGCGCCTTGCGCTCGTGCTGCGCCGCGAGCTGCGCGAGCGCCTCGTCGAGCGCGAGCACGTCGGTGGACACGCCCTCGCCCAGCGTCGCCACCTGCTCGAGGTCGAGCGACGCGCGCACGCCGCCGCGCTTGAGGCTCGCCTTCTCTCGCGCTCGCTCGACCACGATGCGCCGCATGGCGCGCGCCGCCGCGCCGAAGAAATGCCCACGGCCGCTCCAGCCGGGATCGCGCTCGCCGACGAGCCGCAGATACGCCTCGTGGACCAGCGCCGTCGCCTGCAACGTCGCGCCTCGCTCGGCGCCGCGCAGCCGCACGCGCGCGAGTTCGCGGAGCTCGTCGTAGAGGAGCGGCAACAACTCGTCCGCGGCGTGTGGCTCGCCCGCTCGCGCCGCGCTCGGCGGCTCGGCTCGGTCGCTCGCTCCGTCCGCTCTCGCTCCGCGCGCCATGCAAAGAAAACTAACTTCCGGCCAGCCGTTCGAGCCCTGATTTTCGCACGGGGCGCCTGCACGCGACGCGCCAACGACGCCCGCGGCCTTCGTTCGACCTCATCTGTTCCATTCTTGGAGCCGCTGCCATGCGCTCTCCCACTGCCGCTCTTCTGCGTTGCGCCGTCCTGGGAACCTTCGCCGCCGGCGCTTCCGCACAGGTGATCGCCACGGTCAACGACACGCGCGATCTGCCCGACCACGACCTCACCGACGGAGTGATCGACGCCGACAGCGCCGTCCTCGGCGAGCAGCGCACGCTGCGCGCGATCCTCGAGCACATCGGCGCCTACGGCGGCGCCTGGCGCGTGATTCTGCCGGCGCAGACGCTGGTCTTGACGCGCTGGGGGGCGGACGACCTCTGCCACTGGGGCGACCTCGACGTCTTCGGGGCGGGGCTCTCGTACCTTTCGATCGAAGGCGTCAGCGGCGTGAGCGCGCTCGACGCGTCGGGCTTCGGCACGTCCCCCGCTACCGCCGACCGGCTGTTCGACATCCACCCCAGCGTTCCGCTGAACGCGACGCTGCGGATCGAAAACGTGCGCCTCGTGTTCGGTTCGCGGCCCGGCGCGAGCTTCGCCGGCGGCGGCATCCAGCATCGCTCGGCGGCGACGCTCCAACTCGACAACGTCGAAGTGTGGCAGTGCGATTCGGGCAACGGCGGCGGGATCTACACCAGCGGTCCCATCGCCATGCAAGGCGGATCGATCAGCAGTTGCAGCGCATCGATCGACGGTGGCGCGTTGCACGTCGCGAGCGGCGGCTTCGCGAACCTCACGGACGTGGACGTGCAGTCGAACCAGGCGGTGCAGTACGGCGGCGGCGTGTTCGTGGCGCCGGGCGCGAGCTTCGACGGCGTGCTCAGCCAGATCTCGAACAACAGTGCGACGGAGGGCGGCGGGGTGCGCACGCGCGGCAGCGCCTCGCTGCTGAACTGCGCGCTGATCGGCAACACGGCGAACAGCGGATCGGGTTCGGGCGGCAACATCTCGCTGCGCAGCTCCGGCGCGCCGCTGCCGGCCACGTTGCTCGTCGACGGCTGCACGATCGGCGCCGGGAGCGCCGCGGCGGGCGCGGGGCTCTACGTCGGCGTCTTCACCGTGGCGAACGTGGCGCGCTCGTCGTTCGAGCTCAATGTCGCGGGCACTCTGGGCGGCGGACTGTCGAACTTCGGCGCGTGCACGGTGCGCGACTCGACCTTCAGCGACAACCAGGCCGACTCCGGCGGCGGAGTGCACAACTTTCGCGAGCTCGCGCTGCGCAACTGCACGATCAGCGCGAACAGCGCGGCGCAGAAGGGCGGCGGCCTGAACCTGTCGGGCCTGAGCAGCGACCGCTGCACGATCGACGCTTGCACGATCGCGGGCAACCAGGCCGCGCTCGGCGGCGGCGTGCACCGCGAGGGAGCGTCCGGCATGCCGCTGGCGGAGATCAAGAACACCTTCCTCGCCTCGAATCGCAGCACGCTCACCGGATTGTGGGAGAACAGCGCGGGCGCCTACCCGTTCAGCTCGCACGGCTTCAACGTCGACACCGACGGAACGTGCGCGCTCGGTGCGGGCAGCTACTCGGGCTCGGTCCTCAATCCGTTGTACGCCGGGCTCGCGGCGCTGCAGTTCAACGGCGGACCGACGCGCACGCACGCGCTGCTCACCTGCAGCGCCGCCCACTGCCGCGCCGACACGGCGCACATGGACGGCACGAGCAACGACTTCGACCAGCGCGGGGTGCTGCGCGACAGCCCGCCCGACGTCGGCGCCTTCGACGGGCCGAGCGTCGCGTCCACGTCCTACTGCACCGCGGGCACGACGACGAACGGGTGCAACGCCACGATCTCGTCGACGGGCATGTTCTACACGGGAGGCCCGTGCAACTTGGAGCTCCACGTCGCGAACGTCGAGGGCCAGAAGCTGGGTCTGATCTTCTACGGCGTGTCGGGTCCGCTGGCGACGACTTGGGGCGGCGGCTCGACGAGCTGGCTGTGCGTGAAGTCGCCGACCCAACGCACGGGCACTCAGAACTCCGGCGGCGCCGCGGGGGCGTGCAATGGGAGCTTCCAACTCGACTTCGGGGCGTGGACGACGGCTCACCCCGGCGCGCTCGGCTCGCCCTTCCCCCACGGCGCGTCGATCTGGGCGCAGGCCTGGTTCCGCGATCCGCCGTCGCCGAAGACCACCAACCTCTCCGACGCGATCGAGGTTCGAATCTGCCCCTGATCGCGACGTACGGAGCCAGAGCAAACTCTCCCCGCTAACCGCAGGAGGCGCGACGCTGCCGGGCCCCGCGCGGTTAGCGGGGAGAATTTGCTCTGGCTCCGTACATCGCGGATGATGCGCGGCTTCGCCATGCCGACCCCGCGCCACTGCTCGCTCGCCCCCCGCGTCACCGTGACTTCGACGAGGCGGGCGTGAGCGCGCCGGAAGCCAAGCGTCCGCGCCAGCCTTGGCGCGAGAACATCGAGGCCTTCACGGTCGCCATCGTGATGGCCGTGATGCTCAAGTACTTCGCGGTCGAGGCCTACCAGATCCCGACCGGCTCGATGCAGCCGACGCTGATGGGCCAGGAGTTCCGCGGCGACCGCGCGGAGCTCGCGGGCGAGATCAAGGACCGCATCCTGGTCGACAAGTTCAGCTTCCACATGCGCGATCCCGAGCGCTGGGAGGTCGTGATCTTCAAGTACCCGCTCAACCGCGCGCAGAACTTCGTCAAGCGCCTCGTCGGCATGCCCGGCGAGCACTTGAAGATCCAGTACGGCGACGTGTGGCGGCGCGAAACCCCGAGCGCGGAGTGGAAGGTCGTGCGGCGCCCGGCGGCCGTGCAGCGCGAGCACTGGAAGGCGATCGACATCGGCGCGCCAAAGGGCGGCGCGAGTTGGAAGCGCGCGTCGAACGAAGGCGCCGCGCCGCGCATCGAAGGCCGCAAGGTGAGCGCGAGCGCTCCGGCGCGCGTCGAGTTCGCGGCGCACGGCGGCGGACCGATCCAAGACACGTACTCGCACGGCTATCCGCCGGGCATGCGCGCCGAGCTCGAGCAACTGCCGCCGCACTACAACTCGAACCGCAACTACGTCGGCGACTTGCGCGTCACCGGGCGCGTGCGTGCCGCGGACGGCGCGCGCGTCGCGATCGAGCTGACCGAAGGCAAGCGCCGCTACCGCTTCGAGCTTCCGGGCGGCCGCAGCCAACCGCCGGCGAGCATCGGCATCGCCTGGGCGCCGAACGAAACGCTGGAGCCGCGCAGCGCGACCGCGGGCTCGCCGAACGAGCTGTCCGTGCTGCGCACCGCGGAGTGGACCGAGTTCGCCGTCGAGAACCTCGACGATGAACTGCGCCTGGAACTGCACGGCGAGCCCGTGATCACGCTGCCCACGCAGCCCGCCGCGGATCAGACCTCGTCCGTGACGATCGAGATCGTGAGCGGCAGCGCGGAGTTCGAAGATCTCCAGGTCTGGCGCGACATCCACTACACCGGCGGACGCAACGCTTCGGAGTGGACCATTCCCGCGGGCCACTTCTTCATGCTGGGCGACAACACCCAGGACTCGAGCGACAGCCGCGAGTGGCAGCTGGTCCAGTTGAAGTGGACCGGTTCGCCCGCCGGCGACACGCCCGTGGCGGGCAACTTCCGCGGCGGCGCCGGGCCAGGGATGTACCGCCCGGACTCGAACCCGATCCGCGAGCGCACCGACGACGGCCTGGTGACGTTCTTTCGCGACGTCTACGGCGAACTCCACACCTTCCCGACCGACACCGAGGTCACCCTGCCCCCCGGTCAGGCGACGATCTTCGAGCCCTTCGTGCCGCGCCAGCTCATCACCGGCCGGGCCGTGGCCGTGTTCTGGCCGCTGTCGTTCAAGTACTCGACCTACCGCGTGAAGTGGATCCGCTGAGGGCCGCCGAAAGCGGCGTTGCACGGCTGAAATCGGCGCCCGGATCCGGTCGGGTTGTCCACAGGGTTAGGCGAACATGCCGCCCGGCCCCTCGAGCGCATTCGAGGCCTCGAAACACCCCAAAGCGCGCGACAAGGGCCGGAAAAGACGGTCGAAAGCGCGCGTGCACGAACCGCCCGCGAGGGCGTAAGCCGTTGACTTGAGGTGATTTGCGAGCGAGCCAAAGCTGCTCCACCGGCCCGGGCGCGGAAAAAGTGCCGCTCGAGGACTTGACGAGCGGAGGAGCTCGCCCGCAGGCGCGGTCCGGCGTCTCCACAAGTTATCCACAGACTCGCCGGGGCTCGAAAAGAGACTTGCGCTCCGCGCCTGGGACGGTCCAACGGAGTCGCATTTGGGATCCGAGCGCGCCGAGGCAGCTAGGTGCTTCTGCCGACCGGTCCGCGCCGCCCGCCGGGAGTGGGCGTTCGGCTCGGACGGATCCGAGGAAATCGCAAACGGGCGGCGCGCGCCGACGGTCGCGATCGAGCACCTCGGCGGGCGGGCGCGGGAGAAGGCGAAACGGCGCCGGGCCTCCTCCGCGACCCGCGGCCGGGGCCGCGCAACTCTTCGATTCGCGACGCCGCTGGTTTTTTGCGCGAGGCGCTTCGCGCGGGCTCGCGAGCGATCGCGCGGTCGAGATCGCGGCGCCGACGTGTCGCGCAGCCGCCGCACTCGCATTCGTGCAAGCGCGAAGGAACGCGCGAGCACACTCGAGCTTTCGCCGCGCCGTCGCTCGCCGCGCGAAGCAGCGACCAGCGTTCGGGTTCCGTGCGTGTCCGGGGCGAGCGGCTCTCGCCGCGACCGCGCTCGCCTACACTCCGCGCGTGGAATTGCGCCCCGACCCCCAGCCCGGCGAGTTGCTCCTCGAGGTCAAGGACCTCGTCAAGTCCTTCAAGAAGCGGCGCGTCGTCGACGGCGTGTCGTTCCACGTGCGCGCGGGCGAGATCGTCGGCCTGCTCGGCGCGAACGGCGCCGGCAAGACGACGAGCTTCCGCATGACCGTCGGCCTCACGCGGCCCGACTCCGGCGTGGTGAGCCTGCGCGGGCAGGAGTGCTCCCGCCTGCCGATGTTCCAGCGCGCCCGCCTCGGCATGGGCTACCTGCCGCAGGAGCGCAGCATCTTCCAACGCCTCAGCGTTCGCGACAACCTGCTCGCGGTGCTCGAGACGATGCCTTACTCGCACAGCGAGCGCCTCGATCAGGTGAAGCTGCTGCTGCACGAGCTCGAGATCTCGCACCTCGAGCAGAGCAAGGCCGACACGCTCTCGGGCGGCGAGCAGCGCCGGCTCGAGCTCGCCCGAGCTCTCGCCACGCGGCCGGTGATCCTGCT
This sequence comes from uncultured Planctomycetia bacterium, assembly GCA_937952135.1. Classification (GTDB taxonomy): domain Bacteria; phylum Planctomycetota; class UBA1135; order UBA1135; genus WYBT01. The sequence goes on from CALFYL010000050.1 coordinate 24,814, forward strand.
CCTCGACGAACCCTTCGCGGGCGTCGATCCGATCGCGGTGTCGGAGATCCAACACCTCATCGACCGCATGCGCGCGCGCAACCTCGGGATCCTGATCACGGACCACAACGTGCGCGAGACGTTGCAGTCGACCGATCGCGCGTACGTGATCCACAAAGGCCAGATCCTGCGCGAGGGCAAGCCGAGCGAAGTGATCGCCGACCCGAAGGTGCGCGAGGTGTACTTGGGGCACACGTTCGACGCGCAGGTGCGCTGAGTTCGCGCCGCGCGCACGTCCATTTTCGGCGCCGTTGCGCCCAAGTTCGGGACTCGCGGGATCCGCCCCCCACCGCAGGAAACACGTGGGGTAGGCTGAGCCGTCCGTTCCGCTCGAGGTTCTGCCTCAGGCGCCTCCCCAACCCCAAGGAGTCCGCATGCGCTCTCGAATCCCCGTGCTTTCGTCCTTCCCTCTGGCGCTCGTCGCGAGCTTCGGCGTCGCGAACGCCCAGACCAGCGGCCCGATCGACGCTACGAAGTCGCTGCCGCCCGTGGCGCCGACACCGATGCTGCAGCAGCCGCCGACCCAGTCGACGCTCGCCTCGGGCTGGTCCGACGACTTCAACCGTCCGGACGCGGCGACGCTCGGCGCCGATTGGCTGGTGCAGAGCGGCTCCTTCGCCATCGTCTCCAACCGCGGCGCAGCGGTCGGCGCATCGAACCAGTGGGTGCAGCACGCAAGCGCGAGCGCGGCCTACGACAGCAGTCCGCAGCAGATCGACTTCTACGCCGCGGCGTTCCCTCAAGTGATGTACGTCGCGCTCGTCTCCGGGATCGGCGCGAGCAGTGACAACGTCTTCGTCAAGGTCCAGGACAACACCGCCGACGGAACCTTCGACCGCCTCTTCGTGTACCGCGGGATCAACGGCTCGCCGCTGACCTCGCCGTACTTCTTCGACCTCGCGACCCCGATCACGCAGGGCCGCATGACCGTCACCATCTCGGGCGGCGGCGATGTGGTCGACATCGGGATCGACTCGAACTTCGACGGCACGCCGGAAGAGGTGTTCGCCGGGACGGGCGTGCTCTCCGCGGGACTCACGCTCGGCACGAGCTACGGCATCGGCTGCTTCAACCAGCCGGGCTTCGACAACTGGGAAGTGGGCCAGTCGGCGCCGCCGATCTCGAACTTCTGCACGCCGGGCACGAGCACGAACGGTTGCGTCGCGACGGTGTCGTCGACCGGCACGCCGAGCGTGGCGCAGTCGAGCGGCTTCAACCTGCTCACGTCGAACGTCGAGGGCCAGAAGCAGGGCCTGTACTTCTACGGCATCAACGGCGACGTGGCGTACCCCTGGGGCCTCAGCACCAGTTGGTTCTGCGTGAAGACGCCGACCCAGCGCTTCGCACCGCAGAACTCCGGCGGAAACGCCGGCCAGTGCAACGGCGCGCTGAACGTCGACTTCTCCGCCTTCCTCACGGCGAACCCGACCGCACTCGGCGCGCCCTTCAGCGCCGGCGATCAAGTCTGGCTGCAAGCGTGGTTCCGCGACCCGCCGAGCCCGAAGACGACGATGCTGAGCGACGGTCTGCGCTTCACGATGCAGCCGTGAGCGCGGCTTGAGCGAGAAGCGCGAACTTCGGATCGAAGTGCGTCGGCGCGCCCGCTCGTTCGAGCGCGGCGCGGCCGACGCACCTCACGTCTGGGTCGTGCTGCACGGCTACGGCCAGCTCGCGAGCCCGTTCCTCGACTCCTGCGCGGCGCTCGCGCGGCCCGAGCGCCTGCTCGTCGCGCCCGAAGCGCTGTCGCGCTTCTACCTGCGCAGCGGCCGCGGGCCGGTGGGCGCGTCGTGGATGACGCGCGAGGCTCGCGACGACGAGCTCGCGGACCAGGTCGACTACCTCGATGCGCTCGTGGATGAAGTGGCGGCGCGCGGGCGGCTGGCGAGCTTGAGCGTGCTCGGCTTCTCGCAGGGCGTCGCCACCGCGTGGCGCTGGACGCTGCGTTCGCGCCATACGGTGCAGCGCCTGGTCGCGTTCGGCGGCGGAATCCCGCCGGATCTCGAGCTCGCGGCGCCGAAGCTCCGCGCGCTGCAGGTCGTGGTCGCGACGGGCGAGCACGACGAGAGCTTCCCGCCGCAGGCCGCGAACGCCGATGTCGAGCGCCTGGCCGGCGTCGCGGCCTCCTGCGAGCGCCACGTGCACGGGCGCGGTCACGAACTCGACTCGACCGTGCTCGCGCGGCTGTGAACGTCCGGCGCACGCCGAACACAACGCGCGTAGAGTTGCGCGCGATGCGACGACGTCTCTTCACCCTCACAGCGTTCGCCGCGCTGCTCGCCGCGGCGTACTTGCCGGTGCGCGACGGCGAGCGCTTCACGACGAGCCGCAAGAGCCCCGTGACGCTCGCGCTGCCGGACGAAGGCGCGAGCTTCACGTTCGCGGTCTTCGGCGATCGCACCGGCGGCCCGCCCGAAGGGCTCGCGGTGCTCGACCAAGCCGTCGCGGACGTGAATCTGCTGCATCCCGACTTCGTGATGACCGTCGGCGACCTCGTGCAGGGCTACAACGACACGCCCGCGTGGTTGAAGCAGAAGGACGACTTCAAACGCAGCATGGCGAGGTTGCGCAGTCCGTGGTTCCCGGTCAGCGGCAACCACGACCTGTATTGGCGCGGAGACGGCCCCCGCCCCGCGGGCGAGCACGAGGGCAACTTCGAGCAGCATTTCGGGCCGCTGTGGTACGCCTTCGAGCACAAGAACTCGTGGTTCATCGCGCTGCATTCGGACGAAGGCGATCCGACCAGCGGCGAGAAGAACTTCAACAAGCCCGAGTGCCAGAGGATGAGCGCCGCGCAGTTCGACTGGCTCGCGGCGACGCTCGAACGCACGAAGACCGCCGAGCACGTGTTCGTGTTCCTGCACCATCCGCGCTGGCTCGGGAACCACTACGGCGACGACTGGAAGCGCGTGCACGAGTTGCTCGCCCGCGCGGGCAACGTGAGCGCGGTGTTCGCCGGGCACATCCACCGCATGCGCTACGACGGCGTGCGCGACGGCATCGAGTACTTCACGCTCGCCACCGTCGGCGGCGACCAGAGCGCGCTCGTTCCGGCGGCTGGATACTTGCACCAGTACTCGCTCGTCACCGTGCGCAAGGACGGCGTCGACGTCGCCGCGTACCCCGTGGGCGGCGCGCTCGACCCGCGCGCGATCACGGGCGAGATCTCCGACGCGACCTCGAAGCTCGCGCGCGAGTTCGCGCCGCGCATCGGAGGCCGGCTGGCCTTCGCAAACGATCTCGCGGTCGACGGCGAGCTCACGCTCGAAGTGCGCAACCCCGCGGAGCGCGCGATCGAAGTCCAGATCGCGCCGCACAGCGAGGATTCGCGCTGGATCGTTTCGCCCGACCACGCGCACCTCGAGCTGAAGCCCGGCGCCTCGCGAAAGCTGACCGTGCGTGTCGCGCGCGCGGCGGCGCCGCTCGACGACTCGTTCCGTCCGCTCGAATGGAGCTTCGACATCGAATACCTCGCCGACGGCTGGCGCGTTCCGCTTCCGCGCGCCCTCGTGCCGGGGCCCTTCGATCTCGCGAGCCTCCCGGCCCCACAGGCGGCGAACGTGGACCACGCGCTGGTCCTCGACGGCCGCGCCGCGCACCTGGCGCTCGACAGCGCGGAGCTCGAGCTTCCCGACGGACCGTTCACCGTCGAGACGTGGCTCCGCGCCGAGCGTTTCAAGGCGCGCCAAGGCGTGATCTGCAAGACCGAGCAGAGCGAGTTCGGCCTGTTCGCGAGCGAGGGGCTCGCGCAGTTCACGGTGCACCTCGGCGGGCGCTACGCGTCCGTGGAGACGCGCGAGAAACTCCCGGTCAAGCGCTGGACCCACGTCGCGGGCGTCTTCGACGGAGCTCAGTTGCGCTTGTACGTCGACGGCGCACTGGTCGCCGAGCGAGCGGCGCGCGGAGCGCGCAAACGCAACGCGCTTCCGCTGGTGCTCGGCGGCGACGTGAATTCGCGCGGCGGCGGCGACTCGCTGTTCGAAGGCGCGCTCGACGAGGTGCGGATCTCACGCGTCGCGCGCTATTCGGGAGTCGCGCGCTTCGAACCTGCCGCGCGGCACGAGCCCGATGCGGACACGGCGCTCCTGCTCCACATGGACCCGGGCTCGGGCCCCTGGGCCTTCGATTCTTCGCCGAATTCGGCCCATCCCAAACGTATCGGCGGCGCGGCGCTGCTCGCGCGTTGAGCCTCCACGCGTTGGTTTGGGTCGAAAACAATGCGCACGGCGGCGCAGGAAGCGCGCGATCTCGCGCCGCAAGTCCGCGCGTTTCTTGACCGCTCGAAAACGCCGTCGCTATTCTCTTTGCCCCTCAAATTCGAGTTTGGATCCCCGCGCAACCCAACCTGAGCGCACTCAATGAAGATCATCGCCTGCGTGAAGCGCGTCCCGACGACCGAGGTGCAAGCCAAGGTCGGCGCCGACGGCAAGAGCCTCGACACGGCCGGCTTCGAGTACATGCTGAGCTTCTACGACGACCTGGCCGTCGAAGAGGCGCTGAAGGCCAAGGAGAAGCACGGCGGTGAAGTGACCGTGTTGACGCTCGGACCCTCGGAGTGCAGCAAGGAGCTGCGCGAAGCTCTCGCGAAGGGCGCCGACAAGGCGATGATCGTCGTCGATCCGCAGTGGAACACGCGCGATGCGCGTTCGACGGCGAAGATCCTCGCCGCGAAGATCCGCGAGCTCGGGGCCGATGTCGTGTTCACCGGGCGCGTGGCGACGGACCGCGACCAATCCTCGGTCGGCCCGATGATCGCCGCGTACCTCGACATGGCGTGCGTGACCGACGTCGTGAAGCTCGACCTCGCCGCCACCGGCGGCAGCGCGCAACGCGAGAGCGAAGCGGGCGTCGAGACGCTCACCTTCCCGCTGCCGGCGGTGATCACCTGCGACAAGGGCCTGAACGAGCCGCGCTACGCGGGGCTCAAGGGCATCATGGCCGCGAAGAAGAAGACCATCGAAGAGGTCTCGGTGCAGGACGTTCCGAACGCCTCGCTGGTGCTCGGGATCGAGCTGCCGCCGCCGCGCAAGGAAGGCCGGATCGTCGGCGAAGGCGTCGCGGCCGTGCCGGCGCTGATCGAAGCCCTGAAGAACGAAGCGAAGGTCCTCTGAGCCGCTGCTTCCAGGAGTCTTCGCGCTGCGCGAAGACTCCTGGAGACGGCGGCGACAAAACAAACAACTCAGCGCGGCCGAATGCCGCGGGGCGAATCGGCGCTTTGGCCGATGCGCCCACAGGTTGCGGCGTGAAGGCCGCGCTGAAAGAAAGCCAAAGTCCAACCATGAGCACGATCGTCGTCTTCGTCGAACACAAGGCCGGCGCCGCGCGCCGCGCGAGCCTCGAAACCCTGGGCGCCGCGCACGCCAGCGGCCTGAGCGTCGTCGCCGTCGTCACGGGCGCGGGCGCGGCCGAGGTCGCGCCGACACTCGGTGCGAGCGGCGCGAAGAAGGTCGTCGTCGTCACCGGCGCCGACAACTTCAGCCCCGACGGCTGCGCGCGCGACGTTGCGCAGGCGGTTCAACAGCACGGCGCGAAGGCCTTCCTTTGCGCCAACACATCCGCGGGCAAGGACCTGCTCGCGCGCGTCGCGGGTCTGCTCGACTGCGTTCCGTTCGCGGACTGCGTGGACTTCAAGCACGACGCCGGCGCCTTCACGGTCCGTCGGCCCGTGCTCGCCGGCAAGGCGACGCTCACCGTGCAGTCGGGCAGCCCGGTGCTGTGCGCGACGCTGCGCCCCAACACGTTCGCGGCGGCGAGCGGCGGCGGCGCCGCCGAAGTGACGAGCGTCGCGACCCTCGGCGGCAAGGTGACGGTCACCGCGATCGCGGCGAAGTCCGACGCCAGGCTCGACGTCAAGGAAGCGCCCATCGTGGTCTCCGGCGGACGCGGCCTGCGCGAAGCGACGAACTTCAAGCTCGTGGAGGACCTTGCGGCGGCCTTCGGCAACGCGGCCGTCGGCGCCTCGCGCGCGGTCGTCGACGCCGGCTGGCGGCCGCACTCCGAGCAAGTCGGGCAAACCGGCAAGACGGTGTCGCCCCAGCTCTATTTCGCGGTCGGGATCTCCGGCGCGATCCAGCATCTCGCAGGCATGCGCACCGCGAAGGTGATCGTGGCCATCAACAAGGACGCGGCCGCGCCGATCTTCAAGGTCGCGGATTACGGCATCGTCGGCGACGCCTTCGAAGTGCTGCCGGCGCTGACCGAGGCGATCAAGAAGGCGCGCGCCTGATCGGCGGACGGCGCGAGAGCGGGCCGCGCCCGCGGAGTACCTAGATCCGAGGGCGCCGCGCCCGACCCAGCGACCGCGACACGCCGCGCGAACGACCCTTCGCGCGGCGTGCCGCGTTGAACGAGGCCCGTTCCGTCGGGACCGTTCGATCGGGGGCGTTCGGCACCGGCGCCTTCCGCCGGGCGCAGTGCGCCTCGCGCCGGCCCGCGGGAGTCGCGCCGACGGGCCCCGCAGAAATGAGAAACCCGGCAGGCGGAGGGCCCTTTCGCGGCGCCGCGTTTCGTCGCGCTCGCTCGCGAACCTATGATCGCGTCCACGTCGCGCATCTGCCGCGCTCCGGCCTCCGCCGCGCGGCGCGGCCGCGCGCGCGAGATCCGTCCGGAGCGCCGTCGCCCGCTTCGCGGCGGCCCGCGGCGCGCGCCACTTCCCGCCCGACCTCTATTTCCACGCGCGTTCGCGCCGATCATCCCGAGCACCTTGAGCACCCCTCGCATCGCCGACCTTTTCCGGGCCGCCGCTCTGGCGTTGCTGCCCGCGTTCCTCGCGTCCGGTTGCGCCTCGTCGGGTCCCGCGCTCGGAAGCGTGATCCCGCAGATCAACGCCACCTACAGCTGGGCCGACGAGCAGCTCGCTCCCGGCGACGAGCTCGAAGTCCACTTCGCCGAGCACACCACCTACGACCACACCGTGGTCGTGCGCGTGACCGGCACGGCGTCGTTCCTCGGCATCGGCGAATTGCGCGTCGCGGGTTCGACGCCCGTGGAGCTCGAGACGCAGCTCGTCGAGAAGTACTCCGGCACCTTCGCGGCGCCGCCTCGCATCCACGTGCAAGTCCGCGAGCGCGCGGCGCGCCACGTGGTCGTGATGGGCGAGGTCACCAACCCCGGTCCGGTGGTGTTCGACGGACGCATGACCTTCCAGGAGGCGGTCGGCCTCGCGGGCGGTCCGCTCAAGGAAACCGCGCTGCTCAAGCAGGCGCTGCTCGTGCGCTGGGTCGCATCGGAATCGAAGCAGCGCGCCTGGATGTTCGACGCGCGCGAGCGCCACTGGGGCACGGCCGAACCGCTCTACATGCAGCCCGACGACGTGGTCTTCATCCCCAACACCCCGATCGACGACGTCGACATCTGGGTCGAGCAGTACATCCGTCGACTCCTGCCGTTCCCCTTGCTGGTTCCGGTCGGCGGCGGCTGAGAGCGACGCAGCGCCATGGCAGACGATCCGTTCGAGAACGCCGAAGAGGAGCGTGCGAGCAGCATCGACCTGATGAAGGTCGTGGTGCTGCCGCTCTGGCGCGCGCGTTTGTGGATCGTGCTCGCGGCGATGGTCGGCGCCGGCGCCGGCGCGGTGCAGTCGCTGCTGAAGCCGAACGAGTTCAGCTCGCTCGGCAAGCTGCTCGTGCGCCCCGGAACCCGGGAATCCACGACCCCTGAGGGCCGCGTGATCGGCGACGGCGGCGGTCCGCCGATCAACCTGCGCGAAGCGGTCCAGAACCAGATCCACCTCGTGCAGAACCCCGAGGTCTTCCGGCGCGTGGTCGCGGAACTCGGGCCGAACACGATCCTCGAGCCCTACGATCCGACCGAGGGCGACAACGAGCACACGCCGCTGCACATGCGCTGGATCCACCAGGCGCAGAAGGCCTGGTTCCGCCGCGCGGACTCCTGCCTCTCGGACCCGGGCCGCAGCATCGACAACTGCGCGCGCTGCGTCGACCTCGCCGAGGAGGTCGTGTCCAAGGGTGTGATCGTGTTCCCCGAGATGGGCTCGAGCGTGCTCACCGTCACCTACACGGCGCACTCGCCGCAGGTGGCGAAGAAGGTCGTCGACGGCTTCCTCAACGCGGCGTTGGCGCACCACCAGCAAGTGTTCGACGTGGACTCGACGCTGCAGTTCCTCGACACGAAGGTGCTGAACGCGCAGGTGCTCGCGGACCTCGCCGACGTCGAACTCACGCGCTACCGCAACGAATGCGGGCTCTACGACTACGAGACGCAGCGCGCGGCGCACCTCGAGCAGATCGACTCGCTCGAGGCCGAGCTCTCGGCGCAGGAGTCGCGCCTCGCGGACCTGCGCAGCCAGCACGAGTTCTTCAAGGCGGCGCTCGAGAAGGAACCGCCCGAACTGCAGTCGGTGTCGGCGCAGTCGCCGCTGCCGAATCCGGAATTCGAATCGCTCGCGGCCTCCGCGCAGCGGCTGCGCCTCGAGCTCGCGTCGCTCAACGCGACCGCGGAGGGCACCGTCGCGCAGCGCGAAGCCAAGCGCAAACAGTTGGAGGACCAGCTCGAAGGGGTCGAGGCGTCGCTCGCGAGCACGCCGCGCCTGATCGAAATGGACGCGCTGCGGAACACGGCCCCGAACCCGCGCTACGACTGGTTGCTCCAGCGTTCGCGCGAGGTCGACGCCGAGCGGCTCGGCTTGATCCAGGCCCAGGCGTTGCGCCGCGACCGGATCACCGAGTTGCGCCGCCAGCTCGAGCTGTTCGAGGAGTGCCGTCCGAACCTCGCCACGAAGGAACGCTCCGCCAAACAGGCGAAGGACACGCTCGAGCGCTTCCTGGCGAGCCGCGAGCAACTGGCGCTCGTCAACCAGCTCGATTCGACCCAGCTCACGAACCTGACGCCCGTTCAGCCGGCGAGCTTGCCGCGCACCAAATCGGGGCCGAGGCGCGGCCGGACGGTGCTCATCGCGGGGTTCCTGGGGGCCGCCGCGGCGGTGACCCTGACGCTGCTCAAGTCGATGCTGAATCAACGGCGGCTCGCGACCGCCGCGAACGCGACGACGGCGCCGCAGGCCAGCACCGCGCCCCCGCCGCTCGAAGGCGGCGGCCGCGCCCCCTTGGGCACCCGAAGCTGAGCGCCCGATCCGCGTGGCTGCTCGCGCGTTTGGGGGCTTTTGCAGCCTGCCCCGACGCGCCGACGACGCCGCGCGGCGTTCCGGGGTGTTTCCCGCCGACGGGACCGCGGTGTTTCATGACCGAATCCGAGAATGGTTCTTTGTGACGCCCGCGTCATCGAGTTTTGACCCCCAAAGGGCCCTGCGAGCCCTCCAGGGCCATTTACCCACGTGTTACGGATGGCGGGATCCATCTGCTCCCCCAGCTCCCGTTTTACTTATCGGTGAGGTCCGTGCGTTCCGCCCCCGAATTGCGACAGCCTAGCCCGCCGCTGCGGGATACCCTTCCAGGTCGGCCCCGAGCCGACCGAGCTGGAGGGATCCCAGCGCGGTTTTGGCATCCGTAACTCGGCCCCGTACGAAACCTGAATGCCCGTCAGCACGCTTCGTCTGCCTTCGATTGGCCAAGGACTGCCCCCTGTGTTCTCCCGTATGACCTCCTGGCTGCGCAACTTGCTCGCGCGACCCGCCCCGAGCCCCCTAGCGAGTTCCGACACCGTCGTCGGACCGGCCGAATTCCGGCGCATCGTCCTGCGCGAGCGCGCGCGCTCCGACCGCAACGGCGGCTCGCTGTCGCTGATCCTGCTCAGCGCCGGCGCGGAGAAGAGCCTCGGCGAGCACATCGAGTCCTGGGCCGCCTCCATCGCGGAGCGCGTCCGCTGCACCGACGCCGTGGGTTGGTTCGACGGCCATACCTTGGGCATCGCCCTTCCGGACACGGACCACGAGGGCGCGCTGATGGTCATCCGCCTGCTGCGCTCGAAGCTTCCCCCCGAAGCGGGCCGCGCCCACTGGCGCATCCTCGTGCACCCCGAGCACACCGCCAACCTCGACGGGCGCTCCACCTCCAAATCGAGCGGCGCCGACGGCGCTGGCCCCTCGGACCCGCTCGACCTGCTCCGCGCGCCACTGCGCCCGGCGCCGATCGCCTTCGCCGCGCGCTCCGAGGCTCTCGGCCGTGACCCCGCGCCGGGCGGCGGAAGCGAGTCGAGCGGCGAACTTCGCAGCGCTCCGTCGGCCCCGCGCCGGCGCGTGGTGTCCGCGGTCGCCACCCTGACTCGCGAGCGCCGCGACTCCGCGAGCGCGGTCGCGCCCGCCCCCATCCCGCGCGCCCTGACGACCGCCGTCCCGATCGGCTCGCTTCAATCGCTGCTGCTCGTCCCGACGTCGCCGTTCAAGCGCGCCGTCGACGTGGCGGGCGCCGCCCTCGCGCTGATCGTCCTCTCGCCGGTGATGCTCGCGGCGGCGGTCGCGGTGAAGCTCTCGAGCCCCGGGCCCGTGCTCTTCCGCCAGCAGCGCGCCGGCCTCGGCGGTCGCGCCTTCACCTTCTACAAGTTCCGCACGATGGGCGTGGACGCCGAGCAGCGCAAACAGGAGCTGCTTGCGCGAAACGAGATGACCGGGCCGGTCTTCAAGATCGCCGCGGATCCGCGCATCACCAAGGTGGGCCGCGTCCTGCGCCGCACGAGCATCGACGAGCTCCCGCAGCTGTGGAACGTGCTGGTCGGCGACATGTCGCTGGTCGGCCCTCGCCCGCCGATCGTGGCCGAAGTGAAGGGCTACCAGCGTTGGCAACTCCGCCGCCTCGACATCCGCGGCGGGTTGACCTGCATCTGGCAGGTCAGCGGGCGCAGCGCGATCCAGTTCGACGACTGGGTGCGCCTCGACCTGCGCTATGTCGAGAAGTCCTCGCTGCGCACGGACGCGTCGCTGCTCTTGAAGACGATCCCGGCCGTTCTGACCTGCCGCGGCGCGCACTGACCGACCTGCGCCTCCCGGGTCGAGACCGGATCCGGGACGGAGCCCGCAGACCACTCCGAGGGGCGCCCTAGCGGCGCCCCTTCGCATGGGGCCCCAGCTAGGCCTCCGGGCGGGGCCGGAGGCCGGCGGCAAATTACGACTTCGTTAGCGGGGCAGTCGTGTCGGATCTTTCATCCCGTGGATGAGCCGCCAGTTCTCAAGTGAACCCGCCCGGAGCTACGATGAGGGGTTCGAGAGGGGTGACGGCAGGCTGGCTGGGGAACTTCGGCGCGGAGCGCCGAGGGGTCCCGATCCGGCAAGTGCCCGACCTGCGACAAGGGGTGTCCGCTTCGAGTTGGCGCGCCGGGTCGTGAAATCCCCCTCGCCGTTCGCGGGGGTAGGGACTCGTAGGCGCACCTGGCTCAGGAGTGGGTCAAGACGCGCGAGGGATGGTCCGGCACGCTGGTGCACGACGTCGTCAGGGCGTCGAATCGCAGGCCGGGCAAGCCCTCCACGGGAACCCGCGAGCGTTCCATCAACCGGAGTGCTCAGAGGGGTCTTCCAGATGTCCGTTTCTCACGAAACGGGGGCTGCGCTCGTGCGCACCCACCGTGGCGTCGCCAAGGTCGAGGTCGTTTCCGCCACACGGGCCAACACACACGCGTCGAGCTGGGTCTCCGCGATGTGGATCTGGCTGCTCGGCGCCTGCCTGGTGTTCGCACTGGGCTCGACCGCGCGCGCCCAAGGAGGGCCCCCAGTGGTGGGAGTGTCGGGCCCGAAGGGCGGCCCGTTCCCGAGCAGCCCGGTGGTCGTGACGATCGCCAACCCGCACGCCTCGCCGATCCACTGGGCCGTCGTGCAGGATGAGGAGTGGCTGGACTTCAACCGCATCCGTGGCGTGCTGCAACCCGGTGCGAGCGGCCCGCTCAGCGCCACCGTCGACCCGGCGGTCGCCAATCTGCTGCCGGTCGGCGTCTACGACTCGCGCGTGATGTACCGCCATCCGACGACGCAGATGCGCGTGACGATGGTGATCTTCCGCCTCACGGTGCAGACGCACAGCTTCTCGCTGAGCGTCACCCCGGGCGCCGGCTTCAACGCGCAGGGCCCTGTCGGCGGTCCGTTCACACCGACGTCGCAGACCTACACGGTGCAGAACATCGGCAACGTGCCCTTCGACTGGTCGGTGAACTCGACGGCCGCGTGGGTCCAGCCGCAGGCGCCCACGGGCGGCGTGCTCGCGCCCGGTGCGTCCACGGTCGTCGTGGTGCAGCTCGTCCCGACGCTGACCGCGGCGCTGCCCGCGGCTGTGCACAACGCCGCGGTGGAGTTCCGCCGCACCGCGAGCGCGATCGTCCATCACACGCGCAACGTGCAACTCGACGTCCAGGCGCCGAACACGGGCTGGACCGACTTCACGCCGAGCGCCGACACGCGCACGGTCTACGTGAGCACGAGCGGCAACGACTCGAACAACGGCCTGTCGGCGAACTCTCCCAAGCGCACGATCGCCGCTGGCAAGGCGCTGATGCGCAACGGCTTCCCGGACTGGTTGCTGCTCAAGCGCGGCGACGTGTTCGACGAGAACATCGGTCACTGGATCACCTCGGGCCGCTCGGCCTCCGAGCCCCAGCTCATCTCGAGCTACGGCGCGGGCACGCAGCGTCCGCTGCTCCGCACGGGCAACACGAGCGGCATGACCGCGCTCCACGCCGGCGCCTCGGGCCCGACGATCAACCACATCGCGGTGGTGGGCATCGAGATGTGGGCCCACACCTACAACGGGTCGAACAACCCGCACGGCATCACCTGGATGATCGACGCGACCGGCTTCACGGTCGAGGACTGCGTCATCCGCGGCTACACCATCGACGTCTCGTTCCCGGCCTGGGGCGGGCGCAAGCGCGACATCAAGCTGCGCCGCAACGTCTTCGCGGACGCCTTCGCCGTCAACGGTACGGTCGGCCACGGGCTGTACATGGACATCTGCGACAACGTCCTGATCGAGGAGAACGTCTTCGATCGCAACGGCTGGAACCCGAACATCGCCGGCGCCGTGCCGTCGATGTTCCGCCACGCGGTCTACATCCAGAGCGGCGACGCGGCCTGCACGGGTGTCGTCGTGCGCGGCAACATCTTCTCGAACAGCGCGTCGCACGGCTTGCACCTGCGTCCGGGCGGAGTCGCGGAGAACAACCTGTTCCTGCGCAACTCGATCGCGATGACGCTCGGCGGCGGGCACGATCCCAGCGTGGGCGGCGTGACCGCCATCGCGAAGGGCAACGTGATCCTCGACGGCAAGAACATCGACAGCGCCAACCTGCGCGGTTGGGGCATCGAGATGTCGAACGTGGCCTCGGCGTCGGTCAGCTACAACATCATCGCGAACCAGACGCTGGGCGGGTTCCCGGTGCCGATCACGATGAACCCGGGCAACCTGGCCTTCGGCGTGAAGAACTCGACGCTCGAGCGCAACATCATCTCGGGCTGGGGCGGAACGATTGTGATCGACGGCAGCGCGAGCCAGATCACGGGCGTGTTGCTGCGCAACAACGACTTCAACCAGAACGTCACGTCGGAGCACATCATCGCCCACCTGAATTCGGCGAACGCGGGCGGCTTCGACTCGCTCACCAACCGCTTCCGCAGCCTCGCGCCGACCAACGCGTGGATGCGCGTGGGCGGCACGAGCACGTCGCTCACGGGCTGGGGCGCGATCGTGGGCGACAGCGGTTCGACGGTGCTGCCGGCGAACCCCTACCCCGATCCGACCCGCACCATCGCGAGCTACCACCAGTCGATCGGCGGCACGCCGTCGCACGACGCGTTCATGGCGCAGGCGCGACTGCAATCGCGCGCCAACTGGCGCGTGCAGTACACCGCGGCGGCGGCGATCGCCTACATCCGCGCCGGCTTCGGAATGGTCGTTCCCTGAACGACGCCCCGA
>CALFYL010000051.1 GCA_937952135.1 uncultured Planctomycetia bacterium
ACATCGCCGACGCGAACGGCGTCGCGCAGCTTCCTTGGTCGAGCAATGGCTTCGTCGCCATCGCGTCGAAGGGCTCGTTGTGGGGCTACACCGTCGTGCCGGCCAGCCATCGCGGACCCGTGCTGCTCGAAGTGGTCGAGGACTCGGACCACGAGTTTTTCGTGCATGATCTCGAGGGGCGCGGCTTGGAGGGGATGATCGTCTCGCTCGCATCAATCCCGTACATAGAGCAGAGCACAGTCTATCTCAGGCAACTGACAAATTCCTCTGGGCGAGCCAAGCTCCGACACTTGGGGGCCATCAGGAGCTCGTCTACGAACCCGGGTATCGACTCCGCCGTTGTCACAATCGGTGTCTGTGGCTCAGTGCACAGGCTCGTCTACGAGCTAACTGCAGACGAAGTGCGAGCAGGTGCGATGGATGTGACATGGCGAGAGCCGATTGCGCACTTCGACATCGAAGTTGTTGATGCGCCACGCGGACACTCCATTCAGCGGTTCAACTTGGAATGCTGTTCAAACGGGTTCAACTGGCCTGACAGCTGGACCAACTTGATGGCCTTCAACGGGAGACTTCGGCTGGCGGTAGGTGTAGACAAGCTTGACGCACTCGACTGGGACCGCCGTGAGCTCCAGTTGCTCGGCGCCGATCTGCGTCCGAGCGCAGCGAGGCCATTCGAGAGCATCGAGCTGTCTTTCGTTAGGTCTGATGCACCGGAGCAATCAGAGCGCATGGGCTGTGCGGTAGTCGCGGGACGACTTGTCGATGCGAAGGGCCACGCGCTCGGTGAGCGCGTAATCCGAGTCGTCTGCTCCTGCAAGGACTACGTGCAGACGACGACTGCCATAGATGGTCGCTTCGAGCTGCAGGTCGTTTGCTGCGAATTGTCGCACCAAGAGAGTGAAGTGTTCTTCTGGTGCGACGATCGCAAGCGTGACACCGAGAAGCTGCACGCCTTCGTGCCTTCCACCGCGTCACGCCATGATCTCGGCGAGCTGCGATCCAGGTTGGTCTCCGCACCAATTCGCGGAGTGGTCACGGATCCCCGAGGGGTAGCCGTGAGCGGTGCACGCGTGAGCCTCGTGGGTCTCGATTGTGGCGAACTTCCCACCCTGCCGGCCATGTGGTGGGATCTCCCCGACCTGCTGTCGGCGCAGAGTGCGCGTGACGGCGCGTTCGAAGTTCCATTGTATTGGCCCGTCGGTCATGAGGCCGCGCAGCTGCCTTTGCTCGTTGACCACATCGACTACGGACAGTCGCTCTGCCTCGCGACTCCAGGTCAGCAAGGCCTCCTGGTGCAGTTGCGGTTACCTCGAGAACTCTCCGGGCGCGTACTTCTCGACCCAAGCGTTCCGAGCTCGGAACTATGGATCGAGGCGAGCCCGATGCCTTGGGCGCGTTCGGGCGGAGTTGGCGAAGTTTGGCCCACGCACCCGGAATTCATCGGGCTCGGTCGGCTGGCCCGTCTCGACCATGAAGGCGGCTTTAGGTTGATGGGACTTGGCGACGCGCCACTGACGATTTCGGTGGTCCGGCACGGCGTCCTGCGCGGTAGCGACACACCCGACGTTCTGTACAGCGCGCCATTCGAACTCACAGGATCTGAGACGGTTACTCAGCTGCCCAGCATCGATCTCCGCGATCGTTTCCATGTGTGTCGACTCTTTTTCGAAGACGCAACGGACAGTGCGCCGGCGCCAGGAGTCGAAGTCCACATCCGCGACGCAGGAGGCTTCTACGCCAGCGCCACCTCGGATAGCACGGGACGAACCTCGTTACTGGTTCCTACGGGAGCGAAGGCGTTCCTCGGGACGAGGGAGTACTTCGAGGACGAAGTCGACGTGACGGGGCCGAACGTCACAGTCCGTGTCGAGCGCCGCCCGACTCTGAGCTTCCGGATCGAGGACGCCCTTCCGGCGTTGGAGGAGGCTGTTGGGATGTCGGTCCAGCTGCGGGCGCCCGGTAGTTTCGAGGCATTCGACACCGTCGATCCCGGGGATGGGGGTTTCCAATCGCTCGCGCCGGATCGCCACCGAGTCGAGCTGACCTTCGTCGTCCGATCGAACGGCCACTCGGAGCCCTGCACGGCGCCACAGATCATCGACCTCGTGCCGGGCCAAGCCGAGCCCTACCTCATCCAAGCCCCGACGCAGGCGGAAATCGATGCGGCGGTGCGTGTGTTGCGCAGTCGCTAGCCCCTGGGCGTTGGCGCTCAGCCACTGCGCGTGCTCGCGCAGGGCTTTCCCCCTCTCTCCTCTTCTACGTGCCCCCATGAAGCACTTGTTCGCTGTTGGCTCCCTTTGCGTTGCGTTCCTCGGTTCCGCGGCCGCGCCGTTCGATGGCCAGAA
>CALFYL010000052.1 GCA_937952135.1 uncultured Planctomycetia bacterium
GCCACGACGGAGGCTGACCATCTCCCCCGATCGCACGCGCGCCGCTACCATCCGCTCCCGAGGTCGCTCGCCGCATGCCGAAGTCCACGCCGTTGGCCGATGAGGTCGCCTAGCAGGTGGCGACTTTCGCGCGGTCGAAGCGCACGGTCTGCGCTGCAACATACGAGGAAACGGCTGACGGTCCCGACCCTCAAAGCGGAGAGGTTCGGTGTGACACCACAGCCTATTCAATTCGCACTCCTCGAGCACGGGCCACACGAAGGCAATCCTTGAACACGTCGTCTCTTGCCGTTTCATTCAGCCAGTTCTGCTGCTTGGTCGCGGCACGCAACGCGAAGGGCGGCGCTTCAAGCGTCACTTGAGATTTCGCTCCTCGTGCGACTACAGCGACTAGCCTCTTCCAGCACCACCTGAACTGATAGATTTCTTTCCAGCGGCACGCATAAATGGATTGGTTTGTCCAATAGTGGACCAGCGCCTCGGTCGCCGGGACGCTGTCAGGCGTCGCAACCCACTCAAGAATAAGCCGGCGTGCATAATGATATGTTCCCGGAACCCACTGATCAAGCGGGTACATGATGTCGGCAGCATGAAGAAGCGCCGCCAGATACCCATCACGTACTCGACTATCACCGCACTCCAGATAGAGATCATGTAACGCGTCGATTGCATTCAGGCGAATTTGCCATTGGCCCACATGCTGCGAATATCGAACCGTCACGTAGAGCGCTCTTGCGAGATCGTAGGCCCCTAATTGGCCCTCCGAACCGATCACCAGCTCTGTCAGCTGATTAAGCCAGTGACTCGCGAGGCCTATAGCCCCATCCTCCAGGGCGGCAATGATTGCTTCAGAGACGATGATGCTGGCATGCTGCGGAGCTACGCCGCCCCGGGCAGCGAGAGTTAGTAGGTGATCGACCGATCCATGGTGACTTACAACATCACGGGACTCGACAGATCTACAGACGGCAGCTAGATGACGGGCGTCATGTTGAACACCAAGTCGCTCACTGTCGTTGTGAATGCTAGCAATAAATCTAAGGCGCTCACTATTTCCGACTGTAAACGTCGAGCAGAGATCCAAGACTCTTAGAATCACGTTTCTGACTGTAGACCGCATTCTCGGACGGGCGGAGATCATTTCCATCGCCGCCCGCTTCGCCGAGGCGTGGCGAGTCTCATGCCCGAGCGATGGGAACGAGCCCTCTCGCGCATCCAGTAGCAGCTTGCTGCGCAGCGCGTCTGAAACCGGGGCGCATCCATCGAAGGCGCTTTGCAGGAAATCGCGATAGTGTTCGGCGGAATTGAATCGCGGGAGCACCAAGAGAGTGCGCATCCACTCCGCTTCGGCGCTGTCCTCGACAGCGAGTGCTCTTATGCGGCGTTGGAGAGAAATGTAGTGCTGGGCGTGCGCGTCCTCAGCCTGCGAGATCAGTTCTGCACGTGTCGTCGGCTTCTCCACCAGCCATTGATCGATAACGGCAGCGCTGCCACCAATCAAGGCTAACAGGTCTAGGTCTTCCAACTGTCGGGTCGTCGGAATTTGGTGCCTCAGGAACGCAAGGAGGTCGCGCTTCTCGTAAGAGTCCTGAACATCAATAGGCCCGATGCGGAACACTTCGCATGCCGGCATTGCAGCAAGTTCTTCGAGGGAATCTGATAGGCACTCATCGCCTTCTACTCGCGAGGACGCTATCACGTGGACAGACTGAAGCCGCGGATCGCGACTCTTCAATAGCGACATTAAAAGCCCAGTCGTTTGTGTGGAGTCCGCAAGCTGGTCTATGCCGTCGAGCGCAAGCAATACTCGAGAGTTCGAGGCTCTTGCGAGCAGAGCTATGCGGTCATGGAGCTGTTCGACGGGAATCGGCTTCGATTCGAGTTGTGCCCAAGTTCGCTCTCCGGCGTTCAGCGCTTCCGCGATCTTCACTAGGATCGCTCCTCCCACAGGATCTCCCGCTCTGGCAACGTGGGCAAGCCCTGAGAGCACCTTGGTCCATGCCGGCGGGTTGGCCGCTAGCTTCAGCATGGTTGCTTGTTCTCGCCAATTGGAGCGCGAAAGCCACCGCTGATACGCCATTGCCAGAGCGAGCAGCGGCAAGGAACCAACTTCGGGCGAAGCCTCCGCGTACCCAGAGACAAGTCCAGTTTGCAAGCCGGCGATGCGCCCGTTCGCAACCAATCGCATGACGGTGGATTTGCCGCAGCGCGGGGCGCCCACTAACAGAGACATGCCGAAGTGGCGCGCCCTGGAACGGAGCGAGCGGACAAGTTCTTGACGCCCAAAGACCCTTGTCATGAACCGAATACGATCGTGAGTCGGAGAAAGCTCGCGACGTGCATCGGTGCACGACAGGCTAGCAGACTACCCATTTCTGAAAGCTGCACTTGGACTATCGCGCATTGCACGAGAATCATTGCAAGGGATACAAGCAGGCATGACATTGTTCGCCAATCGACTGCAATCACCGTTGCGCGATGTCTGGGGTCAGTCGCACAACGTGAACCTCAACCCATCGCTCAAGTTCGTCTGCGCCGCCGCCCCGGGATCGCGGTACCAAGCCTGCGCGTAGAACACGTCGCCGGGCAGGAAGGGGAAGCCGTGGGCGTTCGGGTTCGCCGAGCGCCACGAGTTCCAGTCGATCGAGAACACTCCGTCGCATGCGCCCGGGGTGCCGCCGGAGTCGAGAACGGTCATTCTCGACAACGGGTAGAACACGCAGAAGTAGCTCGAACTTCCGGGGGACCAGATCTGGGCGGTCGGAGCCGACCCGTAAAACACGATGCCGTAGCGGCCGCCGGGAACGTCCTCGACGCGGATCTCGAAGCCTGACGAGGCGACGCTGCTCGGCGTGCCTATGCCGCTGATCGCTGGCAGGCAGCCGATGATGCTCGTGCCGGCGGTGCAGTAGGAGGCGATGGAGCTCAAGCAGTCTGACCCAATAGCGATGCCCGGTGTCTCTCCGTGGCGGGCGGTGCCTTCGCGGTGACGACCCGCCAGTTCCGCTCCAATGCTTGCCGCATGGAGTCTCCCGCGCGGCGCGTAGTCGGACCTTTCGCCATTTCTAGATAGTCTTGAACTCGGTGGTTCGCTGGAGTCATCTACAGTGGCTCTGATCGACGAAACCGGTGGAGAGCAACTTGGAAGGTGCTCACATGCGATGCCGTCTCCGTCACCGTCGAGACCGTCCTCGGGGTGAGAGTTGTGCCACGCCTGAGCCTGCCCTTGACAGTCGAAGTCGGAGCAGTTCTTGTCGCCTGAGCCTCTGAGGTCCTCGCATGCGGAAAGAAGACAGGCGGCCAGCAGCGGGACCAAGCTTCGCGCAGAGCGAGTTTCGCCTTCGCCTTCGTCCATCGCACTGCGGATTTTCTCGCCCACGTCGGCTATTCGTGTCATGGTTCTCACCTGTCCCTCTGAGAGGGCGGGCAACGCGCCAATAGGCACCAGTCTCTCAGCCACTAGGCTCAGTCGCACAGCGTCAACCTCAGCCCATTGCTCAAGTTCGTGCCCTTGGGCGCGCCGGGATCGCGGAACCTGCCTGGGCATGGGGCACTTGGTCTGTCGAACCCCATCCGGTCGACAACGCGGGAGGGGGGCAGGCTGGGCAGCATCAAGGTACGGTGAATTCGAGATCTCTGTAGTCTGCATGGTGTAGCCGTAGGGTCTCACCGGACACAAACCGCCAACCCTCGGCCCACCCAACCTCGGCGACCTGGTTGCCCCCGACCACTACCTCTCCCTGCTTGGTTTCGTTGGTCGTCGAGCTGTGAACCTTAACCAGCAGCTTTATGGGTCTATCGGATGTGTTGCGTATTTGCGCGACCAAGCTGTTGTCGAGCGCCGCTTCCCTGAATGTGACTGAAACGGGTATGGCCGGTGTGTTGCCCCGCACGAAGAGGTAAAGTGCGAGGCTGGCGAAGACGGCGGCTGCAATCGAGGCAAGCACGGCCCACACGATTACAATCGTCAACGTGACTTTGGACTGAGAAAGCGGTTGTGATGACCTCTCGTTATTCATGTGTTTGGTCTCGTCCTGGTTTCATCAATATCGCTCAACCGCGCTTGTGCGGAGTAACGTAGCGCAGAGAGCAGTCCTAGTGACCTGGCCGACCGGTTCGGAAAGCTCCGCCGTCAGACCGTCGTTCGCGCCGACACCTCGAACGCATCGTCTGTCCAACTTAGCGAGCCGCCAGCTCATATGCGTCGAAAGAGCGTGCGGGGCGTGTTTAGTCGCACAGCGCAAACCTCAGCGCATCGCTCAAGTTCGTGCCCTTGGGCGCGCCGGGGTCGCGGAACCAGCCCTGAGCGTAGAACACTTGGCCCGCGACGAATGGGCTGCCGAGCGAGCCTGGGTTCGCCTGGAGCCACGCGTTGAAGTCGATGCGCAGCTCGCCGTTGCACTGGCCCGCGACACCGCCTGAGTCCTGCACACTGAATCGCTGCACAGGCGACGCGATGCACTGGTAGCTCAAGCTGCCGGGAGCCCAGGGCGTGATGTTCTGGTAGAAGCCGTAGTAGAGCGTGCCGTAGCGCTGCCCGGGGACGTTGCTGACGACGAGGTCGAAACCGCTCGTGGCCTGCGAGCTGGGTGCGCCGATGCCAGCGATGGAGGGGACGCAGCCGTGGACCGTGGTGCCAGCGGTGCAGTAACTCCATGAAGTGGTCTCGTCGAAGAGCCCATCGCAATCGTTGTCAGCGCCATCGCAGAGTTCGACAGCTCCAGGGTGTACATCGGCCCGCGTGTCGTCGCAGTCGGTTTGCAGGTCCGACAACCCGACACCGCACGGCCACGCAGCCACCACTTCGGGGGACGCGCCGAACCCATCGTTATCAGCGTCCGCGTAGCAAATGGGATCCCCAAATCGACCTACCCAGGCATCATTGCTCCCGTTGGTTGGGCCTGCGAGACTATCCTGCGTCATTCCTGCGACAATCACTCTACCAGCACCGTCGGGTGCCGCGGCGAAAGCGTAGTCCGTTCCGAGGGTGCCGAACTGGGTTCCCCATTGGATATTGCCCAGACCATCCAAACGAGCCACCCAGATGTCGTCGCTCCCGCTGAGTGTGGGTTGAAACAGGTTGCCACGGGTGATTCCACAGGCCAGCAGCCCGCCGTTGCCATCGCTTGCGGCGGATAGCGCCTCGTCCCAAGCAATGGTTCCGATAACCTTCGTCCAGAGCATGGTGCCAGTGGCGTCGAGTCGGCTGATCCACGCGTTGTAGTCCGAGCTGCCTGGCGGACCGCCTTGATAACCGATGCGGGTTCCGACGAGAAACACACCACCCGCTCCGTCTGGCGTGGCTGCACTCGTTCGATCAGTAATGATCGTTCCAAACTGTCGAATCCAAAGTCTGTTGCCTGAGGAGTCGTAGCGCGCCAGCCAAGCGTCGTCAGCGCCGACACTGACCGATCCACCAATCACTCCGCTTGTCGTACCGGCAACGAACACTCCGCCGCCGCCGTCGCTCGCGGCCCCAAATGCGTTGTCGGATGCCGGGGAGCCCAGTTGCTTGACCCAGAGACGGGTGCCTGCTCCGTCGTACCGCGCAACCCAGGAGTCGCTACTGCCGGCACTTGGACTGCCGAGCGAGCCGTCAGTGAGGCCGCATAGGTATACGCCCCCCAGTCCATCGGGCGCTGCGGCTCCTACCAACTCGTTTGATGCGGACCCGAGCTGGCGCGCCCATGACATCACTCCGTTGGCGTCGAAGTGCGCGATCCATGCGTCGGTGCCACCGTTGTTGGTCCCTGCAATCGACCCGCTCGTGTCGCCACAAATGAATACACCGCCGAAGCCGTCTCCCGCTGCAGCTCCCGCGTGGTCAACCGCGGCCGATCCGATATGGCGCAGCCACGTCTGAGTTCCTGAGGATGTGTAGCGCGCGAGCCAAATGTCGTCTCCGCCGAGGTTCGTGCCACCGAAGTCTCCTTCGGTCTGCCCACAGACAAACGCGCCGCCAGTTCCGTCAGGTGCAACAGCACGCGCGGCATCCGCGGACGCTGACCCCACTTGGCGAATCCAAAGTTGACCTTGGCCGGCGGCCGGAAGCACGAGCAGCGAACAAGCAACGAGTCGAGCGAGCACTTGATTCCCTCCAGGATCTGCGCCCAGTGAACCCGCCCCCGCCGATCCTGTCCACCCGCCCCAGTGCGAATACGCGGCGCTCAGGCGCGCGCGGGGCGGCGTTGGGGAGCGCGGCGTGTGGGCGGGCAGCGTGCGCCAGATCGCGCCGTGGGCGGCCGTGGGGGACGCGCGCCTCGCTCCGGGCCAGGCAGTTGATCCCAGCGGTCTGTGTGCGGGGCTCGTTGTGGAGATCTGACACCACCCGGCACACTGGAGGTCCGTCCGGTTCGCCCCCTGCGAGCGCGTCCATGTCACACATCCCCGCCTTCGCCGTCACCGCGTTGCTGCTCGCTGCCTCGTGCCAGACGCCGAGCGTTGCGCGCGTTGAGCCCACGGTCGGAGCGCTTCGTCTGGTGTCCGACATCCCTGGCTCGCGTGAGTGGGCACTCTCCGACTCGCCCCCTGCTGGCGAGCTGATGGTGATCCGGTGCGACTACGAGCTGGCAGCTGCTCGACTGCCCTACAAGCGCACGACGGAGGTCTTCGTCTCCACTGGCGGCGACGCGCACGCCGAGTCCGTTGTCTGCACGAAGCTGCCCGCGGATGCGGCGGTCACGGACGCGCAGTGGACGGTGGTCGGCTGCGGCAGCTCCACCACGGTGCTCGGCGAACTGGTCGAGTCGGTTGCGTCTCACGACAAGCTGCGGCTGGCGTTCGAGCGCAGCGACGGGACTCGGTCCGTGATCACGTACGTGCTGAGCCGCGAGTCCCGTGAGTCGGCGACCGCTCGCCTGCCAGCGCTGAGTCAGTCAACGGTGCAGAGCCCCTGGACGTACGTCCACGCGATCGAGCCAAGTGCGGGTGGATAGCGGTCGCGCACGACTCGGGCGCGGACTCTTCGCGTCGGGCGCAACGATGGCGGAATGCGCTCTCCGCCGCACCCGATCGCCGCAGGTCGCGCCGTGGGCGGCGGCACCAGCCTCCCAATTGGGCTTCGCTGCGCGCGAGCCAGGAACCATGCGGCCGCGTGCCGTTCCCCTTGTCACGACCTGCGACCTGACGCATCGAACTGCCTGATGCGCCTAGAGGTCGGGTTCGATCAGGCGCTTGGTCGCGAGTTCGTACCAGTAGGGCCGATAGTGGAAGTACGCGTGGCCGCCCTTCATCGGCTGTTGGATGCCGATTCGCAGCAACAGCGCACGTCCGTCGCTGGACACCCGATCAAGGTTGCAAACCCAAGCTTGGGTGCTTCCCGTCAGGTTCGCGACCTCATCACCCAGCAGGAACGACTCCGGGGTCACGTCCTTGAGCCTGCCCGCGCCGAACTGGAACTTGATCAGCGAGTGGTAGTCGAATCCGTGGCCCTCGACGATGCTGCATCGGACGAAGGCCGTGAGCCCGCCGGGGGCGACCACAGGATCCTCACAGCACTGGCCGAGGGGCGCGCGGAAGTTGTATTCATCCGCTGCGCGCCTGAACGACACCACAGGGCCGAGGTCGGGGCCCAGCTCGACTCGGAGGCCGCCTGCTTCGGCGACCTGAGCAACCAGCGGAAAACTGAGATCGTTGGGGTCCATCATGGCCTCCTTCCACTGAGTAGCGCGACGCGCAACTCTGAGCTGCGTCACTCCGGCAAGTACCGCCTGAACTCGGGCGGCACGTCGGCGCATCGGTGGAGTGTCAGCCTCCGCCCGCCGCGCCGCGCGCTCACCCCTCGAAAACACCGAGGAAATCGAGCATCTCTCGCGCGCACCGGGCCGCTTTCGACGCGCCTGGGTGCAACATTAACGCAACTCGTGTCCGCTTCCGCCGAGGTGGCCTTCGCGGGCGACGCCGTAAGTCGCTACGAACACGCGAGTTATGTGGAGCGGGCGATGGGGTTCGAACCCACGACATTCAGCTTGGGAAGCCCGCGGCATAGCTACCGCACGTCATCACGCTCGCGAACCGGCCAGGAGCGGACACAGGCGGACAAGAGCGGCCAGGAGCGGACAGACGCGCTGTCGAATCGTCTTGATGCGTGTCCGCTTGAACCGGCCACAGGCGGCCAGGGGCGGCCAGGAGCGGGGCGGGAGGGTGCGACGAAGGTGCAACTCCCAGATGTGGGACCGCATGTCAGTTCGCACGGGAGCTCATTGCAGCTTCATAGGCGTCCGCGATAACCATGGCTAGCGTTTGACCGCCACGTCAGTCGCTGCGTGATTGCCTCTCGTCCACTCTTCCCGGAGACCATGACATGGTTTCGCTCGTTCGCATAGCCCGCACTGCGCTCGTCCTCGCCGCGGGCCTGTTCGCCCAAGCCTTCGCGCAGCCGTGCAGCATCGCAGCGCTCTCCACCTTCTGCATCGCCGGCACGACCGTGCACGGCTGCGTCCCGTCCATTTCCGCTGTGGGCACGCCAAGCGCCAGCGCTGCGAGCAGGTTCCAAATCGATCGTCGTGAGCGGCGCGCCGTGAGTGTGTAACGGGACGATGTTCTACGGCTTCTACCAGAACATCATGCCATGGGCTCCGGGGAGCTTCAGCTACAAAGGCATCGCATCTCCCACGCAACGCATGGGCGCTGAGTCCGGTGTCGGGTGCCACGAAGCTGCTCCGTCTCGCCTTTGTCCCTCGAGCGGACGGTCTGCCGTGTCCGAGCTGCCCCGTGCGAGCGAGGAGGTGGCGAAGAAACCGGCACGAAGGCCTCAGAGCGCAGCCAGTGGTGAGGCCGGCTTGTCGGATGAGCGCCGGCCGCGGAACCGCCGAACCATGTGCGGCGGCAGGGCGGATGCAGAGGAAGAATGTGAGGTATGCACGCAATGCTATCACTAGAGCTATTCGTGATCATCGCAACTGGGTTGACAGGCGTAGCCAGTTTGTTTGTTACTGCACACTGGAGCCAACGCGAGGGCCATCGACTTACGCGCGTCGGTTGTGTTGCAACCATTTTTGTAATGGTCGGCACCGCTGCCGCTGCAGCGCTGTCGCTTCGCAAGCAGCACGACTTGAGCGAAGAGCAGGAGCGATCGCGTCGCTTTGAGATTCAAGTCACAACACTCCAGAGTGAGCTTACCAAAGCAATAGAATATGGTCGGAGGGTTGAGACCATTAATGGTCAACTCTCCGTGGAGTGCGAGAAACTTCAGATGCAGGTGGAGATGTTCAAGACAACGCTTCAGGATGCACAGCAGACGGCGATTCTCAACGTCCCCCAAAAAATCTCCGCAAACGTCAATGACTCGCGCTGGGAGCACGGATCCATTACTTTGAGGCTGCAGCTGCCATTTGCGGCGCGCTTGAAATTGGTGTCATTTCCTGTCACGGAGGACTTTCCTGCCGGCCCGCTTTTCGATTCCGCAAGAACGCTTCGAGTTGAGCTTGTCAATGTCAACTCACGAGATATCAATGCTCCGACTCTTGCGGGCACTGCTGAGTTTGATTGGTGGCATGGGTACACAAACCAGTCGCGTCATTGCGCGCACGGTGACAAAATCTCTGTCAAACAGAGTGCGTATAGCGGCAAGTTTGCAGTTATGTTGGACCCGAGCAATCTTGCAACGCTCACGGATGTTCTGAAGCGCAATCCGGATGCTGGAGTCCGATTGACCGTAGTCGAAAACTAACTTTAAGAGCCTGCCAGAATGACGTGTTGAGATTGTTTGCGGGGTCACGCCAGACCTCTCCGCCTTCAATGCCGGGACAGTCACCCGCTTCCTCCTATCTTGTTGTGGTGTCACACCAAACCTTTCCGCTCTGAGCGTCGTCTCGTAGCCACCCCGACGTTGCGCCGCACCCTTCGCGACGCTTCCATAACCGCATGCCCACCAGCACCACCGACGCCGCCCTGCGCGCGCGCATCGAGTCCTTCACGGCTGACCTCGCGAACATCGTGCGCGCCGCTGCGCTCGAAGCGGTGACAAGCGCGCTCGGTGCGCCGTCTGCGCCCGCCAAGCGCGGCCCTGGTCGTCCTGCGAAGGCCACGAGCGCCGCGCCGTCTGCGAAGCCCGCGCGCAAGGGCAAGCGCGCCAAGCGCACGCCCGAGGACGTGGCGAAGATGGGTGAGGCAGTCGTCGCCTACGTCGCGAAGAACCCAGGCGTGTCCGTCGAGCAGATCGGCAAGGCGCTGAGCGTGAAGACCAAGGACCTCGCGCTGCCCATCATCCGCATGGTCGAGGCCAAGAAGCTGAAGACGACAGGGCAGAAGCGGGGGACGCGCTACTTCGTGAGGTAGAGGGAGTTGCGGGCCGCCGGGTTGCCGGTAGTTTGGCGCGGGTGGCGCTAGCAACGTCCCGACACTGGCCGCTGGCCGTTCGACGGTTCGCTTCGCGCCAGTGGCAAGCTTCGCACGTCCGCTCTTCCAACGGGCATCGCCACACGCCCGCTCACGCTGCGCGAGATCTTCCTCTGGCAGCGCCCACCCTCGAAATACCCGCCGCCCGGCAACTGGTCCCCAACCCCGCCGCTGCGGCCCGATCCGTAGGTGTGACGGCCGGTGGCCAACCACAGTTAGTGCAACCTGCACCCAGTTAATGCAACATGCACCGGGCATTGATCAACGACACGGGTTTTTTGCGCGCAGAGCGGAATCTCT
>CALFYL010000053.1 GCA_937952135.1 uncultured Planctomycetia bacterium
GGCTGCGCGCGAGCGCATCGCGTGCAGCGCGCGCTCGACCTTCAGAGCGGTGAGGCATGGACGCGCGCGTCGTGCTTGCCGTCACTCGCGTCGTCGTGCGCGAGCGTCGGCTCGACCGCGCGCGAGCCGCCGGGCCTGCGCTTGGGCTCGAGCCCCGACGCGCCCTGCTCACGCAGAGCACGCCGCCAGTTGGCGAGACTCGTCGCGCTCACGCTGCGCCGAGCGCAGAACGCATCCTGCGTCTCGTCGCCGCGCTCGTACTCGTCGAGCAGCGCACGCTTCTGAGCCGCGCTGAAGCGCCTCGTGGAGTCGCCCTGCCGCCGCACACGCGCGGGCGGACCCGCATCCGGCGGCTCGGCCGCCAAGCCGGCCTCACCGCCGGCTGCGCGCAGGGACTTTCGTACTCGTTTCATCGCCATCTCCTCGCCCCACTTGGGGCAGTTCGGAGACGGCCAACCGTCCGCTCGATGGACTACGGCAAAACGGAACCCGTTTCGTGGCGCACCCCACAACAGCAACCACTTCGACCGCAGTGCGCGTGAGTCCGGGAAAGACGTTGGGCCCGCTCACGTGCTGAGGAGGGTGCGTCTGATCTGACTCAGGTCAGTTACCGCTCGGTCCGATCTCGAAGACGTGCACCGAGCCGGCGTCCAGGACCCCGAGCACGTCCTGGAAGGGCGCGCTCACGAGGAAGAGTCCGGCGCAAATCGCAACCCTGAATCCAAACCCGTCGCTAGGCGAAGGATCCGACGGCACCAGCTTGGCTTCCTCGTTCCAATCGTCGTGTTGGCGTCGGAACACGTAAGCCGAGCCCAACCCTCCGCCTGCCGGAAGCGCGTCCCAACCGCCTCCGATGATTGCGACCCCGCCTCTGATCTCGACGTCGCAACCGAACGTGTTGGGGCCGTTGCTGTCCGTTGCCACGAGCTTCGACTGCTCGTTCCAGGCTTGTCCGGTGCGCTCGAACACGTAGGCAGCACCCGTGGTGTAGGCAGCACCCGTGCCGGGCGAGCCTGCGCCCACCGCGCCCGCGATGATCGAGTTTCCGTCGATGGCCACGCTGATGCCGTGGTGACCGAGATAGACAGGGTCCGACGCGACCAGGCTCGACTGCAGTTCCCATCGTGAACCGTGGGGTTCGAACGTGTAGACCGCACCTGCCCCATCCAGGCCAGCCACTCGCTCGGAGGGAGCACCGATGACCACCGAAGGTCCGGAGATCGCCACGTCCCAACCAAACCCATCGTACGGACCGGGAGCGGAACTCGGTGACGAGAGTTCGGCCGCTTCGACCCAGCGATCGCCGCGCCGCTCGAACACGAATGCCGCGCCGCTGGCGCCCGTCGAGTCGCCGTAGTAGTAGGGAGCGCCGACGACCGCGGTCGACCCGTGCAGTCCGACCGAATGGCCGAACCATGCTCCCGCCAACGGCAGCGGGCTGGTCAGGATCGCGACTTCTCGCCAGGACTGGCCAAAGCGCTCGAACACATAAGCCGCCCCAGTCGGCACATAAGGCCGAGATTGGCGCCCTGGCGCGCCCACGACGGCGGTGTTGCCGTGGATCGCGACCGACGTGCCGAATTCGTCGAAGTAACCCGTCGGATTCGAGGGCAGCAATGCGGCCTGCAAGGCCCAGCCGTTTCCCTGGCGCGCATAAACATACGCAGCGCCGCTGACGCTTGCGTTGGGCGCGCCGACGATCGCCACGTTGCCGGAGACAGCTACGGCGGAGCCGAACCAGTCGTACTCTCCTAGAACGGGCGCGATCAGATCGGCCGCCTGCGTCGAGCAGCTCGCTGCGCAGACAATTGAGTTACTGGGGACCGGTGAGGCAGGCTCGCAGCTCACGTAGGGCGCACCCCGAACCGCAAATGGCGTCGCGAGGATTGGGAGCAGGACGCAAGAGGGAATGGCTCTGGACACGATGTGCGCTCCAACTATGAGCAAGAAGGCGGACGGATGGCTCAACACCAACGGGTTCGCTGACTCGGACCAGACTCGGAGAACGATCAGAGCTCCGGGGGCTGGACTACAACGCGGTGAGACGCTTTTTCTCG
The DNA here is from genome assembly GCA_937952135.1 of uncultured Planctomycetia bacterium. Taxonomy (GTDB): domain Bacteria; phylum Planctomycetota; class UBA1135; order UBA1135; genus WYBT01. The sequence continues at coordinate 2,058 of CALFYL010000053.1, forward strand.
TCTCGGTCAGCTTCCTCCGGCGATGAACGTCGCCGGAGGAAGCTGCTAGACGACTTCATCAGCTGTTCGAGAGTTCGCCCTTCAACGGGATCCGCGACGGCAGACGGTCCGCAGTGTTGGATCCCAAGGTTGAAGATGGATCCGCTTTGCGGGGCCAGGTCCCATGGGCTCTGGCGCCGATTGCGAACGCCGTTCACAGCATCACTGGACGTTGACGATGTACGTCGTGTCAGCATTGAGCTCGACCGGATCCGGCCCGAAGACACCGGGCTCGAAGTAGATCTTCCCGGTCGTGCGGAGGACGTGCTGACCGGCGCTCATCGGCGCGAGGAACACGTAATAGCCATCCGCCACGGCCGTGCCGAATTCGCCTGCGCCCGCAGGTCCGAAGATCCAGGGATCCGGCGCTGTGAACGTGAATTGGTTCGACTCGAACCGGTAGTCGAAGATGTTCTCCACGGCCTGGCCGTCGACCGAGAAGCTGAGCTCGGTGATCGCGTCGGCCTGGAAGTTGGCGAGCCAGCGCTGCGTCTCCTCGTCGGGCACGCCCTCCTGGCTCGACATCTCGGCGTTGAGCAGGCCGATGAACAGGGACGTACCTGGAGTAACCTCGATCGTGCGCGTGCAAGGGGTCACGCCGTCGGAGGGATCGAAGTCCAGAACGGTGCTCAGGTACCTAACCTTGCCCGACTGGCCAGCGGTCACGTCACACTGCGGATCGTCGATGGCCGGGTGGCAATCGAGCGGGTGCTGCATGAACCACTGCCACCAGCCCGCCGACCAGTCCGCGTAGCTGAGACCCCGGGGATACGAGTCGGGCGGCATCACATGGGTGGCGATCGGCGCGACGGTAGCGGTGAGCGGGAAGGCGAGCAGGGCGCAGGCCACGAGCGATCCAATTGAGGAAGGTTTCATCGAGAAGACTCCTTGACTTGCTTGGTCCAGCGAGAGCGGCGGCAGACTTCCGTGGTCGTCCTCCGCCCGTCGTCGGTCTCCACGCGTCGCTTCTCCCTCACAGAGGACATCGAATTCGCGAATCGCGGCCCGAAGCCCGTCACTTCGTGGCGAACCGAGTGCACTCCCGAGCGAGGGCGCAGACTCGAGTACTCGCCCGCTGACTGCATCTGCGCGGGAGAGGTCGTCACATAGCCCCCTCCAAATCCGCCGCGCGCCGCTCACGAGTGCACAGGGGCACGCGTGACCGGCGCACGGCTCGATGGAGCCTCTACGATCGTCGGACCAGGCGCTCGAAAGCTGGGCCTGCTTGTCAGGGCGTGAAGGTGACCTTGATCCCGCTCGACAAGTTCGTCAGCTGGCCGCACGGACCTGTTGGATCCCGGTACCAGCTCTGGAAGCGCCAGGTGCTGCCGGGCGCCAGGTGTCCGTTGGGTCCGAAGCGCTGCAGCGATTGCGTCGACAGTCCAGGTCCGTAGGCCGCGACTCCGAAGACGCTCGAAGTGCTCAGAGGCCATCGCAGGGTCGGAGGGCTCACGCACCTTCGGCCGTCTCCCATTGCGACTGGGGAACTCGTGGGATTCGCCCCCATGAACATGATGGCGCTCTTTCCCGGCGGCATCCCTGCGGTCACGAGCACGAGATTGTCGGCACTCACGCTGTTCGAACCGACCCAAGTCATCGTCGCGCTCGTGCCGTTCGAGTTCAGACATCCGCCGGTGGGCGAGTTGTTGCCGCACGGGCCCAATGGCGCCGGGCAGAAGCAGAACTGGATGATCTCGCACGCGTCGATCACACCGTTGACGTTGCCATCCGGCGCGCCGGCCTGGATGTCGCAGAAGTCGCACTTGAAGTTCTGGTTGCAGTCGAACCCTAACGTTCCCACGGCGACCGTCGCGCCGGCGCCCGATACGCCGCCGGTCGGCGTCGCGTAGGCCCCAACCGCGAGCAATCCTCCGGCCCAGTCGAGGGCGACACCGAAGGCATCGATGCCGGCGCCAGGATGCACGCGATCGGCCACGGTCCAACTCGATCCGAGGAACGTGCGGCAGTACACCGTTCCGGATCCCGAAGACTCCGCGTTGAACGGCGCGCCGATGAACAGCTTGTTGCCCACGAACCGCACGGAGCGACCAAACTCGTCCACCGAGTCCGTGTCGGGCTCGACGATGTTCCAGGTCAAACTCCAGACCGACGTCGCGGGGTCGCGCTTCCAGATCGTCACCCAGCCGGCGGACGGACCGAGGATCGGATCCAGCGGTTGGCCGAGTGCGATCAGGTCGCCCTCGATCGAAGTGCTCGTGCCGCCCCGCGCCCCGGAATAGTGGCCTTCGAGTTTCTGCTCGAGAGCCCAGTTGCTGCCGGTCTGCTTGAACACGTACACGGCGCCCGAGTCGATTCCCGCGCTCGTGTCGGCCGCGTTCGCACCCACCGCGAGTCGACCGTTTTCGTAGTCCAGCGCGCTGCCGAACAGGTCGAAGGCGACGCCATCCGGCGCGTACATGCTCGCCACCTGCGTGAACGCCGTTCCGCTCCACTGGAACACGTAGACCTTGCCACGGTCGGTTCCCACCGGGGTCTCCTTGGTGATCGCGCCCACGAAGAGCAGGTTTCCCGACCAGTGGATGCCGTAGCCGAAGTAGTCGTCGGCGTTGGTGTCCGACGCGACGAACTTCGCGTTCTGCGCCCACACACCCGTCGCCGGATTGCGCTTGAACACGTAGACCGCGCCGCTGTTCGAGCCCGGCGCGTCGGCTCGGTATGCGCCGATGACTGCCCAGTCACCTTGGATCGCGAGGCCGTTGACGCCGAACCGGTCGTCCGCCGCGGCGTCGTTCGCGACGAGCTTCTGCTCCAAGGTCAACGCCACCCCATCGCGCCGGTACACGTAGGCGGAGCCTTGGTCCGCCCCCGCGGGACCATCGTCGATGTTGCTTCCGACCAGCACGCGATCACCGTCCGTGGCGACGTAGTAGCCGATCCGGTCGTCGAGCCCAGGATCGGGCGGCGCCATCGTGGCGAGAATGCAATGCGGCGCTTGGCACTCGTCCGGGATTCCGTCGACGTTTACGTCTTGGCTCGTCCCGGTCGCGATGTCGCATGAGTCGGGGACTAAATTCTGATTGCAGTCGGGCGTGATGCCCAGGCCCATCTCGCACGAGTCGCGAAGTCCGTTCGCGTTGCAGTCGGTGAGGACGCCGGTGTAGCAGATGCTGAAATTGCCGGCCGCGGAAGGCGCGGGCGCGGACGCCGGCGAATTGCCGATTTGGAACAGGAACGTCTCGCCAACTGCGGCGGGGAAGGTGACGACCGCCCCGGCGCCGCAATACGAGTCGTCGTCGCAGGCCACCAGAACAGCGTTGCAGTCGGCGCCCTTTCTCACCGCGACCTTCGAGTTGCCGCTGCTCGTGCCGCACAACGAGAGAGTCACCTCCGCAGGCCCGTTCCCTGGGTAAGCCCAGCGATACCACACGTCGTCTCGGATGCCGGTGTAGCCGTACTCCTGGCAGAGTGCGTCGCCCTGGCCCACGGAGTCGGTCGAGTACCCGGCCGTGTCGAACGGAAACGTCCCCGTGCCGTTGATGATCAGCGGGAAATCGCAACACTCACCAGCGAGCGAGTAGGGCGAGACGTAGGCGCTGAACATCACTATGTCAGAGCAGCCGCAACTCCAACAGTAGGACCCACCGCAGTTCGCGCTGGTGCACTGCGCCAAGGTGGTCAGACTGATCTGGTACGTCTGGCCGGCGACGCACGTCGCGGGTCCCGACACGAACGTATTTTGGGTCAATGGGTGCAGCGTCACCGTGCCTGTGAGGCTGGCAGTCCATGGCACGTTCTGCCAATAGGGTGTGCAGCCGCAGAACCAAGAAAAGCTCTGGCAGTAATAATCAATACTGGCACTACCCCAGCCATCTAGGATCGGCGTCCCGCACTGAGCGCGCGTACCTGCCGCGAGCAACCAGGTCGTCAACACGACCGCGGCCGCGCTCTTGGACGTTCGAAGCAAGGTGTTCAGCACGTCCTTCACCACATGTGAATTCATGACTCTCTCTCCATGTCCTTCTCGGCTGAAGCGCCCTGTGACCATCCTATCCGGTTGCCCGATCCGCTTAGGCGAGCCCTGCGGCGTGCGGCGTCGGTGCGTGCCGAGCACTCTGCGATGCTCTCGGACGTCCCAACGGGCAGGCATTGGGCTCGACCCCTCGCGGTCGACGCGTTCACGCCGCAAAAGGTTCGACGCTGCTGAAAGAAGCTGAGCCAGGAGATCGAGCGGCCGGCTCGACCCACGAGGACTCAACGCAGAGTGCAACGCTTCGAAACGACTCGATGAGGTCATCGACGAAACTCCGATGGTCAGCGGATGGGTCGCTTGGTCGGTCTAGGGCGGCGGGAAGCCTCCGCGGTCATCCTCCGCGCGTCGCCTCGACCTGACAGAGGACATCGATTTCGAGAATTCCGCGCCGGAGACCGGCCATCGCGTGTCGCCCGCCTCGGGCCCCCGGTCGAGCGCGCCAGCCCCACGTCCGTCCGCCGCGGAGGGCGGCGAGGTCCTCGCCGGACTCGCCCTCTGGGTCGCCGACACGTTGGTGCAGGTCGCCAGCCGGATGGAGAGCCCTGCGCTGCGCCGGCCGGGGCTCCACGACGGCGAGGAGCCTGCTCCACGTCACTGTGGCCCAGCGACGCGAACCCTCGAACGGGGGCAAGCGAGCGGGCAGTGCCGGGCGCGTTGCAGCCCGCCATGACTGCATGCGGGTGCGCCGTGGTTCTCCGCAGCGATCGGATTCGGGCCGACCCCGACAGCGCGTTTCCCCTAACGCGGTCAGGGCGCCGCGATCTTCGAGTTGGCGCGTTGGCGCAGATTGACCTGGAGACCGCGTCACAATCGCACGTGGCACTACCCACCTTGGAGACACGACCACGTCGCCATCGTCCTGACCATCGCCCGAGAGTCAGACGATGAGAGCGAGACGCTTCTCGACCGCCCCTGGCCCCCCCCGCTCCTCCAAACCGGGCGGCTGCCCTACAATCCTCCCGCCAGCGTCGGTCCCGGTCCTGAGCCTTCGCTTTAGACCGCCCCAACCCTCATCCGCCTGGCCGGGAGTCGTGAGTGGGCCTCGATTTCGCGCCGTCTTCACCAGACCCTGTCGACTCCGCACGCGGTCTCCCCGCGCAGGATCTGTTGCCGATCGTCTACGACCAGCTCCGCAAGCTGGCCCAACAGCGCATGGCGCTCGAGCGACCGGGACACTCCCTGCAGGCCACCGCGCTCGTGCACGAGGCCTTTCTGCGCATCATCGGCGACCGCGAGGAGGGTTGGGCCAGCCGCGCGCAGTTCTTCGCCGCGGCAGCGGAAGCGATGCGCCGGATCCTCATCGAGCATGCGCGCTCGCGCGGTCGCAGTCCTACCGCTGACGTGCGGCGGCGCGTCACGCTGAGCGGCCTCGATCTCGCTGCGACCGAGGATCTCGACCAGGTCCTGGCCGTGGACGAGGCGTTTCAACGGTTGATGAGCGCGGACCCGCGTGCGGCGGACGTAGTCCGACTGAGGTTCTATGCCGGACTCAGCGAGGCCGAGACGGCGTCTGCGCTCGAGATCTCGGAACGCACGGTGCGTCGCGAGTGGGCTTATGCGCGCGCGTGGCTTTTCGATGCCCTGCAGCAAGCTGAGGACTGAATTTCCAAGATTCTGGCCGGTAGCGCGCAGCTCCGGCGCGCCAGGAAGGGAGAACCATGCCGCAGCCGCCCGATGCCAAACAACTCTTCCTCGAGGCGCTCGAATTGCCCGCGGGTGAGCGGGGCGCGTTCCTGAACGGCGCTTGCCGAGGCGACGCGAGGCTGCGCGCACGTGTGGAGGCGCTGCTGGCGGCGGAGGCCGGCGCCGGCACGTTCCTGGCGTCGCCGACCGCGGGCGCGGAGGAGGGCGAGTCGAGCGAGCAGGCCGGAGCGCGGATCGGGCACTACAAGCTCCAGCAGCAGATCGGCGAGGGCGGCTTCGGCGTGGTGTGGATGGCGGAGCAGACGCAGCCGGTGCGGCGCCAGGTGGCGCTGAAGGTCCTCAAGCGCGGGATGGACTCGCGCGCGGTGGTGGCGCGCTTCGAGCAGGAGCGTCAGGCGCTGGCGCTGATGGACCACCCCAGCATCGCCAAGGTGTTCGACGGCGGCGAGACGGCCGCGGGTCGGCCGTACTTCGTGATGGAGCTGGTGCGCGGAGTGCCGATCACGCAGTTCTGCGACAAGGAGCACCTCGACACCAGGGAGCGGCTGCGATTGTTCGTCTCGGTGTGCCACGCGGTGCAGCACGCGCACCAAAAGGGCGTGATCCACCGGGACCTGAAGCCGTCGAACGTGCTGGTGACGCTGCACGACGGGGTGGCGGTTGCGAAGGTGATCGACTTCGGGATCGCCAAAGCGGTGCACCGTCCGCTGACGGACAAGACGCTGTTCACCGAGTTCCAGCAGATGGTGGGCACGCCGGAGTACATGTCTCCGGAGCAGGCGGAGCTGTCGGGACTGGACATCGACACGCGGGCGGACATCTACGCGTTGGGCGTGCTCCTGTACGAGCTCCTGACGGGATCGCTGCCGTTCGATGTGAAGTCGCGAGCGAAGGACGGGATCCTGGAGATGCTGCGGGTGATCCGGGAGGAGGAACCGCAGAAGCCGAGCACGCGGATCAGCACGCAGGCAGGTGCGAGCACGGAGGCCGCGAAGCGGCGGCGGACGGACACGCGGCGGCTGACGCGTCAGTTGCGCGGAGACCTCGACTGGATCGTGCTGAAGTCGCTGGAGAAGGACCGCGCTCGTCGCTACGTGAGCGCGGACGCGTTCGCGGCGGACGTGGAGCGCCACCTGCGGGACGAGCCGGTCGAGGCGGGTCCGCCGAGCGGCTGGTATCGGCTGACGAAGTATGCGCGGCGGAACCGGGTGGGCGTGCTGGCGGGCGCCGCGGTGACGACGGCGCTGCTGGCTGGATTGTCGCTGGCGGTGTGGGGCTTCCTTGAGGCGAGCCGCGAGCGCGACGACGCGAAGGAACAGACGAAGCTGGCCGACGCCGCGCGCGAGACGGCGGAGATCGAGCGCACGAAGACGGCGGCGGCGCTGGGACGAGCCGAGACAGGCGAAGCGGCGGCGCGCAAGGAAGCGGCGCGGGCCAACACCGTGCTGAAGCTGGTCTACGACCTGCTGACGTCGCCGGACCCGGATCAGAACAAGGGCAAGGACTACAAGGTCCGCGACCTGCTCGACGACTTCGTGCGCGAGTTGGGTGACAGCTTGGCGAGCGAGCCGGAAGTCGAAGCGGCGGTGAGAGAGTTGCTGGGCAAGACGTACCTCGGGCTCGGGCTTCCCGACCAGGCGGAACCGCATGTGGCGCGGGCGCTGGAACTCACGCAGCAGCTCTACGGTGAAGGCAGCCACGAGTTCGCCACGAGTCAGATGGACGAGGCCGAGCTCCTGCACGCGCGGGCCGAGTACCGACGTGCGGCCGAACTGCTCGAGCAGGCCAGGCCAGTGCTGGCGGACGATCCAGAGCAACGGTCCAAGCTGGCGGCCCTGCTAGGCTTCCAAGTCGACCTGTACCGCCACTTGGGCGAGTACGACCGAGCCAGCGGGGTCGTCAGCCAATCGCTCTCCCTGGCCCAGGGCCTGCCTGACGCCTCGGCGTTCCTGATCACCTACTCCGTGGCCAAGCTCCTGCTCGATCAGCGCAAGTTGCCGGAAGCGGAAGAAGTCGCGCTTCGAGGGCTGGAGCAGGCTCGGCGCGCGAAGCGTGGCGCCAACATCGCGAAGGCAGGCCTGCTGCTCGGCGACATCCAGCTTCAGAACGGCAAGCTCGACGCGGCGGACGAGAGCGTGATTGGGGCTCTCGAACTGCTTCGGCTGACCCATGGTGATGAGCACGTCGACGTTGCGCGGGGGGTGGCGAATCTCGGTGCCTTGCGGATCGAACAAGGCCGCCCGGCGGAGGCCGAGCAGGTGCTGAACGAAGCCTTGCGGATCATCAGGAAATCGGGTCACCCCACGACCGACCTATCCACCATCCTCAGCACACTCGCCCGGTCCCTGAGAGACCAGGGCAAGCTCCAGGAGTCCGATCTCGCGTTTCAGGAGGCCCTGGTGGCGGCCGGTGCGGTCGAGGGGAACACGGAGAAGGTCGTCGAACTGAAGCGCGGCCTGGCGATCACGCTGCTGCAGTTGCGGCGTTTCGAGGAAGCGGAGCGCTTGCTTGCCGAGGTGATCGACTGGCAGACGAACGCGCTCGGAGTCGACGGCCATGAGACCTTGACGAGCCGCATGCACCTTGCCCTCGGCCGTTCGAAGCGTCGCCACTTCGCGGCGGCGGAGGAGGAACTCCGGGGTGTCCTCGCCGCGTTGGAGGCAAGGGGCGAGCGGTCTACGCGCCGGCTGGCGAGCGTGCTCGAGGGCCTCTCCGAGGCGCTGAGTCTGCAGGGAGAGATGGACGAGGCCGAGGCCGCAGGCCGGCGAGCTCTGGAGATCCGCCGCAGCCTCCCCGGTGATTTTACTCCGAGCCTCGCCAAGTCCATGTCCGTCCTCGCCGTCGCCATCGCGCGCAACGGAGGATTCGCCAGGGCCGAGGCTCTGCTGCGTGAGGCTCTCGACTACCTGGTTGAGAAGGTCGGCGAGCGGAACATGCACATGGCCGAAGTGCAGTGCAACCTGGCGGGCATCCTGGGGCGCATGGGCAACGTCGACGAAGCGGAATGTCTGTTCCGCGAGGCGCTCGTGACATGGGAGATGCTGAGCAATGCGTCGGGACTCGACTGGTGCCAAACGGAGTTGGCCAACGTGCTGCGCCGCCGAGGAAAGCTGGACGAGGCCGAAGACCTGTTCCAGCAGGTGCTAGCGAGAGCGCGAACGCGGGACCCCGTGAATGTTCTCGAGATCTTCTCCACCCTCGTGTTGCTGGGAATGACCCAACTCGATCAGGGAGAGTGCGTGGCCGCCGAGGCCACGTTTCGGGAGAGTCAGAAGTACATGGAGGCCAACCCCCGGCAGTCGTTCCTGGTCGTGAGTCTCCTCGGTGGCGCGCTTGCTGGACAGGGTCGACACGAAGAAGCCGACCCCCTCCTGCGAGAGGGTTACGAGCAGTTGCGGCCAATTCCGAGCGAGCGCGAATTCAAGCGCGACGCACTGGTGCGCCTGATCCGGCACTACGAGGACTGGGGAAAGCCCGACGAGGCCACGAGGTGGCGCAAGCAACTGGAGCAACTGGATGCCAAGGAGGGCCAGGCGCGGTGAGAGGATCGGACTCTGATCTCGTCCTGCTGTGGGCTGCGCGTGGGACGCGATCCAACGAGCACGGGCCTGGCGAGAAGACATCGGTTGCAAGCACATGTTGGGTCAGCCGCCGTCCGCGGGAGGTCGCGGATCGTTGGAGGCGATGAGACGTGTTTGCGAGTTCCGATCCCAAACAGATCTTCCTCGAGGCGCTCGAGTTGCCCGCGGGTGAGCGGGGCGCGTTCCTGAACGGCGCTTGCCGAGGCGACGCGAGGCTGCGCGCACGTGTGGAGGCGCTGCTGGCGGCGGAGGCCGGCGCCGGCACGTTCCTGGCGTCGCCGACCGCGGGCGCGGAGGAGGGCGAGTCGAGCGAGCAGGCCGGAGCGCGGATCGGGCACTACAAGCTCCAGCAGCAGATCGGCGAGGGCGGCTTCGGCGTGGTGTGGATGGCGGAGCAGACGCAGCCGGTGCGGCGCCAGGTGGCGCTGAAGGTCCTCAAGCGCGGGATGGACTCGCGCGCGGTGGTGGCGCGCTTCGAGCAGGAGCGTCAGGCGCTGGCGCTGATGGACCACCCCAGCATCGCCAAGGTGTTCGACGGCGGCGAGACGGCCGCGGGTCGGCCGTACTTCGTGATGGAGCTGGTGCGCGGAGTGCCGATCACGCAGTTCTGCGACAAGGAGCACCTCGACACCAGGGAGCGGCTGCGATTGTTCGTCTCGGTGTGCCACGCGGTGCAGCACGCGCACCAAAAGGGCGTGATCCACCGGGACCTGAAGCCGTCGAACGTGCTGGTGACGCTGCACGACGGGGTGGCGGTTGCGAAGGTGATCGACTTCGGGATCGCCAAAGCGGTGCACCGTCCGCTGACGGACAAGACGCTGTTCACCGAGTTCCAGCAGATGGTGGGCACGCCGGAGTACATGTCTCCGGAGCAGGCGGAGCTGTCGGGACTGGACATCGACACGCGGGCGGACATCTACGCGTTGGGCGTGCTCCTGTACGAGCTCCTGACGGGATCGCTGCCGTTCGATGTGAAGTCGCGAGCGAAGGACGGGATCCTGGAGATGCTGCGGGTGATCCGGGAGGAGGAACCGCAGAAGCCGAGCACGCGGATCAGCACGCAGGCAGGTGCGAGCACGGAGGCCGCGAAGCGGCGGCGGACGGACACGCGGCGGCTGACGCGTCAGTTGCGCGGAGACCTCGACTGGATCGTGCTGAAGTCGCTGGAGAAGGACCGCGCTCGTCGCTACGTGAGCGCGGACGCGTTCGCGGCGGACGTGGAGCGCCACCTGCGGGACGAGCCGGTCGAGGCGGGTCCGCCGAGCGGCTGGTATCGGCTGACGAAGTATGCGCGGCGGAACCGGGTGGGCGTGCTGGCGGGCGCCGCGGTGACGACGGCGCTGCTGGCTGGATTGTCGCTGGCGGTGTGGGGCTTCCTTGAGGCGAGCCGCGAGCGCGACGACGCGAAGGAACAGACGAAGCTGGCCGACGCCGCGCGCGAGACGGCGGAGATCGAGCGCACGAAGACGGCGGCGGCGCTGGGACGAGCCGAGACAGGCGAAGCGGCGGCGCGCAAGGAAGCGGCGCGGGCCAACACCGTGCTGAAGCTGGTCTACGACCTGCTGACGTCGCCGGACCCGGATCAGAACAAGGGCAAGGACTACAAGGTCCGCGACCTGCTCGACGACTTCGTGCGCGAGTTGGGTGACAGCTTGGCGAGCGAGCCGGAAGTCGAAGCGGCGGTGAGAGAGTTGCTGGGCAAGACGTACCTCGGGCTCGGGCTTCCCGACCAGGCGGAACCGCATGTGGCGCGGGCGCTGGAGCTCAGCCAGCAGCATTTCGGTGAGGGAAGCGGGCAACTCGCCTCGAATCGGCTGGGCCAGGCCGTGCTCCTGCACGCCCGGGCTGAGTACCGACGTGCGGCCGAACTGCTCGAGCAGGCCAAGCCAGCGGTCGCGGACGATCCGGAGCAGAAGGCTCAGCTGTTGGCCCTGCTGGCCATGCAGATCGACGTGTACGGTCACCTGGGTGACATCGATCGAGCCAACGAGATCAGCGTCCAGGCGCTCGCGCTGGCCGAGGACGTGCCCGACACGACGGCGGCATCGCACGCCACACACGCCGTGGCCAAGCTCCTGCTCGGTCAGCGCCGGTTTCCGGAGGCGGAGACCGTGGCGCTTCGGGAACTGGAGCAGGCTCGACGCGGGAATCGTGGCGCCGGCATCGCCGCTGCGTGCCTGCTGCTCGGCGACATCCAACTCGAGAACGGCAACCACGAAGCGGCGGAGGAGCACTTCCGCCTGGCCCTGGACCAGCTTCGACTCACCCACGGCGAGCATGTCGACGTCGCACTGGTGCTTGAGCGACTTGCACACCTGCGGATCGAGCAGAGCCGCTCCGCCGAGGCCGAGCCGATGCTCAACGAGGCGCTGCAAATCCTCAACCGATCAGGCCGCGACCCGGCCGGTCGCTCGGAGATCCTCGCCAGACTCGCCCAGGCGTTGACCGATCAGGGCAAGCTCCGGGAGGCCTATCCCGTGATCCAGGAGGCCCTGGCGGATGCCGGTGCGAGCGAGGAGTACGTGGGAGAGGTCGTCAAGCGGAAGCGGGACCTGGCGATCACCCTGCTGCAGATGCAGCGTTTCGAAGAGGCTGGGCGCTTGCTTGAAGAAGTGGTCGCCTGGCAGACGAACGCGCTCGGAATCGACGGCAATCAGACCTTGACCAGCCGCATGCACCTCGCCGGCGTTCGACTGAAGAACCAACAGCCCGACGCAGCGGAAGAAGGCTTCCGCAGCATCATCGCGGCGTTGGAGGCGCAGGGCGAGTTGGATTCGCTGCGCATGGGTTCGGTTCTCGAGGGTCTCGCCGAAGCGCTGGGTGTGCAGGGGCGCCTGGACGAGGCCGAGGCCGCAGGCCGGCGAGCTCTGCAGATCCGCCGCCGCCTGCCCGCTGAGTTTGCTCCGAGGATCGCTCAGACCATGTCCAATCTCGCGGTCGCCCTCGCGCGCAACGGCGCCTTCGAGAAGGCCGAGGCGCTGCTGCGAGAGGCCCTCGACCTCTTGATCGAGAAGCTCGGCGAGCGGAGCAAGTGGGTGGCCGAGGTGCAGTGCAACCTGGCTGGAACCCTGGGAAAGATGGGCAACGTCGACGAAGCGGAGTGCTTGTTCCGCGAAGCTCTCGTGACTTGGGAGGCGCTGAGCGATCCGTCCGGTCTCGATTGGTGCCAACGGGGCTTGGCGTTCATGCTGCGAATCCAAGGGCGGTTGGACGAGTCCGAAGTCTTGTTCGAGCACGTGCTGACGAGAGCACGAGCTCGGGACCCCGTGAACCTCCTCGACATCTTCTCCACCCTCGTGATGCTGGGAATGACCCAGCTCGACCGCGGGGACTACGTGGGCGCCGAAGACACGCTCAGCGAGTGCCTGGGCTACGTCGAGGTGAATCCCGGGCAGCGATTCCTGGTCGTGAGCCTCCTGGGCGGCGCACTCGCCGGACAGGGCCGGCACGAGGAGGCAGATCCCCTCCTGCGAGAGGGCTACTTGAAGATGAAGCCGCGACCCAGCGAAAGAGCATTCAAGCGTGACGCGCTGGTGCGCCTGATCCGGCACTACGAGGCCTGGGGAAAGACCGAGGAAGCTGCGACGTGGCGCGCTCAACTGGCGGAACTGGAGGCCACGGACGGCAAGGGGAAGTGAGCCGATCTCCTCCGGTTTCCGGCGATTCCGTTCCGACCCTCGCGTGTGCTTCGCTCGTCGCAGTGACCTTCTCCCCAACGCGGATCCAGTTGAAGGGCGAGTTCTCGAACTGCTGATGGGGTCATTCAGCAGCTTCCGCCGGCGACGTACGCCGCGGGATGAAGCTGGCCGAGACGAGAACGGGGGTCTCACTTCGTTGCAGTCCAGCCCCCAGGCTTTGATCGTTCTCCGAGCCTCGTCCAAGTCGGCGAACCACTTGGTGTTGAGGCGCCCGTCCCGCAGTTTGCCGTTGAACGATTCGATGAACGCGTTCTGCACGGGTCGGCCAGGCGCAATGAAGTCGATCGCGATCCCTGCGCTGGTTGGCCCAAGCGTCGAAGTGATGGCTCGTGAACTCCGTCCCACTGTCGCAGGTGATCATCTGGGGCTCGCCGCGCAACGCGATGGCGCGATCGAGCGCGGCCGTGACCTGCGGCGCTCCCATCGAGCGCTCGACCTCGAGCGCCAGTCACTCCCGCGTGTGCGTGTCGATGACCGTCAGCACGCGAAACGCGCGTCCGTCCGCGGCGCTGTCGCTGACAAAGTCCATCGCCCAGCGTTCATTGCGGCGCTGGGCGGGGCTCGGCGTCAGGCGCAAGTGGCTCGCGCGCTTGCGCCGGCGTTTCGTGCGGACCATCAGCCCCGACTCGTGGTAGAGGCGTTAGACCTTCTTCTTGTTCACGATCCAGCGCTCGCGGCGCAGCAGGATGTACAGACGCACGTAGCCGTACCTTGGGCGAGCCAGCGCGAGCTCGCACAGGCGCTGCCTCAGCGCTGCGCAGTCCGACCGACGGCTCTGGTAGCGCTTGCTCGTCCGGGAGACGCACAGCGCGCTGGCGGCGTGACGCTCACTGACCTCGAAGCGCGCTATCGCTTCGCTCGACAGCCGTCGCTTGCCCACAGTGCTCAGGCTTCTCTTTGGAGCGCGTCCTGCAGGATCTGCTTGTCCATGCTGAGGTCGGCGACCCTTCGCTTCAGCTGGGGGTTCTCCTCCTCCAACTCCTTCAGCCGTCAGACCTTGGTCGCGGTCAGCGCTCCGTACTTCGACTTCCAGCGATAGACCGTCTGTTGGCTGATCCCGTACTTGCGGCACAGCTCCGCAGTCGGAACCCCGGCCTCCGCCTGGGTCAGGCAGTACGCGATCTGCTCCCCTGTGAACTTCGACTTGCGCGCCGGATGCTCTCCTTCATTGTGAGAATCCGACGCCTCCAGCTGGACCGGTTCTTGGGGAGAAGGTCAGAGTCCGTTCACTCTTGGCCGGCTGCACTGCTCCGGCGTGTGAGTCCGAGCGATCGACGTGGAGTTGCTGGTCTCGTCGCGTTTCCTTCCGACCGGATCACGAGGCGTCGCCGCGCGAGCCGACTACTTCCGGGCCAACTCGTCTTCGTATCCTCGCAAGCGCTGCTCGTACCTCGCGCGGCTGCTGCGCGGCGAGAGTTCGAGAGCGCGCCGTTGCGCTGCGATGGCCTCAGGGAGCCGACCGATGCGGTGGAAGGCCGAGGCGAGCGTGTCGAGAATGTGGGGGCTCCGACGATCCGCCAAATCGTTCGCCTCCGCAGCGAGCGCCAGCGCGCGCTCGGGATCCTGCATGTCCTGCGGCTGGCAGGTGAGCAGGTACCACGAGACTACGTTCATCGCCGCCGGACCTTCCGGCGGCGTCGAGAGGACCTCCAGGGCGAGCGCGCGCGCCGCCTCGACGTTTCCGAGTCGCACGTAGGCCTCGCCGAGCCTGGACGCAACGCCCACCGCATCAGTGTGGTGGATTCCGAGCGTGCGCACGCGGATATCGAAAGCCCTGCGCCACAGCTCCACCGCGCTGGCGTCGTCGCCTTGCAGGCGTTGGAGTTCTCCGAGGCCGGAGAGCGCCTGCAGAGTTTCCGAGGCTTCCTCTCCGGAGACACGTCGCAGGCCCTCGTACGCCGACTTCAGTAGGAGCGCCGCCTCTTCCAGTTGTCCTCGATCCGTCACCAGCACTCCGAGCGCCCGCTGCCAGGAGTACAGCCGCGCGTCGTCCTCGCCTTCGTGGCGCCTCCATCGATCGATGCACTCACGACACAGCGCTTCGGCCTCGTCGAGTCGGCCTTCGTCGAGCCGCAGGACGAACAGGTTTCCGAGCGCGTGCGTCGTGGCCGGGGACTCCTCTCCGAACACGCGCCGACGCCGCTCGAGCAAGTCGACCAGCACGCGCTCGGCGTCCGCGAAGCGGCCGAGCCGCCGGTAGATGCCTCCGAGCGTCCACAGGCCCTTGAGGGTCCACAGGTGGTCGGGACCGAGCACCCTCCGCGCGATCGGCAGGCCATCTTCGATGAGTTCCTGCGCACGCGACAACAGATCTTGACGCTGAACGGTCTCGGCGAGCTGCAGGAGCAGGATGACGACGCGCGGGTGGTCGAGACCCCGCGCCTCGCGCTGCGCCGCAAGGGCTTCTCCCAGCAGGCGCGCGGCGTCTTCGAGTTGACCCTCGTCCCGCTCGACGAGCCCGAGCGTTCCCAGCGCCGCCAGCGTGTCGGGGTGCTGCGGACCCGAGACGCGGCGTCGGATCTCGATGACCTGTTCCAACTCGGTGCGAGCTTCGTCGAGCCGTTGCAATCCGACGCGGGCCTCTGCGAGGTCCACACGCGCCGTGAGTGTGAGCGGGTGTTCGGCGCCGAGCACCTCCGTGTGCTCGCGCACGGTCTGCTCGAGCAGCGGCGCGGCGTCGGTGAAGCGCTCTTCGCGCACCATCAACACTCCGAACTCGTGCGCGGTGGCGAGCGTGTCGGGATGTTGCGCGCCGAGCGTTCGACGCTGAGCTTCGAGCGTCGCTTGATAGAGCGGTTGGGCTTCGTCGAAGCGACTCTCGTGGCACAGCACTCGAGCCAGGTGCATGCGCGTGGCCAGAGTTCGCCGGTCCGCTTCGCCGAGCGATCGCGTTTGGGCGGCGAGCACCTCGCGCAACTCGAGTTCGGCCTCGCTCCAGCGCCCCAGCTCGGTCAACACGCCGGCCCGATGCGCGCGCGTCGCGAGCGTGTCCGGCGCGTCGTCGCCTTGCTCGGCCCGCTGCGCCGCGAGGACAGCGTTGAGCAGCTCCTCGGACTGCGCCAAGTGGCCGAGCTGACTCTGGATCACGGCGTCGAGCATCCCGCTCCTCAGCGTGTGCGGATGCGCCTCGCCTTGCTCACGCTTGCGGAGCATCAGCGCCCGCTTCGCCTCGACCTGCGCCTCCGCTGGAAGCCCGAGCGCCTCGTAGGTGTTCGCAAGCGTGTCGCGCAGGCGCGCTTCGATGAGCGGGCGTCCCGCGAACTCCGATTCGATGCGCGCAGCCGCGACATCCAGAACTTCGCGCACGCGCACCTCGCGACCGATCTCCGACGGGTTGGCGGCTGCGAGCATGTCGCTCAGGAATCGCACGACCGATTCGGATTCGTCGCGCGCGAGCGCGGCGTCGCGCTGAGCGAGGAGCGATTCCGTCAAGCGGGCCCGGGCCAGTGCTTCCGCCTCCAACGCGCGCGCCAACGACAGGCTGGTTCCAACGACGCCCGCGATCAATGCGAGCAACAGCAGTCCGGCAGAGACGAACGATTTGCGATTGCGGCGGTAGGCCTTGCGCAGCCGGTAGACCCGCGACGGCGGCGTGGCGAGCACCGGTTCGTTCGTCAGGAAGCGCTCGATGTCGAGCGCCAAGCCGGCCGCGGACTCGTAACGACGATCGCGCTCCTTCTCGAGCGCGCGCAGCACGATCCAGTCGAGGTCGTCGCGGAACAGACGGCCGAGCATGCGCGGAGTCGAGTGTCGGCCCTCGCCGATGCGCGTGCCCTCGGATCCGAGCGTGCTCACGCGCGTCGACGGACGCGGCGGTTCCTGCTCGCAGATCACGCGCAGCATTTCGTCCCAGCCCTGATTGAGCGCGGCCTTGAGGTCGAACGGTTTGGTCCCGGTCAGCAACTCGTAGAGCAGCACGCCGAGCGAGTACACGTCGGCGCGTGTGTCGACGTCGATGCCGCTGTGCACCGCCTGCTCGGGCGACATGTACTCGGGCGTGCCGATGAACTGATGGAACTCGGTGAAGACGGTCTTCTGCGTCAGCTCCGCGCCCGTGGCCTTGGCGATGCCGAAGTCGATCACCTTCGGTGTCGCGCGCCCGTCGATCTGAGTGACGAGCACGTTCGAGGGTTTGATGTCGCGGTGGATGACGCCTTTCTGGTGCGCGTGCTGGACCGCATGACACACATCCTGAAACAGTTGCAGGCGCCCTGTCGTGTCGAGCCGCGCCTGGTCGCAGAAGTCCGTGATGGGGACTCCGCGCACGAGCTCCATGACGAAGTACGGCCGACCTCGGTCCGTCGCGCCGCCGTCGAGGACCTTCGCGATGTTCGCGTGGTCCATGATCGCGAGCGCCTGTCGCTCGGCCTCGAATCGGGCGATGACCTGCTTGGTGTCCATGCCCGCCTTGATGATCTTGAGCGCCACCTTGCGTCGAACGGGCTCCCGCTGCTCCGCCATCCACACGACGCCGAAGCCGCCCTCGCCAATCACTTCCAGCAGGCGGTAGCGCCCGATCCAATCGCCCGGCGACTCTGCGGAGCCATCCGCGCCAACAGCCGAAGTCGGGGGCGCGGCTGGCGCGTCGAGCAGCGACGGCGCCTCCGCAAGGTGCTCGATCAGAAGTCGTTCCACCGCGGCGCGCAGTGCGTCGTCGCCGGCGCAGGCGCCGGCCAGGTACGAGTCGCGTTGCCGTCCCGACTCGCGTTCGAGCGCCTCGGCGAAGATCTCGCGTTCCTTCATGCGTAACGCCTCCAGGGTCAACGTGCGTGATCGGCCTCCGTCTTGCGCACGGAAACTCGGGAATCGCGTGCGCTGGTAGCGGCCGCTCAGCGCCCGATCTCGCGCCGCAGCCAAGCGCGCGCGTAGGCCCACATCTGGTCGGCCTTGCGGGGAGAAATCCCCAGCGCCGCCGCCGCCTCGGCGCCGCTCAGGCCGACGTGGAAACGCAGCTTCACGAGCTCGGCCGTCTGTGAATCCGCGTCCGCCAGCCGGTCCAGCGCTTCGTCGAGGGCCACGAGCTCCTCGGCCCGCTCGGGTTGCACCAGCTGCGAATCGAACAGCTCGACGCGAGCTCGATCGCCGCCGCGCTTTGCCGCAGACCGCTTGCGCGCTTCGTCGACCAGAACTCGGCGCATCGCTTCCGCCGCGGCGGCCACGAAGTGCCCGCGACCGCTCCAGGGGCTGGCCCCCTCGCCGCCCAGCCGCATCCAGGCCTCGTGAACCAGTCCAGTCGCGCCCAAGGTCCCCGCGCTGCGCTCGCCTCGCATCTGCGCCTGCGCCAGACGCTTGAGCTCCTGGTACACCAACAGCAGGAGCTCGTCGGCGGACAACGACTCTCCGGAACCGTCGCTCGACACTCCGTCAAGATACTTCGCGTTGCCGGCTCGTCGCGCCACGAGCTTCGGCCGGTTGCGCACGGCCCGCAAGCCCATGAAACCTGCCGGAGGCGCCGGGGGGATCGGAGGGCCAAGCGGACGACCACGGGCGAGAGGCTGCCCCCGGTTCGGCAGGTCGGGCAGGTTGGAGACGGTGGGACGGGTGCGAGATCCCGGTCGGCGGCTCGAGCGTTCTCCAGGAGACCGGAGTGGACCGGTTTTCGACGGGCTCGAGCAGCGGTGGGCACGCGTGGGCGAACTCGCCGGCGCGGGTTGCGGGCGAGGAGCGTGCTCGGCGGCGTGAGGGGCGGGCGGCTCAGGCGAAGTCGAGCTGGCCGCGCGAGGCAGCGGCCCAGTGCCGTGCAGTCCTGCGCGCGTGAACTGCGAGCCCATGCTCTAGCCATGCGTTGTGATCCGTAGCGCATCAGATCAGATCGGCGCTCGATCAACTCCTGCGACGCGAAGCACGGCCGCGCGCAACTCGGGCGACAAGCCTGACCACTGATTTGCCAAGCGCGCGAGGTCGACGTCGTGGCGCGGCTCGACGGTGAGCAGGACGGTAAGCTCGCTCGCGAAAGCACCCGCGAGTCCGACGCAAGTGCTCGGCAGCGCAAGGCCCTGCGACGAAGTGATCCAAGGGCTCACGTCGCTCTTCGGAACCGAGGGTTGTGGGTTCGAGTCCCCCCGGGTGTACCAGCTCGATGGCGAGCATCGCGGCGAAGTGTCGGCGGCGCCGACGCTTTATTGCTCGTCGAGCCCAGGCGCATAGCATCAGCGCGCAGATGGGTAGCCAAGTTGAGTTGAATGCGCGCAGCAGGGGCACGCGGCTCCGCGGCCGTGGTGGTGCGACGCGCGCGTGGGTTGTCGCGATGGTGGCGCTCGTGCTCGGCTCGGCGTGCCGCAGCACAGTCGACTCGCGCACCGCGACGGCTGAGGCGATCGAGGCCGGTGATTGGAGCGCGGCGACGCGTGAGCTCGAGCCGCGGGCGCGGGCGGGGGATGCGCTGGCGCAGACGGCGCTCGCGGCGGCGCACTTCAGTGGTCAGGGCGCGCCTCGGGACGCGGCGTTGGCGGCGCAGTGGTACGAGAAGGCGGCGCGCCAGGGCGAGGCGCGCGCGCAGTATTCGCTGGCGGTGATGTTGGAGCGCGGCGAGGGCGTCGCGCGCGACGAGGCGCTGGCTGCGGAGTGGTATGGCCGCGCGGCGGAGCAGGGGCACGCGGGCGCGCAGAACAACTTGGGATTGATGTACGGCGAGGGACGCGGCGTCGCACGCGACGACGCGCGCGGTTTCGAGTTGCTGAACCAGGCGGCCGCGCAGGGCCTCGTCGAGGCGCGCTACGCGGTGGGCCTGATGTTCGCGCGCGGGCAAGGTGTGGAGCGCGACGAGGTTGCCGCAGCGACTTGGGTTGCGGGCGCAGCCGAGCGCGGCTTGCCTCAAGCGCAGGCGCAGTACGGCCTCATGCTGCTCGAGGGCCGCGGCGTGGCGCGCGATGTCGAGGCTGCGGTCACGTGGCTGCGGCGGGCGGCGGAGCAGGGACTTGCGAGCGCGCAAGCGCAGTTGGGCATCGCGCTCGCCCGCGGCGTCGGCGCTCCGACGGATCCGGGAGAAGCGGAGCGCTGGCTGCGCGCAGCGGCGGCGCAGGAGTTCGTCGCGGCTCAGGTCGCGCTGGCTCTCTCGCTGCTCGGGCGCGACGACGAGGCTGCGAGCCGTGAAGCGGCGGAGCTCTTCGAGCGCGCGTCTCAGCGCGGCGACGCAGTGGCGCAGGACAACTTCTCGTTGCTGCTGCTGCGCGGGCGCGGAGTCGAGCAGGATCCGGCCGCGGCGGCGCACTGGGCCCGTCGCGCGGCGGAGCAGGGACTGGCGAGTGCGCAGGCGCGCTTGGGCGCGATGTACGAGCACGGCCGCGGCGTCGAGCGCGACGAGGTCGCGGCCTTCGCGTGGTACACGCTGGCGCAAGCGCAGGACCCGACTGCGCGCGAGCGGCGCGAGAAGTTGGCCGCGCGATTGTCGAGCGAGCAGATCGAGCGCGCCGATGCGCTGCGACGCGAGTGGCGCGACGCGGCGTCGAAGCGAGCTGAGTGACGCGGGGTTGGTCGTCGCGCAGCGCCGACGCCTCCAGCAGGCGCTTGGCCGCGTTTGCGACGGGGCTCGACCCGAGCGAATCCGTCCGCATCGCATCCTTCAGCGCCGCGCGCCAGCGGTGCGCGCGCCGCGCGAGAAGTTGGCCCCGCAATTGTCGAGCGAGCAGATCGAGCGCGCCGTCGCGCTGCGGCGCGAGCGGCGATCGAGAGGCGCGCGGACGCGGGCGATTCTGATCGTCGTGGCATGTCTGGGCGAGCCGCCAACGCGCTCACGCGCGCCAACTGAA
>CALFYL010000054.1 GCA_937952135.1 uncultured Planctomycetia bacterium
CAGGCGAAGGACGCGAAGGGCGTCAAGGTGACGATGTCGCTGCGCGGAATCGAGGAGACGGCGCCCTACCACTGGCGCGGCGATCGCGAGGATCTGATCGACTTCAATCCGGCCTTCGAAGGCCTGCTGGGCGGATCGCAGCTCACGAACCCGGAGTTCGCCGAGTTCCAGGACTTCATCTTCGCGCTCTCGTACCCGCCGAACCCGCGGCAGGCGGTGAACCGCGTGCTGACTCCGGCCGCGGTGGATGGGAAGGGGCACTTCTCGACCGTCGACGTGCTCCGTCCGCTCGAGTTCGTGAATCCGAACGCCAACGGTGTCCGCACGTGCATCGAGTGCCACTCGCTCAACGGGTTCTCGGGCACGAACAACCAGGTCAACAGCGATCTGCCGGGCAATCATGGGAGTTTCACGCCGGGCCCGGTCTTCGCCGACGACGCCGCCCAACTGCGCGGCCTGTTCGACAAGGAGAGCGCGACCATCAGCTATCCAGGGCTGATCTTCCCGACGCTGCACCCGACGCTGACGCAGCTTGGCAGCGCGCCTTGGGGCCTGCTCAACTCGGGCGCCTCGCCGTCGGTGGCGGCGTTCGTCGCGTCGTTTCCGGCGTTGGTCGGCGCGGGGCTCGTCGGCGATGTCGTGCAGTTCCTGGACGAGTTCGATTCGGGGTTGGCGCCGGCCACGGGCTTCGGATGGACGCTGACGCAGGCCAAGGCCGGAGTGCCGTCGAACTCGCCGGTGCTGCGCTTCCTGCTTCCGCAGCGCGCGGCGGGCAACTGTGACGCCGTGTGCCGCGGCTGGACCGTCGACCTGCTGGGCGCGCGAGTTCCGCTGCGTATGGACTTCGATCCGGCGCTGGGCCAGTTCGTCACCGACAAGCCGGGCTTCGGACCGTACACCTACGCGCAGTTGGACGCTCTCGCGCTGCAGGGCAACGGAGTGTTCTGCTTCCTCGGCGCGCCGGTGGGAAGCGGACGGCGGCTCGGGCACGACCGCGACTCGGATTTCTGGCCCGACGGAGACGAGGCCACGTACGGCGCGCTCTCCACGAGCACGGACACCGATCTCGACTTCCATCCGGACGGCTACGAGATCCGGCTCGGGTCCGACCCGAGCAATCCCTCGAGCACGCCCGTCGACGGAACGGCGCCGAGCATCAGCGGCCTGAGCGTGGTGTGGGTGAACTCGAACACGGCGAAGATTCGCTGGACCACCGACGAGGAGTCGAGCACCAAGATCACGCTCGCGACGGCGACGGGACCTGTGGCGTTGAATCGCAGCTACGGACGGCGGGGGTTCGACGTCGACCACGTCGTGCGAGTGCGCGGCCTGCACCCCGGGCACACGTACACGGCGACGGTGGAGGCGAGCAACCCGGCCGGCGACACGTCGTTCCTCGCGCTGTCGCCGAACCTCGCGACCCAGGGTCACGAGTTCAGCTCCGCGCACGTGGACAGCGTTTCGGTGGCGACGTTCGCGCTCGGCGGGCAGGTGTTCGTCGTGGCGACCGTGCGGATCGTGGACAACGATGAATTGCCGCTGCAGAACGCGACAACGACGGTCAAGTTCGTCGAGTGGAACTCGACCAGCGGGCCGTTCGTGCTCGGCGGCCAGACGACGTCGCTGAGCGACGCTCAGGGAATGGCGACCGTGACCTACGCCGCGCAAAGCGCCGCGGGCTTGTCGACGACCGTCGAGGCCATCGCCGAGCACTGGGGAATCGGGCAGCCCCAGACCATGTCCGCCGGCGCTGGCGGTCGGCTGATGCACTTCCACCCGCTCGAGAAGGACTTCAGCGACAAGATCACCTTCTAGCGAAGTACGGAGCCAGAGCAAATTCTCCCCGCTAGTCGCGCCAACGGCGGTGCGATTAGCGGGGAGGATTCGCTCCGGCTCGGCGCCTCCGGCTCGGCGCTTCGGTCAGCGCGAACTTCGAGCGCTCGATCTTCGACCCCACTCCAACACGAGCGCGCGCCGCTCGCCGGTCAATTCGCACTGAAGAGCGCGACGCCCATCACGAGCAGGAAGAACAGGTAGATGGCGGCGCCCAACAGGCTCAGGGCGAGCGAGATCCAACCCAGAATCGCGCCGGCGCGCCCCACGCCGGACTTCTCGCCCGAACCCAGCACGATCGCCAGGATGCTCCCGACGAGCGGGCACGCGACGAACGACAGCACGCCGAAGACCAAGGACAAGACGGCCTTCGTGCTCGTTTGTTCACTCATGGAGATTTTGGACAGTCGGGTTCGGAGGAGATGGAGGCGCCGAGTTCCGGCGGTTTGGGGCGCTTCAGTTGTACAGCCGATCCGTTGGGAGAGGCGATGCCGCCAGTCTCTTCAACCTGTCGACCGGGGCATTCCCGAGCGTGTCGGAAGCGCTCTTCACCGGCGACGTATCGCAACGAAGCTGAAGCACTTTCGAGGGTTCGACCGAGTGCTCCAGTCGACGCTCTCCTTGCGTTCGGAAACGCGCCGGCGCTGGAAATCGTCGGGGACATGCTGACGGCACTGGAGCGTCATCCCGCGAAGCTCGACACGCTGCTGGGACTCGCACTCAAGGATTCACCCATAGCCGCGGGTTTCAGCGAGGGTCGGAAGGAAGCGCAGGCGTGGGGCGTCAGCGTCCAGGCGCGAATCGCTCGCTTCGCCGCGGAGCGCGGTCTGCCCAAGCCGCCGAGCCGCGCGACGCCCACAAAAAACTGGACTCGTCGGCCCGAGCGGGCGACGCCGTTGCTCCCCAGTTCGATCGCGGCGTCCGACAAGCCGGCCGAGGAGCGCTGGCTCGGCGAAGGCGAGCGGCGGACAAGTCGGCGCCGCACCCCGCGCGCGCCGCGCATGGGTTCTAATGAGTCGATGACCCACGCCCCCCGCGCTTCGCACCTTCGTCGCATCAGCGGTCTTTCCTTCGGTGTTCTCGCGGTCGCGGCCACGGCGCGCGCGGACTTCGACTTCTTGAACTTCAGCTCGACGGCGGGGCTCACGCTCGTCGGCTCGGCGAGCGCGACGGGCGGCGTGCTGCGACTCGTGCCCGCGAGCGGCGGCCAGAGCGGCGCGGCGTGGTTCGCGACGAAGCAACTCGTCGCGAGCGGCTTCGAGACGACGTTCCGGTTCCAACTGGAGAGCGCGAGCGGCGCGGACGGCTTCGCGTTCGTGCTGCAGAACACGGCGGGGGCCTTCGTGGGCTCGACCGGCTGCGAGCTTGGCTACCACGGGCTCGCGAACAGCGTCGCGGTGGAGTTCGACACGTACTCGAACCCGGGTTGCTCGGTGGCGAACGTCAACGATCCCGCGGGCATCCACGTCAGCATCCACACGCTCGGGGCGGGGGCGAACAGCGTCGCCGAGTCGGCCTCGATCGGCTCGACGCTCGCGACGCCGAACTTCACCGACGGCGGCGTGCACACCGCGCGCGTGCGCTACGCGGCGGGCGTGCTCAGCGTCTTCGTCGACAATCTCGCGCAGCCGGTGGTGAGCGCGCCTATTGCACTCGGCTCGCAACTCTCGCTCGACGCGGGCCGCGCCTGGGTCGGCTTCACGGCGGCGACCGGCGGCCTCGCCGAGAACCACGACGTCCTCGACTGGAGCTTCGACGAGACCGTGCCCACGGGCGGCAACCTGCCGCCGCTCGCGCCGACCATCACCGAACCCGGCGTGAACGGCCAGGTGCTCAACGGCGCCGACGTGCACATGGAGTGCGCGGCGTTCAGCGACCCCGATGCGGGCGATCAGCACTTCTGCACGGACTGGGAGATCTGGAGCGTCTCGCCGTCGCAGCGCGTTTGGTCGACGCTCTGCATCACCGGAGTCGAGCGCCTGCACACGCACCTCGGCGACGGAGTGTTCGAGAACTCGCACGTGGGGCGCACGGAGCTGTTTCCGAGCACGAACTACCTGCTGCGCGTGCGCCACTCCGACGACAGCGGCGATCCCCTGACGCGTTGGAGCTCCTGGTCGCAGCGCAACTTCTCGACCGGCGCGCTCGCGCAGATCTTCCCGCTCGAGCTCGACGACGTGGCGCACACCCCGCCGCTCCTCTGGCGCCTCGCGAACACTTCGACGCCGCTCGTGCTGTCGCCGGCGGCGACGGCCACCCGCGTGTTCCTCGAGACCGCGAGCGGCGCGCCGCTGTTCGAGATCCGCGGCAACGACGGCCTGACGAACCTCGTCTTCGACTCTCCCGCACTCTCCGCCCACGACGCCGTGCGCGTGCGCGTTCACAACGGTTCCTCGCCCTACAGCTTGCCCGCGAGCGAACTGACCTTCGTCGACCACGACTGCGAGACGCACACGCTCTACATGCCGGACGCCTCGTTCGCGGCGGGTGCGCAGGCGGTGTACTGGATCAATTCCGCAGGCGCGACCTTCGTCGGCGACACGTCGCAGACCGCGCCGAACTTCACCGCGCTCGCTCGCGGGCCGAACCCGGCGTGGGGCGCGCGCCAGGACGGCTTCAAGGTCGAGGTCGTCGCCACGGGCTTCCAGTTGCCGATCAATCTCGCCTTTCCGGCGAATCCTGGCTCGTCGCCGAACGATCCGTTCGTGTACGTGAGCGAGCTCTACGGCTCGATCAAAGTGATTCGGCGCAACCGCGTCGTCAGCACCTACGCGAGCGGCCTGCTCAACTTCAATCCGACCGGTGCGTTTCCAGGTTCGGGCGAGCAGGGGCTCACCGGACTCGTCGTCGATCCGGCGACGGGCGATTTGATCGCCGGAATGCTGTACGCGCCGGTCGTGAACCCGGCGAACCACTACCCGAAGCTCGTGCGCTTCTCGAGCAACGACGGCGGACTCACCGCGGCGACGCAGACAACGATCCTCGACATGGCGGGCGAGACGCAGGGCCAGTCGCACCAGATCTCGAACCTCACGCTGCTTCCCGACGGCACGCTGCTCTGCCACATGGGCGACGGCTTCGTGAGCTCCACGGCGCAGAACCTCGGCTCGTTCCGCGGCAAGATCCTGCGCCTCAACCTCGACGGCACGCCGGCGGCGAGCAACCCGTTCTACAACGCCGGCGACGGCATCACGGCGCGCGACTACGTGTTCGCGTACGGCGTGCGCAATCCGTTCGGCGGCGAGTACCGCGCGGCGGACGGCTTCCAGTACTGCGTCGAGAACGGGCCGAGCGTCGATCGCTTCGCGAAGATCGTGAGCGGCCGCAACTACGGTTGGAACGGCAGCGATCCGAGCATGACGAACTTCGCGCTCTACAACTGGAACCCCGCGAGCGGGCCGGTGAACCTGGCGTTCGTCCAACCCGAGACCTTCGGAGGCAGCGGCTTCCCCGCGGCTTCGATGGGCCACGCGTTCGTGACCGAGTCGGGGCCGACCTACGCGACCGGCCAGAACTCGCAGGGCAAGCGCGTCACCGAGTGGATCCTCGACGCGAACGGTGCGCTCGTCGCGGGCCCGCTTCCGTTCCTCGAGTACACGGGCTTCCTCAAGGCGACGGCGTGCGGCCTCGAGGCGGGACCCGACGGCCTGTACATGACCGACCTCTACTACGACATGGGCACGGACCCGGTGTCGGCGGGGGCGAACGTGCTGCGCATCTACTACGAGCCTCCGAGCGACTGCAACGGCAACGGAATCGACGACGTGTGCGACGTCGTGAGCGGAACGAGCGCGGATGTCGACCTCAACGGCGTTCCCGACGAGTGCGATTGCCGCGGGACGCGCTACTGCACGGCGAAGCCCAACAGCGCCGGCTGCACGCCGCAGATCGGCTCGAGCGGCTCCGCGTCGCTCGGCGGGCTCGACGATTTCACCGTCACGGCTTCGAACGTGCTCAACCAGCGTCAGGGGCTGCTGATCTGGGGCCTCGCGCCCGCGGCGGCGCCCTTCGGTGGGGGCACGCGCTGCGTCGCCGCGCCGTCGCGCCGCATGCCCCAGCAGAACTCCGGCGGCTCGTCGAGCGGAGTCGACTGCTCCGGCGCGTACTCGCAGCCGTTCAGCGACGCCTACATGGCGAGCCAAGCGCTCGCCGCCGGCACCTTGGTGCACTTCCAGTTCTGGTCGCGCGACAGCGGTTTTTCCGCGCCGAACAACATCGGGCTGACCGATGCGCTTCGCGTGATGGTTTGCCCGTGAACGGGCGGCGGTCGACGCTCAGCGCCAGTCGAGCGCGCGCACCGCGACGCGCGGCTGTTCGTTCGAGCTCTCGGTGAAAGCGAAGTAGACGCGCTCGCCGCTCGCGGTGAGCCGCCCGATGCCGCTGTCGCGTTCGCCGGATGCGGCGGCGAGCGTGTGCGGGCCGTGGAGGCGGCGCTGAGCATCGATGCGCGCGACGCGCCACTGCGCCGGCTCGGTGGCGCTGTCGAGCCAGCTCACGACGAGCGCGCCGCTGCGGTCGTACACGGCGTCGACGCGGCCCAGCACGTCGCCGGCGGCGAGTTGGACGGGCTCGGCGAACGTCGCGCCGGCGTCGTCGGAGATCGCGCAGAACACCGCCGCGGTGTTCGTTCGGCCCAGCGTGAACCACGCAATCGCGAGCTTGCGCTCGTGCGTCGCGAGCGCGGGGCCGTTCACCGGGCAACCGTCGATCTTCCAGCCGTCGGCGCTCCGCCACACGGGTTCCGCCGGCTCCTCGGGTCGGCTTTCGAGTCGATCTCCGAGTCTCTCTTCAGGCGCGAGCCGGAGCAGCGCGATGTCGCGCAGCTCGTCCTCGCCGCGGTCGCGGTAGGCGATCCACACCGTGCCATCGGCCGCGCGCAACGCCGCTGTCGGGCAGCAATCGCAGACGCGCGCGTCCAGCAACGCCTCCGCTCCGAGTTCGCCCTCCGCGGAGATCGTTCGCGTGTAGAGCGCCATCGCGCCGGTGTGCGAGTCGTGATCGCCGCCGCCCATCTGGCGGCCGTCGAGCCACACGGCTCTCCAACCCGCGCCCGCGAGCGGAACCAGCGACACGAATCCGTGCTCGCCTGGACCCGCGTGCGAGTGCAGGCGCTGCGGCGCGCTCCAACTCTCGCCGCCGTCGCCGCTGAGCACGAGCTGCACCGAATAGTCGTAGCGGCCCTCGGCGCTGCGCTCGAGGTACTGCGCAAGCGTGCGCCGTTCGTCGAGCCTCGAAAGCGCCGGGAAATCGGCCCAATTCACGAACCAGTTCGATCCGCTGGCGACCCGCCGCGCGTTCGACCAACTCGCTCCAACCCAGCTCGCGCTGCGCAACTCGGCGACGCGCGGCGAACCTTCGGTCGCCAGATCCTCGACCCACGACAGCACGGGCGCGTCGGTGGCGCCGCTCGCGAAGCGCGGCAGGCGACTGCGAGCGTCCGTCGGACCGGCAAGCGTCTCGACCACAAGCTCGGCACGCGCCCTCGAGCCCGCGGCTTCGTCACCGCACGCGGTCGCAACGGCGAACGACAGCAGGGCGGCGAAGCGAGCCAGGTGCAGCGAACGATCCGGGCGCGGCGCGGGGTGCGGCATGGCGGTGGCGGCCCACGATAGTCGCTACGCCGCGCGATTGCGCTTCCACTTCCACTCCTCCACCGCGCAGAAGGCGCAGGGCACGATGAAGAGCGTGACCAGGCTCACCGCCATGCCCCCGACCACCGGGATCGCCATGGGCTGCATCACGTCGGAGCCGCGGCCCGTGGCCCAGAAGATCG
>CALFYL010000055.1 GCA_937952135.1 uncultured Planctomycetia bacterium
GAACGTGGTGCTCGACGGGATCGACTTCCAGGTCGGGCCGGGCGAGATCCTCGGCTACGTCGGACCCAACGGCGCGGGCAAGAGCACGACGGTTCGCGTGCTGCTCGGGCTGCTGCCGGAATACGAGGGCGAGGCGCGCGTCGCGGGCTTCGATCCGAAGCAGAACGCGCTCGAGATCAAGCGCCGCGTCGGTTACGTGGCCGAGAACGCGATCCTCTACGAGTCGCTGACCGTCGCGGAGCACTTGCTGTTCGTCGGCCGCATGCACGAGCTCGACGACGCGACGATCGAGCGCCGCGCGACGCAGTGCCTCGCCGCGCTCGAGCTCGACGGCCGGCTCGGCGCGCGCATCTCGTCGCTCTCGAAGGGCATGCGCCAAAAGGTGCTGCTCACGGCGGCGTTGCTCCACGCGCCGCCGATCCTGCTGCTCGACGAACCCATGTCGGGCCTCGACGTGCACTCGCAGATCCTGGTCAAGGAAGTCGTCCGCCAGCTCGCGCAGAGCGGCCGCGCCGTGCTGTTCAGCTCGCACGTCATGGACGTCGTCGAGCGCCTCTGCACGCGCGTTGCGATCCTCAGCGGCGGCCGCATCGCGGTCCAGGGCACGTTCGAGGAGCTCGCCGCGAGCCAGTCGCGCGACACGCTCGAGAACGTCTTCGCGAGCGTCACGGGCGCCCGCGACACCCAGGCGCGCGCGGCGTCGATCGTCGAGGCCCTCGCGACGTGAGCGCGCGCCGTCCGTCGCCCGCCTCGCCGTGGAACCGCCGGGAAAAGCTGCCGCTCCTCGCGACGGCGAGCCTGGCCGTCGTCGACTGGCTCCGCTGGCCGCTCGAAGCGTTCGGCGTCGAGTTCGCGAAGTTCCGCGCGATCCTCGCGAACCGTCTATGGCTCGAAACGCGCTCCGCGAGCGACTCTCCGTCGGGGAAACCCGCGCCGGCCGCCGGCCTGGCGCTGACCGGCGCCATGGCGGCGTTCTCCGGAATCGCCGCGGGCGTCGTCGCGCTCTCCACACGCGATCCCAAGGCGTGGCTGCTCGCCGGAATGGGCTTGTGGATGTTCTGGTTGCTGCTGCTGACGCTGAGCCATTTCGCGGCGCTGCTCGTCGACTCGGCCGACATCGCCGCGCTCGTCGGCCTGCCCGTGCGCGACCGCACCGTTCTCGCCGCACGCATCGCGCACGTCGCGATCTACACGCTGCTGTTGACCGTTTGCGCCTCCGCCGCTCCGATCGCGCTGGGGTGCCTCGCGTTTCCGCCCTGGATCGTGCTGCTCGTGTATCCGGCGGGCGCGTTGCTCACGAGTCTGCTCGTGGTCTCGAGCGTCGGCGTCGTGTTCGGACTGTGCCTGCGGATCTTCGGCGCGGCGCGGTTCGAGCGCACGACCTTCTGGGTGCAAGTGTTCGGCGGCGGCCTGGTCATGCTCACGGTGCAAGTCGTTCCGCAGTTCATCCGCTGGAGCGAGATCTTCGCCCTGACGCAGGAGAGTTCCGCTGCGCGCGCGCTCGTGCCGCCGCTGCATTTCCACGCGCTCTACAGCTTGCTCGCGGGCGCGGCGCAACCCGGCGACGCATGGCTCGCGGCCCTGGGCGCCCTCGCGCCCCTCGGGACGCTCGCGCTCGCGCTGTCGCTCTCGCGCGGCCGCTACATCGCCGCGCTCGCGGGCGAGGGCGAGCGCGCCAGCGGACAACGCGGTTTCGGCACGGGCTGGATCGCGCGCTTCGGGCTGCGAACCTGCTCGAGCGGAGCGGCCCGCTCGGCCTTCGGCTGGGCCTTTGCGCTCACACGGCGTGAGCGCACGTTTCTGCGCGGCGTCGCGCCGCAGGTCGTGCTGTTCCTCACGCTGGCCGTCATCGCGGTCGTCGCGCCCAGCAGGGAAGCGGGCGAGCTCGAAACGAACTTCGCGCCGCTCGCGCTCTATGGATTGGGCATCGCGATGACCTCGGCGTACTTCGTCGCGGCCTCCTCCGAGCACGCGCGCGCGGTCGTGGTCCTCGAGTCGCTGCCGCTACGCTCGTCCAGAGCTTTCCTCGAGGGCGTCGCGAAAGCGCTCCTCCTCGGCGTCGCTGCACCCATCACGGGCATCGGCGCGCTGGCGCTCTCGGTCCTCGGCGGACCTGGTGCGTGGCTGGAGATCGCGCTCGCCCTGCTGGCGATCCTGTACCTCGACACGGTGTTCGCGCGGCATCTCGTGCGCGACATCCCGTTCCGCAAGGCGCCGGACGCGTCTCCGTCGGGTGAGCAGTTTGCGTGGGCGTTCGCCACGGTCTTCGCCGTGGGCGGCTTGGTCGCGCTGCACCTGCTGCTGCGCCTGCACCCGCTCGCGACGATGGGCGGCGTGCTGTTCTTCGCGTGGCGCCTGCGCGAGGCGTGGCGCGCACTCGA
Source organism: uncultured Planctomycetia bacterium (assembly GCA_937952135.1). Taxonomy (GTDB): domain Bacteria; phylum Planctomycetota; class UBA1135; order UBA1135; genus WYBT01. The sequence goes on from CALFYL010000055.1 coordinate 2,382, forward strand.
GCACATCCGGCCCGAGAGCGGCTCGATGCTCCGACGCTTGTCGTCACCGAGCTGAACGCTGGCGATGTACCGAGCCAGAGCAAATTCTCCCCGCTAGTTCCACGGAGGGCGCAGGCGGCCGCGGTCCTGGAGTTAGCGGGGAGAATTTGCTCTGGCTCGGTACGTCGCGCTATTTCGCCTTCGCGGACGCGCGCGCCGTCTCGAGCTTGGCCCAGAGCTTGTCGGCGTTCTTCTGCACGCCCTTCTTGCAGCCGCCGCAGCACAGGCGGTACAGGCGCGTGCCCCACAGGTAGTCGAGCGGCTCTCCCATGCTGCCGAGCGGCTCGTCGGTGACGATGCAGGTCTGGAGCGGGTAGGTCGCCTTCTGCTTGGCGATGTACGCGTCCTGCAGCTTCTTCAGCGCCGGCGCGGGATCCTTCTTCACTTCGGCGACGCAGTCCTTGCAGCACAGCTTCATCAGGTACGTGCCCTGCACGTGGGCGACCGCCTTGTCGTCGAGCTTCTCGCCGCTGATGAGGCAAGTGTCGAGCGGGTAGCCCGCGCTCTGCTGCGCGATCACCGCGGCGTCGATCGACTTGAAGATCGCTTCCTTCTCCTTCGCCGCGGGCTCGACGCAGTTCTCACAGCACACGCGAACCAAGCGCCCGTCGACCAGCGTGTCGACCGCCGTCGCTCCGAGCTCCTCGCCGCTCACCGGGCACTTCGTCAGCGGGTAGGCGCCCTTCTGCGCGAGAATGGCCGCGGTGCGCGCCTTTGCAGCGTCGTCGGCGGGCTTGTCTTGCACCGGGCTGAACGCGCTGAGCAGGCCGAGGCACAACAGGACGAGAATCGAACCAACCAGGGTCTTCATGAGGGCTCCTCCATGGGGATCGGGGATTGGCGAGCAGCATACGATTCGCGGCGTCGCAGCGCGCGCCGGGGCCGAATCGTAGACTCCCGCGCTTGCGCAAAGCGGTGCTGGCGGCCCTCGCGGCCACGTTGATCTGGGGCGTTTCGTTCCTCGCGCTCGGCCTGGCCTTGGAAGCGGCGACGCCGCTCGGCGTCGTGTGGATGCGCAATGCCTTCGGCGCGGCGCTGCTCTTCGCGATCCTGCGCGCGCGCGGCGGCAAGCTGCTGCCGGAGCGCGAGGACTGGCGGCGCGTAGGCGTGCTCGGCGCGCTGATGGGCGCGCACATGCTCATCCAGACCCATTCGATGCGCTTCACCACGACGATGCGAGCGGGGTGGATCGTCGCGTTCATCCCGGTCGTGATCGCGGTCGGCGCGCGGATCTTCCTGAAGCAGCGCATGCGCGCGATCGGCTGGCTGGGGATTGCGGTCGCGACGAGCGGCGTCTTCGTGCTCACCTCGACGCGGCCGGACAGCTTGACCGAGGCGGGCGCTGGCGATGCGCTGATGCTCGTTTCGACCTTCACTTGGGCGGCGTACTCGCTCACCGCGTTGAAGGCCGTGCAACGCAGCGGCGGACTGCGGATCAGCGCGGCGGCGCTGGCGTTGTCCGCGCTTCCGACCGGTGCGGCGGCCGCCTTCGGCGAGAGTTGGCACAGCGAGCCGGCGTTGCGTTCGGTCGGCGCGCTGCTGTTCCTCGGCGCCGGAGCGAGCGCCGCGGCGATGTGGCTGTTCTCGAACGCGCTGTCGGTGCTCGGTCCCGAGCGAGCGGCCGCGTTCCAGTACCTCCAGCCGTTCGTGACCGTTGCGGCCTCGTTCGCCTTCTTGTCCGAGCCCTTCACCGCCGCGCAATTCCTCGGCGGCCCGATCGTGCTCGCCGGCGTGTGGGCCGTCCAGCGCGGCAAACGCGACGTCGGCGCTGCGCCTTCCAGCACCCCGCCGCTGCGCCGGGGTGCGTAGCGAAACTCCGCACGCGGCAAACGAAGTTCAACTCCATGTCGCTCGAACGTTGGATTCGGATGTTCGCGGGCGCGTTCATCCTCGCGAGCCTGGCGCTCGCGCACTTCGTGCACCCGAACTGGATCTGGTTCACGGTGTTCGTCGGCGCGAACCTGCTGCAGTCGGCCTTCACGGGCTTCTGCCCGTTGGAGATGCTCCTGCGGCGAGCGGGGGTTGGACGCGCCGTTTGATTCCGCGCCGTCGTGGAGCGGCGCCGCGCGGACGGCGTTGCATTCGACGCGCGCGGTTTCGTGCGAGCAGGTCAGATCGGCTTGTGCGGCGCGAGGGACTTGCGCGCCGATGCCGCGCCCTTCGACTTCGCCTTCGCCGCCTTCTTGCGGCCCTTGATCGTCGCGGGCTTCGGGATGGGCTGCCCGGCCGCGACCCAGCCTTCGGGCGGCGGCGAGCCCTTGATCTCGAACAGGAAGCGCGAAGGCATCGACGGGGACGGCTTGCCGAATTTCACTCGCTGCTGCGTGTAGCACAGCGTGAGGTTGCGCTTGGCGCGCGTGATGCCGACGTACATCAGACGGCGCTCCTCCTCGACCGAGTCCTCGGCGATCGAACGCGTGTGCGGCAACAGGCCTTCCTCGAGGCCGATCAGGTAAACGCGCTGGAATTCCAGGCCTTTCGACGAGTGCAGCGTCATCAGCGTGACGACGTCGCGCGCGCTGTCCGCGTCGGACTCCTGGTCGTTCGCCGTGAGCGTCAGGTCCTGCAGAAAGGTCGCGAGCGTCGCTTTGCGGCTCTTGGACTGGTGGCGGTCGGCGAGCTGCACGATCTCCGTCACCGCGTTCCAGCGCAGCAGGCGCGTCGCTTCGTCGGGATAGAGCCGCTCGACTTCCTGGCGGTAGTTCACGGCGTCGAGGATGCGCTCGATGCGGCGCGGCAAGGCGAGACCGGGCTCGAGGCTCGCCGCGCTCGCGAGCAGGTTGCGGAAATCGCGCACGAGCCCCGCGACGCTCGGCTGCAAGCCCGGGATCTCGTTCGCTCGGTCGAAGGCGTGCACGAGGGAGATTCCGTGCTGCGCCGCGAATTCGAGCGCCCTGTCGAGGCTCGCCTTTCCGACGCCGCGCGGCGGGCAGTTGATGACGCGCAGGAAGCTCTGCTCGTCGTCCGGTTGCAGCGCGAGCTTCAGGTACGCCGTGACGTCGCGCACTTCCTTGCGGTCGAAGAACGACATCCCGCCGACGAGCACGTAGGGCACGCTGCGAGCGCGGAAAGCCTCCTCGAAGGACCGCGCGAGCGCCGACGCGCGGAACAGCACCGCGAAGTCGCTCCACTTCGCCTGGCGTTTCTCGACCAGCGACTTGATCTCGCGCGCGACGTGGTCGGCTTCCTCGAGGTCGTCGCGCACGTTGACCGCCATGATCGGATCGCCGTCGCCGAAAGCGGACTTCAGCGTCTTCTCGTGGCGCTTCGAGTTGTTCTTGATGACGCGGTTGGCGGCGCCGAGGATCTGGCTGGTCGAGCGGTAGTTCGTCTCGAGCCGCACGACCGCCGCGCCTTTGAAGTCCTTCTCGAACGAGAGGATCTTGGTGATGT
>CALFYL010000056.1 GCA_937952135.1 uncultured Planctomycetia bacterium
CCGAAGTCTGCTCGAAGAGCGCGCTAACGCGGCTCGGCGCGAGCGATCGCGACCTTGGGGCCGAGGAACCTCGGCTCGGTGTCGAGCACGAGCACGTCGAGCACCGCTTGCAGGCGGGCGCCGAGCTCGCGCAGCCGCGCGCGAGGCCCCCTGTGGACCGCGTCGGCGTCGAAGCCGAAGGCGTCGAGCCCCTTGGCGCGGGCGAGGAACACGGCGCGTTCGCAGTGGAAGCGCTGCGAAACGACGACGAAGCGGCGCTGATCGAAGATCTCGGCGGCGCGCACGACGGAATCGAGCGTGCGCAGCCCCGCGTAGTCGCAGTGCACGCGCTCGGCGGGCACGCCGAGGGCGACAAGCGCGTTCTTCATGTCGGTCGGCTCGTCGTAGTCCGCGCAGTGGTTGTCGCCGCTCGCGATGAGCGCGTCCACGACCCCGGCGTGGAACAGCTCCGCGGCGGCTTCGACGCGCGCCTCGAAGAACCGATTCGCGCGTCCGTTCGAGAGCTGCTTCGCACAGCCGAGAACCAGCGCGACGGGCGCGTGCGGCGTGTCTTCGATGCTCTCGAAGCAGCGGTCTCGCGAGGCCGCACGCACTTGGGAGTGAGCGAAGGCCAGCGCGAGCGAGAGCGTGAGTGCGCCGAGCGCGAGCAGCGCGCTGGCCCAGCGCCAGTGGCGTCGAAAACTGGACAACACGGCACGTGCTCGCACGGTGGCGCAACCCTAGCGGCCGCGGAAGAGAAAGGAAGGCAGAAGGGGCGCGGAGGGCGAGGAGGAGGACGCAGCGGAGGCGCGGAGACCCGAACGCGCTTCTCGCGCGCAGACCGGAAGAAGCAAAGAGAAGAAGGACCTGCGCGTGTCGGCTTTCGTTCTCGACGCCTCCTCCGCGCCTTCCCCACCCAACGCGCTCCGTACTCAGGACCAACCCCAGCCACGCACAGCCCCCCGCCCGCCCGAGTAGCGTGCCTATGGAGGCTCCACGATGAATCGCTACGCTATCTCCCCCCTCGAGCCGGCCGTGCTCGAACCGCACGCCGACACCCGAATCGAACCGATGACGCAGAACATCCTGATCGTCGAAGACGAAGTCGACCTCGCGCTCGGCATCCGCGACGCCCTCCAGCACGCGGGCTTTCGCGCCGATGTCGTCCACGACGGAAAGCTCGCCCTCGAGCACCTGAAGAAGGGCGCCTACGACCTGGTGGTGCTCGACCTCATGTTGCCGGGCATGAACGGCCTCGACGTGCTGCGCGAGCTGCGCGCCGTGCGCCAGGACACGCGCGTGCTGATCCTGACCGCCCTCGCGAGCGAGGAGGACCTGATCAAGGGCTTCCAGGCCGGCGCCGACGACTACCTCTCGAAGCCGTGCTCGCCGCGCGAGCTGGTCGCGCGCGTCGAAGCGCAGTTCCGCCGCCGCGCGATCGATTCGCAGCCGCCGCCGCGCCTCGAGCTGCCGGGCGGCATCTCGGTCGACCTCGCGCGCCTCGAAGTGCACCGCGACGGCCAGGTGCTGCCGCTCACGCCGCGCGAAGGCGACATCCTCGAGTACCTGATCCGCAACCGCGACCGCGTGGTCACGCGCGACGACCTGCTGCTCGACGTGTGGCACTACAAGAGCGCGAACGTCGAGACCCGCACGGTGGACATCCACATCGTCGGCCTGCGCCGCAAGGTCGAGCCCGACCCGGCCAAGCCGTCGCTGATCCAGACCGTGCGCGGCAAGGGCTACCGCTGGTTCAACTGACCGGAGCTCGGCCGAACATGCACGCCGGCGAGGCCGCACCGCGCTCGACGCCGCCCGCGGTGCGGACCTCGTTTGCTGGCAACGCCACGGCGCGGGGCTGAGGAGCCGAGATGGCCGCCCCGCGAACCCACCGCAGCGCACTCGCGCTCTACGCCGTGCTGCTCGTGCTGCCGACGCTGGCGCTCGGGCTGCTGCAGTGGAGGCACATCGCGCGCGAGCACGAGGACGAGCTCGCGAGCGTGCCGCAGGACGCCGACGACGCGGCGCGGCGCTTCCGGGAAGTGCTGCGCGCCGAGCTCGACGTCCTGCTGCAGAACGAGAGCCAGCGCGGCGTCGAGCAGTACGCGAACTACTACTGCCCCGACTCGACGCCCGAGGGCAAGGTGACGCTGCTGCCGACGCAACTGCGCACCGACGCGCGGCCGACGGGCGTGCTCGGGTGGTTCACCTTCGACCTGAACGCGCCCGCGACGGACAGCCTGCAGTTGTTCGTGGGCGGCGAGAGTGCGAGCGACGCCGAGATCGCGGACTTGCAGTCGGCCGGACTCGAGTTGTTCGAGCGCGTGCGCAACGAAGCGTGGCTGCGCACGGTGAATCCGGTGGAGCTCGACTCGCAACGCCTCGAGCTGCCGGTGCGGGCGCTCGCGGCCAGCCGCGCCGCCCTGGGCGACGAGGACTGCATCGAGGCCGAGCGCATGCTGCTCGGCGAGCCCGTGCGCATGATTTCGGGGCCCTTCGCGCTGCGCTTCTATCGCGACGGGTACGGCGAGCCGCGCCTGATCGCCCACCGCCGCGTGCGCGTCGAGGAGATCCCCTACCTCGCCGGCGCGACCAACTGCCTGCACCGCGTGAGCGAAGGTCTCGGCCTCGTGCAGGGCTTCTTCATCGACCTCGAGTGGTACGCGCGCGATCTGCCGCGCGACGTCGCGCAGCGCGTGCTCACCAAGCGCGAGCGCTTCCTCGACACGCACGAGCCGGGTTGCGAGACCTGCGCCGAGTACCACGCCGACCTGCGCCTGATCTCCGACATGGGGATCGACAGCGCCGAAGAGGACGCGAACTGGGGCCGCATGCAGATCGCGATCGACACCACCGAGATCGACGCGCGCTACTACTCGCGCCTGTGGCGCTTCCTCGGCATGGCGGCGATGCTGCTCGCGGCGCTCTCCACCGGCGTCGCGCTGCTGTGGCGCAGCGTCGAGAAGGAACTCGAGCAGGCCGCGCGCACGGAGAACTTCGTCGCCGCGGTGACGCACGAGCTGCGCACGCCGCTGTCGTCGATCAAGCTGCACGCCGAGATGCTGCTGGACGGCTGGACCACCGAGCCGCAGAAACAGCAGGAGTACTACCGGCGCATCGTGCGCGAGACCGAGCGCCTGTCGACCATGGTCGAGCGCGTGCTCGAGAAGGCGCGGCTCTCGTCGACGAACGCGCAGCCGACGCCGTGCGATCTGACCGAGCTCGTCGACGCTCACGTTTCGCAACTCCTCAACTGGCGCATCACCGACCAGCCGGATATCGAGTTCGAGCTGGCCGAAGACCTACCGCGGGTGTGGCTCACGAAGGAGGCGCTGCACTCGATCCTGGTCAACCTGGTCGAGAACGCGCGCAAGTACGCGGCGGTCGACTTCTCCAAGCCCGGCGCCGAGCGCCTCGTGGTGGCGACGCTCCGCGTCGAAGGCGGCGTGGCGCTCGAGATCCGCGACCGCGGCCCGGGCGTGCCCAAGGCCCAGCGCCAGCGCATCTTCGACGCGTTCTACCGACTGGGCAGCGAGTCGACGCGCACCACGCGCGGCACGGGCCTCGGCCTGCACCTCGTGTCGCTGCAAGCGGCGTCCGTGGGCGCGCGCGTGCTCGTCGAAGACCGCCCCGGCGGCGGCTCCACGTTCCGGGTGACGTTCCGCGTCGCCGACTCGAACGCGAGCTGAGCGCGCGCGGCGAGAAAAGCCGCGCCCAGAAAAGCCGAGCCCGGAAAAACCGCGCCCAAAAAAACCGCGCCCGGAACGCGCGCGGCGGAACCGCTCAGCCCTGCTCTTCGACCGGAACGTCCACGCCTTCCGGCGGGATGCCTTCCTCGGACTCCGTGCGGCCCGGGAAGCGCAGGCCGAAGTTCAGCTCGAGGCCCGCCTTGCCGAACAGGTTCTCCGAGACCTTCTGCTGGCTGTCGCGAAGCGCGTTGGCCTCGAGTCCGCGGAACTCGCGCGGCTCGATCCGCACTTCGGGCGCGTCGCGCGAGCCGATGTAGCGCGCGACGAACACGCGCGTCTTGTCGGTCGAGGTGTAGGGTCCCATTACCGCGTCGGGGATCGACGTGAGCGCCGAGCGCGCGCCGAGCTTGAGCTCGCGCAGGAAGTGCTGGAGGTGGCCCTCCTCCGGCGCGACATCGACGGGCAGCTTCGACTGGTCGATCCAGCCCGTGCTCTCGACGGCGGCGCCGAGTTCGGCCGCCTTCACCGCGAAGGTCTCGGCGTCGGCGATCGGCTGCGACTGCACGCCCTCGACGATCGGCGGCTTGCAGGCCTCGACGAGCTTGCCCGCGCGCGCGCGCGCCAGCTCCTGCGCCTTGTCCTTGCGCCACTCGACGATGACCGCGTCGGCGACCTCCGAATACGGCGGCGCGCCGGCTTCCAAGCGCTCGATCACGCGGCCGAGCACGATCTGCTTCTCGGTCACCATCGCGCTGATGAAGCGGTCGCCGCGCGACGCACGCATCACGCTGTCGGAGAGCACCGGGCCGCCCAGTTCGGGGGCCGCGGACCATTCGAGCTGGCTCTTCGGGGTCGCTTCGCGCGAGTACGCGACTCCGAGCGCCACGGCTTCGCCGGCGAGATCGACTTCCGTCCCCGCCGCGATGCGGCTGCGCAAGTCGTTCGACCAATCGAGCATCGCCGCGTGCGCCTGCGCTTCGACGCGCGCGCGGTCGGCGACCTCGTCGAAGGTGAAATAGAGCCGCTCGCGCGCGTCGGCCGCGTCGGTCTTCTCTTCGGGGCGGCGGAAGCGAAGGTGCGCGAACTGGCTGTGGAAATCGCGCGCGAGCTGATCGAGGTCGGTCCCCTCGGGGCGCGGGTAGCGCGCGATCAGCGCCGTCGCGTCGCCGCCCTCGAAGGCGAAGTACGCGAGCTCCGCGGCCGCGCGCTCGGGCTTCCACTGAGCCGCGAACAACTGGCGCTTGCGTGTCGCGTCGAGTCCGTCGTACCAGGCCGCGAACCCGGCGTCGTCGGGCAGGTTCAGCGCGACCTCGGGATCGTCGCTCGAGGCGGGGAAGGTCACCACTTCCAGCGAGTGCTGCTTGTGCTGTTCCTTCCAGTTCTTCTCGATCTCGGCCGCGTCGGGCTGCGCGACGAGTTCCGCCAGCGACTGTTCGTAGCGCTGCACGCGCATCATGCGCCGCAGCACTTCCTGGAAGTCCGTCGGCGTGACCCGCACGGCTTCGAGGATCTGCTTGTAGGTCGCCGCGTCGGTGAAGCGCTCCTTGATCAGCGCGCGCAGCTCCGAGTCCGTGAACTCGACGCCCGCCTCCTGCGCCAGCTCGTCGAGGATCAGCGTGCGCGCGATGTTGTCGTCGCTCGTCAGGTCGCGCAGTTGCCGGCGGTCGACGCCGAGCACGCGGTAGAAGTCCTCGACGCGCCGGCGCTCGAGGACGAAGTCGCGCGCGCCTACCGAGCGCGTGCCGAGCCGCGGGTGGTTCCACTCCATGAACGGACCCTCGGGACCCGATCCGCCTCGGCGCGCGAACATCCCCTGGAAGAGGTCCGACACGACGAAGATCACGAGGATGAAGACCAGCAGGCCGATCGTCATCACGTAGCGCGCGCGGCTCTTGCCGCGCGGCACGTGGATCGTCTCGACCTCTTGTTCGACCTCGTGGGCGAGATGCTCGGGGCTCTTCGGATCGTGGTTGGACATGGGCTCGTGGCGGCGCGCGTGCGGAGGGCCGGAGATCGACGGGAACCGTGGGCGGACGGAACTGCGGGCGGCGCCGGGGCCGGTCGCGGGCGTCTCGTCCGCGCGGGCCCTCCCGAACGCGCGCGGAAGAATTTGGGGGCGCAGAGTCTACGGACGGCCGCCGCAGGCGCGCAACGCTGGGGCGTTCGGGCGGGCGTCGCGCCGGGACGGTGGAGCGCGGCGGAACCGCTCCCGACGCCGACAAATCAGTCGCGCAGCAGCTCGCCGTCGCGCGGCAGGTCGTCGAGCGAGCCCAGGCCGAAGGAGTCGAGGAACTTGCGCGTGGTGCCGTAGAGCAGGGGTCGGCCGGGGTCGTCGGAGCGGCCTGCGACCTTGACCAGCCCGCGGTCGACGAGCGTGCGCAGGATCGGACCGACTTGGACTCCGCGGATGGCCTCGATCTCGCCCTTCGTGACCGGTTGGCGGTAGGCGACGATCGCGAGCGTCTCCAAACCCGCCGGCGAGACCTTCTCGTCCTTGCGCACCTTCGCGAGGCGCCCGACGGTGTCGGCCAGCGCCTCCGAGGTGTAGAGCTGCCAGCCGCCGGCGATCGAGCGCACTTCCCAGGGCAGGCCGCTGGTCGCGAGGCGCTGCTTCAGCGCGTCGAGCGCGAGGCGCACTCGAACCTGCGGCGTTCCGTCGAGCAGCGAGGCGAGTTTGGACTCCGAGAGCGGCTCGGGCGAAGCGAACAGCAGCGCCGCGACTTCGCGTTCGAGTTCCTCGTCGGAGACCTCGGCGCCCGCGCTCTCGCGGTCCTTGGCGAGTTCGGCCGCTTCCGGCGCGCTCGCGGCCTCGAGCTCGGCCGAGGGGTCGCCGCCGGTGAGCGCGTCTTCGGTGAGCGCTTCGTCCGAAGCCGGATCGCCCGCGCCGAGTTCGCCCGCGGGCGGCGTGCGGGCGCCCATCGGCGCGCCGCCCGGCTCGCGGTCCGCATCCTCCGCCGTCGAGCCGCCTGCAGACGACGCCGACGCGTCGACCTCGTCCTGGGTCACAGCCCCTTCGTCGTTCCGCTCGCGGCGCGCCATCGTGGACCCAGCATCGCGGCGCGCGCGGCGGCGGTCAAGGTTTGCCGCCCGTCACGAGGTCGAGGAACGGCGCGAGATCGAGCTGGTAGCGGCGCGTCATCGCCGTGCGCCACTGCACGTACTCGACGTTCTGGAGCGGCTCGCGCTCGAGGCTGGCCTCGATGCCCGGGGCGTCGCCCGGCCAGCGCACCTCGCGGCCGTCCTCGCGCGAGTCGACCTTGAACAGCAGCCACGCGCCGGACTGCTCGACCGGACCCGCCACGGAACCCACTTCCGCGCCGAACGCCACGCGCGCGAGCTCCTGGCTCTCCGTGCGCACGATCGGGACGTTCGTGTAGCCCGCCTGCTCGTCCTCGCCGAGTCCGTGCTCCGCGGCGACGGCCTCGAAGCTCTTGCCCGCCGCCAGTTCGGCCTGGGCGGTCGCGAGCTTCTCCTTGTCGCGGAATTCGCTGATGCGGACGCGGCACAGGCCGCATTCGAGCTCCCAGGCGCGCACGCAGCGCTCGGCGAGCAGCGACACGATGGCGTCCTGGCGCATCGTCTCGCGGTAGAGCTTGGGGTCGATCTCGAGGTTGCGGCGAACGTGTTCGTCGAAGCTCAGCGTCGAGCCTTTGTCGGCCAGCCGCTTTTCGATCGCCGCCACGGCTTTGGATACGGCGCTGTCGACCGCTCTGCCGCCGAGCTGGATGTGAAGGCGGTCGGCCTCGAACAGCACGAGCCGCGAAAAGACCATCTGCTCGACGACTTCGCGCGCCGCGCCGCCGTCGTGGATCCACAGCCGGCGCAGGAATTCGGAGGTCAGCAGCGGGTCGCCGCCGACGCGGCCGAGCAGCGCCGGCGGGGAGGCCGGAGGAGAGGCAGGCGCGGCGGCTTGCTCGGCGGACGCGGTCGGCGCGGGCTTCGCGCTGGCGGTCGCGTCCGCCGGCGTCGGATTCTGGGCCGGATTCGGCGCTACCTGCGGCTGGGGACTCGGCGTCGGATTCTGCGCCGAGGCCTGCGAAGAACCCTTGCTCGGCGCCGGCGCCGACGTCGGATCGGGGCTCGCGACGCGCTCGGCGGGCTTCAACTGCGAGCGCTCGGGGTTCTCCGTCGCCGTGCACGCCGCGGCGAGAGCGAGAGCGGCTCCGAGAGCGAGCGGCGCGCCCAGGGCCGCGGTGAGTCGACGCGCGCTCATCGGTACCACACGCGTCGGAACACGCCCATGTGGAAGCACGTCGGGCACTTCGCGAGGCTCACCTGGCCGCCCGTCACGCGCTGGCCGCCCTGCGCGTTGCCGGCGTTCAATTGCCCGCGGATGTTCACGATCTCGCGCACGCCGCGGCCGCCGCAGTCGGGGCAATTCGTGAACGACGGCTCGCGCAGCATGTACTCGCCCGAGTGCTCGACGTGGTGCGCGAGCATCCACAGCGACTTCGAGGAGCTCTGGAACTCCATCCAGAAGCCGTCGCGGTCCTCGCTTTCGCTCTGGGAACCGCCGGCCGACTTGCGCAGCAACTCTTGGTTCTGGAGGTAGCGCTTCACGCGGTCCTCGAGTTCCTTGCGCGCCGCGTCGGTCTCCGACAACTCCTTCGGCGCCTCCTCTTGCTTGTCGAGGCCCTTGCGCGCCTCGGACTCGCCGAGCAGCCACGTGCCCTGCCCGTAGGTCGCCGAACGCCAGCGCCCGGGCTGCCGCTCCGCCCAGTAGCGGCGCACGAGATCCGGCGTCGCTTCGCGCGTCACCGTCTTCGCCACTTCCTTGGTCACGTTCTCGACGAGGTCGTTCCGCAGGCCCTGGTCGAGGTAATCGAGCGCCGCCTCGATGGTCAGCTCCGGCGTGCGCGCCTTTTGATCGAGCAACCGCGGCAGCCACCGCAGCCACGCCTCGGAGACGCGCTCCTTGAGCTTGGCGTCGCGCGCCTTGATCACCTGCGCCTTCTTCTTCGCCGCGTCGGCTCGCAGCGGGCTGTTCTCGAAGCTCGCGACGAAGGCGTCGGCCTTCGCGACCGCGTCGTCGAAGCGGCCGCGCGCCCGCAGCATGTCGATCTCGCGCAGCGCGTCGATCTGCGTCTGGAGCGCGACCTTCGCCGTGTTGCGCTCGAGCGCGGCGGCAAGCTCGTTCTTGCGGAACTCCGGATCGATCGCGCGCGCCGCCTGGAAGTGCTCGATGGCGTGCGCGAAGTCGTAGATGCGCTCGCAGTACCCGCCCATGTCCCAGTGAGCTTCGGGCGAGCTGGTGTCGAGCTTCGCGACTTCGCTCTTGTACAGCTCCTCGCGCGAGTAGATCTCGAGCGCGCTGACTTTCACGCGCGTCGGCGGCGCCTTGATCTGCATCTTCGGCACCGGGTAGGTGCTCGTCGCGGTCTTGATCCAGAAGGCGTCCTCGGTCTGATTGAGGATCACGCCGACGATGTCGCGGCCGTCGTTCAGGAACAGGCGCTCGGCCTCGATCATGATCTCCTCGCCGCTGCGGTCGATGTAGCCGAAGCGATCCTGCAGCGACTCGGCGAGCGCGGGCGCGAGTTGGTTCCACGGCAGGCGCACGCGGCCGCCGGTGTCGAGCCGCTCGACGTGCAGGGTTTGCGCGTCGTGCCCGACGATCGAGCCCCACAGGATGGCGCCGTCGAAGAGCTGCAGCATGGTGGTCTCGCGCGCGGCGGCCGGCTCCTCCGGTGGAGTGAGCTGGGCCCGCACAGCGGTCGGGTCCTGCGGCGCTGGAACGGCCTGGCGCGAGGCGAACGCGCTCGAGAGCGACGCGAGGGCGAATCCCACGGCGAGCGCGCCGCGGTGCAAGGCGCTCGATCTCGCGCGAACGAGTGCGTGGCGCGTGGGCGATTCCGCCAAAGTGCTCGTGGAATTCATCGTGTCGTTCATCGTGAGGCCTCGCTTCCGGGTGCGGCGCCGCCCCTTGCTGGCGCGGTCCCGTCGGATTCCTTGGTCATCTGATCCACCATCAAGCGCCGCAAGCGCTCGGCGAAGGGAACTTCGCGCAACATCAAGGTCTGAAAGGTCTTCGTGCGCACGCGCCCGCCGGACATCCAGTGCACTTCGATGTCGACGCGGTAGCGCAGCGGGCCGCCGGGGCGGCCATCGTTCGGATCGCCGCTCGCGCGCGCACTGTAGCTCACGCCCGGATGGCCCGGGACCTCGCGGTCCTCGATCGCGATCGGCGGGCCGACGATCCACTCGTTCGAGCCCGGCTCCTGCACCAGCGGAAAAAGCGTTTCTTCGAGGTCGGCGACGAGCGCCTCGACGCTGATCGCGGCGGCGCTCTTGAGCGCGGCGGTGCGCGTCATCGCGGCGCCGAAGGAGAGCAGTCCGAGGATCGCCGTCATGCCGAGCAGGAGGATCGACATGGCGACGAGCACCTCGAGGATCGTGAAGCCGCGGCGCGTTTCGGAGCGTGTGCGCATTCAGAGCCCCCACTCTCCGCGGTGCTGCGCGATCGGCGCCTCGCGCACGAGCGTGCGGCCGAAGTGCACGAGCGCGCCCACATCGTGGTGCGCCGGCTTCGTGCCGCGCCGCGCGCGACGCACCGCGACCGTCGAGCCGGCGACGCTCACGACTTCCATCCACTCTGACCCGAGCAGCACGTGGCCGCCGAGCGCGGGCAGGCGCTCGGAGTTGTCGACCTCGAGCACGGTGTCCTGCGCGCCGCAGAAGCGCGCGAGGCGCGTGCGGCGTTTGAAGTCCGACGGGCTCTCGAGCTCGAGCTCGAAGCGCACGCGGCGCGG
>CALFYL010000057.1 GCA_937952135.1 uncultured Planctomycetia bacterium
TAGCGCGAGCGCTCGGCCGGCGACGCGTCGTCGCGCGCTTCCATGCCGCGCTCCGAAAGCCTAGGACTCCAGCCCATGCAAACCGCCGCCATCCTCGATGTGACCGTCGAGACGTTCCAGAAGGAAGTCGTCGAGCGCTCGCGCCGCACGCCGGTGCTGATCGACTTCTGGGCCCCGTGGTGCGGGCCGTGCAAGACGCTCGGGCCCATGCTCGAGAAGCTCGCGCGCGAGTTCGCGGGCTCGTTCACGCTCGCGAAGATCGACATCGACCGCAATCAGGAGCTGGCGGAGGTGTTCCAGATCCAGAGCGTGCCGACGGTGCTGCTGTTGAAGGACGGGCGGCTCGCGGACGGTTTCGCGGGCGCGCTCCCCGAAGCGCAGATCCGCAGGTTCCTCGAGCAGCACCTCGGCTTGAAGAAGGCCGATCCGGTGCAGGAGGCCGCGAAGCTCGAGGCGGAGGGCAAGCGCGCGGAGGCGCTGGAGCTGCTCGCGGCGCACTTGAGCACGGCGCCGAGCGACGCCAAGGCGCGTTTGATGGCGGCGCGCTTGTGCGCGGCGGAGGGCCGGCTCGACGAGGCGCGCGCGCACTTCGAGCAGGTGCAGGGCGACTTGCGCGAGAGCGACGAGGCCAAGGCGCTCGCCGCGCAGTTCGAGGCCGCCTCGCAGAGTGCGGGCGCCGCCTCCCAACTCGAGGCCGCGGTGGCGGCGAATCCCAGCGATGTCGCCGCGCGCCTCGCCTACGGAAAGGCGCTGGTCGCGGCCTCGAAGCACGGCGAAGGGCTCGAGCAGATGCTCGAAGCGGCCAAGCTCGACCTCGCCCACGACGACGGCGCGCCGCGCAAGGCCATGATCGAGGTCTTCAACCTGCTCGGCTGGTCCGACCCCTTGGTGCTCGACTACCAGCGCCGCCTCTCGATGCTGCTCTGCGTCTGAGCCCGGTCCGCCGGAAGCCTGCCGAAGAGCCTCCGCCGCTCGACTAAGCCGAGGCTTAGTGCGTTAAGCTCTGCGCATGAACGTCCAGCGGCTGCGCGCGAAGCTCGAGCTCTCGCAGGTCTCGCTCGCCAAGCTGGTGGGCGCCCACGCGATGACCGTTTCGAAGTGGGAGCGCGGAGTCGCCCAGCCTGCCGCGGCTCAGCTCAAGGTGCTGCGCACGCTGGCGAGCGCCGTCGAGCGCGGCGCGAAGTTCGACGATGCGGGGGTGAAGCGCGATCCGATGCGCGTGCTCGCCGAGGCCTTCGACCGCGCCTACCGCGAGCCGGAGCTCGACCTGGGCGCGCTCAGTGCGACCAACCGCTTCGCGGGAGCGGTGGTCGAGCTGAAACGCGGCGATGTGATGAGCAAGCTGGTGATCGAGATCGCGCCGAACGTGCGCATCGGCTCGGTGATCACGACCGACTCCGTCGAGCGCCTCGGGCTGTGCGTCGGCGCGCGCGCGATCGCGATCATCAAGGCCACCGAAGTCATCGTGGGGAGGTGCTGAGGTGTCCGCGGGGCGTCGCGGGGTGCTGCTCGGGGCCTTCGCGGCCGCCGTCGCCGCGCTGGCGTGCTCGAACGCCGCGCCGAGGAGCGTGACGGTCTTTGCCGCCGCGAGCCTGCGCGAAGCCTGCGACGACGTCGCCGCCCTGTGGCGCACCGAACATCCGGACGTCGAGCTCGTGTTCAACTTCGCCGCCTCGAACTTCCTCGCGCAGCAGATCGAGGCCACGCGGGCCGCGGACTTGTTCCTGTCGGCGGACGTCGAGCAGCTCGACAAAGTGCGTCGCTCGGGCGCGGTCGCGCTCGAGGGTCCGCGGCCCTGGCTCTCGAACGAACTCGTCGTCGTCGCGCCGGCCAGCGGGGCGCCGGTGGCGGTGGAGCGCGCCGCGGACCTCGCCGGACCGCGGGTCGCGCGGCTCTCGCTCGCGAACCCCGCGTCCGTTCCGGCGGGAAGCTACGCGCGAAAGTGGCTCGAAACCCAGGGCGTGTGGGCGAGCGTCGAAGCGCGCGTCGTGCCCGGTGTCGACGTGCGCGCGGCGCTGGCGGCCGTCGAGTCGGGTGCGTGCGAGTTGGGCGTCGTCTACGCCACGGACGCCGCGATCTCCGAGCGGGTGCGCATCGTGTTCCGCGTCCCGCCCGAGCAGGGTCCGCGCATCGAGTACTCGATCGCGGCGCTCCGCGGACCCGCGCCGGCGGCGCTCGCCTCCGAGGCGCTCGCTCACTTCCTGTCGCCGGCGGCCGAGGCGTGCTTCGAGCGTCGCGGCTTCGCCATTCCCGAGCGCGACTAGCCGTGATCGACTCCGCCGTCGTCGACGCCGTCCGGATCTCGCTGCTCGTGGCCGGCGTTTCCACGGCGATCGTCGCGGCGCCGGCGATCGCGCTCGGCCGGCTCCTCGCGCGCCGCGAGTTCCCGGGCCGCTCGATCGTCGAAACGCTCGCCGCGTTGCCGCTCTACTGCCCCCCGACGGCGTTCGGCTTCCTGCTCCTCTACGCGCTGCGCCGCGACGGTGCGCTCGGCCGGGAAGCTCTCGGCATCGATCTAGGGCTGCTCCTCACCTGGCGCGGCGCCGTGCTCGCTTCGGCGATCATGTCGTTTCCGCTCGTGATGCGAACGGCGCGCGTGGCCTTCGAAGCGGTGCCCGAGCGACTCGAGCGCATGGCGGCGTCGCTCGGCGCCTCGCGCTGGCAGGTGGCGTGGTCCGTCACGTTGCCGCTCGCGCGGCGCGGATTGCTCGCGGCGTTGCTCGTGGGTTTCAGCCGCGCGCTCGGAGAGTTCGGCGCCACGGTGATCGTCGCGGGCAACATCCCCGGTCGGACGCAGACGCTCGCCACCGGCATCTTCGACGCGTTGCAGCTCGGCGACGACGCGCGCGCGCTCGAGCTCGCGGCGTGGAGCGTCGCGCTGGGCTTCGGCGCGGTGTGGACGTCGGAGTGGCTCATGCGGCGCAGTCCGCGGAGGCGAGCGTGAGCCACGATCTCCGATTCGATCTGCGCACGCGGCTCGAACGCTTCACCTTGGAAGTGGCGTGCACGTCGCAGGCGCGTTCGCTCGGGCTCTTCGGGCCCAGCGGCTCGGGCAAGACGACGATCGTCGAGGCGCTCGCCGGTTGGCGCGCGGTCGAGCACGGTCGAATCGCTTTGAGCGGCGAGACGTGGCTCGACACCGCGGCGGGCTTGCGCCTCGCTCCTGCGCGTCGCCGCGTCGGCTACGTTCCGCAGGACCAACTGCTCTTCCCGCATCTCGATGTCGAAGCGAATCTGCGCTTCGGCTGCGGCCGCGACGACGGGCTCGTGCAGCGCGTGCTCGAGGTCCTGGAGATCGAAGCGCTTCGCGCGCGCTCGGTCGAAGCGCTTTCGGGCGGCGAGCGCCAGCGCGTGGCGCTCGGACGCGCGCTGTGTTCGCGGCCGCGTCTGCTCTTGCTCGACGAGCCCTTCGGAGCGCTCGACAAGCCGTTGCGCCGGCGCATCCTGCCGTACCTGATGCGCGTGCGCGACGAGTTCGACACGCCGCTGGTGCTCGTGAGCCACGACGCGACCGAGATCGCCGCCGCGTGCGACGAGGTGCTCGTGCTGCGCGAAGGGCGGATCGTCGAGCGCGGCGCGCCCGCGCAGGTGCTCGCGCCGTCGGAGGCCGCCGATGCACAGGAGAGCTTCGAGAACGTGTTGCGCGGCCGCGTGAGCACGGTGACGGCCACCACGGCGCTCGTGGATCTCGGCGGCGCGCTGCTCGAGGCGCCGCGCAGCGCGCTCGAGCCCGGGGTTCCGGCGGTGCTCTCCGTGCGCGCGGACGAAGTGCTCGTGGCCACGGCGCGGCCGACGGGGCTGTCGGCTCGAAACGTGCTTCGCTCGCGCGTGGAAACGGTCGTGAACGGCGCGGCGGCGCGCGTGCTCGCGCGGGTCGGGGCCCAGCCGGTGTGGGTCGACCTCACCGACGCCGCCATCGCGGAGCTGGGCCTCGCCGCCGGCCGCGAAGTGTTTCTCGTGATCAAGACGCGCTCGTGCCGCGTCCTTTCCAGCGGGTCCGCGCGATGAAACTCCACCAGGAAACCCTCGAAGTCCGCACGCGCGGCCGCGAGCTCGTCGACCTCACGCGCGAAGCGGCGCGCGTCGTCGCCCAGAGCGGCGTGCAACGCGGCTTGTGCGTCGCGTTCTGCCAGCACACCTCCGCGAGCCTGTGCGTGCAGGAAAACGCCGACCCGAACGTGCGGCGCGACCTGCTGGAGTGGCTCGAGCGCCTCGCGCCCGACGGAGATCCGCGCTACGCGCACGACGACGAAGGGCCCGACGACATGCCCGCGCACCTGCGCAGCGCGCTCACCGGCGTGAGCGTCTCGATCCCGATCGTCGGCGGCGCGCTCGCGCTCGGCACGTGGCAAGCGCTGTACTTGATCGAGCACCGCACCCGCGCGCACGTGCGGCGCGTGGTGCTGCACGTGCAAGGCGAGTGAAGCTCACTCCTCGAGCGTCAAGTGGCACGCGCGGCGGCGCTGGGGACCGCTCGACAGAAGTTGCGGGTCCTCGCGCTCGCAGCGCTGCCCGGGCACGCGGTCGCGCGCGAAGCAGCGGGGATGGAACGCGCAGCCGGGCGGCGGAGCGAGCGGCGAGGGCGGCTCGCCAGCGAGGACGATGCGTTCGCGCTCGTCGTGCAAGCGCGGCGAAACGACAGCGGAGAGCAGCGCTTGCGTGTAGGGGTGCTGCGGCGCGCGGAACAGCGCGTCGCGCGGCGCCTGTTCCACGATGCGCCCCAGGTACATGACCGCGACCTCGTCGACGAGGCGGCGCACGACGGCGAGGTCGTGGGAGATGAACAGCAGCGCGAGCCCGAAGCGAGCGCGCAGGTCGGCGAGCAGGTTGACGATCTGCGCGCGCACGGAGAGGTCGAGCGCGCTCGTCGGCTCGTCGCACACGAGGAGCCGCGGCTCGAGCACGAGCGCGCGCGCGATGGCGACGCGCTGGCGCTGGCCGCCGGAAAGTTCGTGCGGGTAGCGGTGGTACAGCGCGTAGTCGAGGCCCACGGCTTCGAAGGCCGCGAGCACGCGCATGCGGCGCACGCGGGGCTTGAGCGCGCCCGAGACCGCGAGCGGTTCGAGCACGCTCTCGGAGACCGGCTGGCGCGGCTCGAGCGAGGAGTAGGGGTCCTGGAAGACGATGGCGACCTTGCGGCGCAGCTCTCGCAGCCGCTCGCCGCGCGCGGCGCCGCGATCGAGTCCGTCGAAGAGGATCGAGCCCGCGCTGGGCGCCTGCAACCCGACGACGGCGCGCGCGACGGTGCTCTTGCCGCAGCCCGACTCGCCGACGAGCCCCAGCGCGCCGCCCGGCGGAATCGCGAAGTCGACGCCGCGCACGGCGTGGATCCAGCGCTCGGCGCCGAACCAGCCGCGGCGGCGAGCCGCGAAGCGCACTTCGAGGCCCCGCGCTTCGCAAAGGGGCGTTTCGAGCGCGGAATTCACGACTTCGGCCTCGCGCTTTCGAGCACGCGCTCGGTTTCGTAGCACGCCGCGCGCCGATCGGCCGCGAGGTCGAGGTCGAGGCCGCTCTCTCGAAGCGCGCGCAACCCCGCGGGCGGAAGCAGCGGCGGGCGCGCTCGCGTGCACGCCTCGACGGCGAACGTGCAGCGCGGCGCGAAGGCGCAACCGTGCGGCCGCGCGAGCGGGTCGGGCGGGAGGCCGGGGATCGACGCGAGCGGCTCGTGCAGGTCGTCGTCGAGCGCCGACGCGCTCGCGAGCAGGCCGCGCGTGTACGGATGCGCTGGCGCGCGAAAGATCTCGTGCGTCGGTCCGCGTTCGACGATCGAGCCCGCGTACATCACGCAGACTTCGTCGGCGTGGTGCGCGACCAGCCCGAGGTCGTGCGTGATGAGCAGGACGGCGAGGTTGCGGCGGCGGCGAAGCTCGGCGAGGAGCTCGAGGATCTGGGCTTGAACGGTCACGTCGAGCGCGGTGGTGGGCTCGTCCGCGATCAACACCTGGGGTTCGAGCGCGATGGCCATCGCGATCATCACGCGCTGGCGCAGACCGCCCGAGAGCTCGTGCGGATAGGAGTCGAGGCGCTCCTCCGCGGCCGGCACCCCGACTTCGCTGAGCGCTTTCGCCGCCATCGCGCGCGCCTCGTCGCGCGAAACCTTGCGGTGCAACTGCACGGCTTCGACGATCTGCTCGCCGACCGTGTACAGGGGGTGCAGCGCGGTGTTCGGGTCCTGCGGAACGAACGCGATCTGCGCGCCGCGCACGGCCTGCAGCTCCTTCTCGGACAGCGTGAGCAGGTTGCGGCCCTCGAACCAGGCCTCGCCGGTTTCGATCACCGCCGGCGGCTTCGGAACGAGCGACAGCAGCGCGAGCGCGGACACCGTCTTGCCCGATCCGGATTCGCCGACGAGCGCGAGCATGCGGCCACGCTCGAGGCGCAGCGAGACGTTCTCCACGGCTTGCACCGGGCCGCGCGCGGCGTCGAAGCGCACGCGCAAGTTGCGGACCTCGAGCACGCTCATCGTTCTCCGCGCTCCTCGAGCCCGAAGGCGTCGCGCAAGCCGTCGCCCAGGGTCTGCAGCGCGAGCAAGGTCGTCGCCATCGCGATCGCGGGCGCGACGATCAGCCAGGTGTAGCTCTCGAGCGGGTTCAGCGCCTCCGCACCCTCCGACGCGAGCAGGCCCCAGCTCACCTTCGGCGGTTCGACTCCGAGGCCGAGAAACGAGAGGAACGCCTCGTACAGGATCACCGACGGAAGCGTGAGCGTGAGGTTCACGACCGCGATGCCCAGCACGTTCGGAAGCACGTGCTTGCGCAGGATCCAGAAGGTCGAGGCGCCCGCGACGCGCGCGGCTTCGACGAAAGCGGCGCGTTCGAGCTCGAGCACCTGCCCGCGCACCACGCGCGCCATCGAGAGCCACGAAACGGCGCCGACGACGAGGAAGAACACTTGCTCGCGCGAGAGCAGCGGTTCGCGTCCTAGCTCGGCGCTCGGCGCGTCGAGGAAGCTGAGCAGGAAGATCACGAGGAAGATCGTCGGGATCGAGAACAGCACGTCGACGATGCGCATGAGCGCGTTGTCGACGCGGCCGCCGACGAGGCCGGCGGTCGCGCCCCAGGTCGCGCCGATCGCGAGGCTCGTGAGCGCCGCGCACAACGCGACGAGCAGCGAGGTGCGGCTGCCCCAGACCACGCGCGCGAGCAGATCGCGGCCGAGCGCGTCGGCGCCGAGCCACGGCCCCGTGCGCCAGTCGTCGAAGATCGCGACGCGCAGTCGGACGAGCGCTCGGTCCAACGCTCCCAAGCCCGCGTAGTCGGGCGTGAAGTTCGTGTCGCCCCACACTTCCCACGGAAACACCGGCGGCGACGGCTCGGAGGCGACCGCGATCGCCGAGGGCGAAGGCAGGGGCATCAGCGGCGCGAGCCAGCTCAGCAGCGCGAGAAACACCAGGAAACGAAGGCTCCAGCGCACCGACGCGCGCCGCGCGAGCCGCTCGCGCGCCTTGCGCCACAGGCTCTCGGGCGCCTGGCGCTGGATCTCGACGAGCGCGCGCTCGAAGTCCTCGTCGCGGAACCAGCCGTGCTCGCCCTCCGCGGGCTTCGGACCCGCGCTCGGCGGTGTCGGCGGAGTGGAGGCGCTCATGCGTCGCGCTCCAGGTCGAGGCGCGGATCGAGCAGCGTGTAGGCGACGTCGACGAGCGTGTTGAAGCCGAAGACCAGCACCGCGTAGACCACGGTGACGCCCATGGCCAGCGTGTAGTCGCGGTTGAGCGCGCTCGCGACGAAGTGCGTGCCCGCGCCGGGGATGGCGAAGATGCGCTCGATCACGAGGCTTCCGGTGAGCACGCCCGCGGCCGCGGGGCCGAGGAACGAAACGACGGGGGCGAGCGCGCCGCGAAGCGCGTGGCGCCACAGGATGCGCGAACGAGGCGCGCCTTTGGCGAGAGCGGTGCGGATGTAGTCCTTCGAGAGCGTTTCGAGCAGACCGGCGCGCGAAAGGCGCGCGATGTAGGCCGCGAACGGCAGCGCCAGCGCTACGGCGGGCAGGACGAAGTGCCGCGGTGCGCCGAAGCCGGCCACGGGCAGGACGGGGATCCAGAACGCGAACACGAGGATCAAGAGGCTCGCGATGACGAAGTTCGGCAGCACGAGGCCGCTGGTCGCCGCGGCTCGCACGAGCCCGTCGAGTCTCGATCCCGGTTTGTGCGCCGACGCGACGCCGGCCCCCAGACCGAGAACGAGCGCGAGGGCCAGCGCGAGCGAGCCCAGCGCGATCGAGATCGGCAGCGACTGCGCGAGCACGTCGTTGACGGTCACGTCGCGGTGCTGCATCGACGGTCCGAAGTCGAGCGCGAGCACGCCGCCGAACCAGTCGCTCCCGTCGCCGAACGGTCCGCGCTCGTCGAGGTTGAGCGGGCCGACGGTGTGCGCGTACTGCTTCCACAGCGGCCAGTCGAGGTGGTACTGCGCGCGCAGATTCGCCTCGACGCTCGGGTGGAGCTTGCGTTCCCCCGAGAACGGCCCGCCCGGCGCCGCGCGCAGGAGGAAGAACGCCGCGGTCACGACGGCCCACGTCGTGACCAGGAACCACAAGGCGCGCCGCAGAAGGAAGCGCGTCACCGCTCCGACTCCTGCGCGTCCGGCGGCGGGCTCTCGGCGCGTTCTCGCGGCTCGCCCGAGGCCTTCGCCCGTTCGCGCTCGGCTGCCGGCGAGCGCAATCCCTCCCGCGGGCCGTGCGATTCGACGCGCCTTTTCTGCGTCGCGGCCTGCATGCGCGCCTCGTCGAGCTCCGCGTCGTCGCGCCAGTACAGCCGCGAGAGCGCGGGCTCGTTCAGCACGTTGTCGTCGAAGCCGCCGATGCGCGGATCGACGAGGTTCTGGCTCACGTAGGAGTAGATCGGGATGCACGGCGATTCGTCGAGCAGCAGCCGTTCCGCGCGCACGTACAGCGCGTTGCGCTTGGACGCCACGCGCTCGAGGCGCGCGCTCGCGATGAGCGCGTCGTACTCGGCGTTCTTCCAACCCGTGCGGTTGTTCGGGTTGTCCGAGGTCCAGATCTCGAGGAAGTTGCCCGGATCGGCGTAGTCGGCGATCCACGACGAGCGCGACACGTCGTAGTCGAGGTTCGTCTGCGCGTCGAGGAACGCCTTCCACTCCTGATTGCGCAGGCGCGCCTTGATGCCGAGCGTCAGATCCCAGTGGTGCGCGACGACCTCCGCGACCGCGCGGTGCGTCTCGCTCGTGTTGAAGTGGATCTCGAGCGGCGGGAACTTCCGCGCGGCGTTCTCGAGGTGGGAGTAGCCCGCGGCCGCGAACTCACTGCGCGCGCCGGTCTGGATCGCCGACAGCAGCTGCGGCGCGCGGTAGTCGCCGATCCTCGCCCAGGGCGTGAACGACAGGCTCGGCGCCTGGCCCGCCTTGAGCACCTTCGCCGTGATCTCGGAGCGCCGCACGGCTCGGCTCAGCGCGCGCCGGACTCGCGCGTCGTCGAGCGGCGGCTTCGTGGTGTTGATGCGGTAGAAATAGATGCCGAGGTAGGGCGTGACGCGAAAATCCTCGCGCGGCTTCAGCTTGTCGACGAGGTTCGAAGGGATCGCCCCGTCGACCCAGTCGATCTCGCCGGTCAGGTACAGGTTGAGTGCGCTCGACCAGCTCTCGATCGAGAGCATGTCGACGGTGCGCATCGCGACCTCGCCCGCGTTCCAGTAGTGCGGCGACTTCTCGAGCCGGATGCGTTCGTTGATGCGCCGCTCGCGAAGCGTGTACGCGCCGTTCGAGACCAGGTTCTCGGGCCGCGTCCAGCGCGTGCTCCAGGTCGACGGGTAGCGCGCCTTCACGGCTTCGAAGCTCGCGCGGTGCAGCGGCACGAAGGCGTAGAAACACAGAATGTCGAGGAAGCGCGGCGTGGGCTCGACCAGCCGCACTTCGAGGGTTCGCTCGTCGAGCGCGCGGACGCCGAGCGGGCCGCCGTCGCGCGCGCCCTCGACGCAGGCGAGTTGCGCTGCGTACTCGGCCCCGGTCGCCGGATCGACCAGACGCGCCCAGCTCCACACGAAATCCTGCGCGGTCAGCGGGTCGCCGTTCGACCAGCGCGCGTTCTCGCGCAACCGGAACGTGTAGACGAGCTCGTCGCCGCTCACGCTCCAGGACTCGGCGCAGCCGGGGGCCGGAAGCAGCGTCTGCGGGTCGCGCACGACCAGGCCCTCGAACAGCGCGCGGATCACGCGGCCTTCGGGGATGCCCGTGGCGGCGTGCGGGTCGAGCGCGCGCACCTCTCCGCCGCCCGTGAACACGAAATCGGCTCGCGAGCGCTGGGAACTCAGGCCCGCGACCAGGGCCGCGCCGAGCACCGAAAGCGCCAGCAGCGCCGCCCATCCGCGTCGAAATCGAAGCGCCTGGACTCGCGGGGGCATCGCTCGACGCATCCTATCCGCGAGCTTCGGCCGCGATCCACTGCGCGCGCGTGTTCCGCGCGCCGTCGACCGGCCGCGACGAGCGCGCGAGGCGCTGTAGCCCGCCCTCGTCCGATGGTGTAATCGCACACCGTGACGCGCCGCGCTCCCCGCCCTTTCCGCGCGCGCCCACCCGTGCCGAGCATGTCCTCAAGTCCCCCGATCCTCGTCGCACTCGCGACTTTCGCGCGCGCGCTCGCCGCGAGCGTCGTGCTCGCGGCGGCGCTCTTCCCGCAGCAGAAGGACGCGCCGGCGGGCGCGGGCCCGACTGCGGGGGCGACTGCGGGCGCGCAGAATCGCTCCAGCTCCCCCGTCGGCGCCCCGGTCGGGGACTCTCGACCCGACCGCTTCTATCCGGGCTTCGATCCCGATCGCGACGCGCTGCCGCCCGCGCGCCGCGGCGGTTCGGTCGTGCTGCACTGCGACGCGCTGCCGCAGAGCTTGAACTTCCTCATCGACAACTCGTCGATGTGCCGGCGGCTGCAGCGCGACCTGCACGAAGCCTTGATCGTCCGGGACTTCTGGACGCTCGAGCACCGGCCTGCGCTGTGCGAGTTCTGGCGGCGAGACGACGCGCTCGTGCTGCGCGACGGCCGGCGCGTGTTCGGCGCGCTCAGCGAAGGCGAGGAGTCTTGGACGGTGCAACCGGCGCCCGCGGAAGGGGAGAACAAGATCCCGCCGTCGCAGAGCGTTCCGAACAAGGACGTCGAGCGCGTCGTCCGCGGAGCGGCCTACACCTTCTGGCTGCGGCGCGACGTGCGCTGGCACGACGGTCATCCGTTCGATGCCGACGATCTGCTGTTCACGTGGCGCATGACGCGCAATCCGTTCGTCGCATGCGACGCCAAGCGCTTCCAGTACGAGCACGTCACGGCCGCGAGTTCGCCCGCGCCCTTCGTCGTGCGCTTCGAATTCGATCGCACCTACTACGCGTCGCTGACCGTTTTCGAGGCGCTGACGCCGCTTCCGCGCCATCTCTACGACCTCTCCGATCCCGACAACGCCGCGCACGAGCCCGGCGCGAGCGACGAGCGCCAGGGCCGCTTCGTCAACGAGCACCGCTGCAACCGCGAGTGGGTCGGGCTCGGGCCCTACCGCCTGACCAAGTTCTCGAACGAGTCGGTCGACGCGCAGCGCTGGGACGGCTATTTCGACAAGCGAAACGGCGGCTGGATCGAGCGCGTGCGCTGGCGGCCGATCGCCGACGACCGCGCGGCGTTCCAGGCGCTGCTCGCGGGCGAGATCGACTTCACGACGCGCGTGCTCTCCGACGACTACTTCGGCGCGGCGACGCGCTCGGACGAGTTCGCGGCGCGCTACTACAAGGGCTACTTCTACACGCCGATCGCTAGCTACGTAGCGTGGAACCTCCAGCGCGAGCCGTTCACCGACGTGCGGGTCCGGCGGGCCTTCGCGCACGCCTTCGACTGGGACGAGTTCATCGCGGCGTTCTACGGCGGGCTCGCGCGCCGCGCGACGGCGGAGTGGATCGACACGGGGCCCGATTACGACGAAGCGCTCGCGCCGATCGCGCACGATCCGCGCAGAGCGGCGGCGCTGCTCGGCGAGGCCGGCTGGATCGACCGCGACGGCGACGGCGTGCTCGACAAGGAGGGCCGCAAGCTCGAGTTCGCGCTCTCGATCCAGGCGAACAACAAGCCCGGCGAAGCGATTTCACAGCGTTTGCAGGAGAGCCTTCGCGCCCTGGGCGTCACGGTGCGCATCGAGGCGCGCGATTGGCCGAGCTTGAGCCAGGCGGTCGAGCAGCGCCAGTACGACGCGGCGATGCTGGCGTGGGTCATGCCGATCGACAGCGACCCCCGGCAGCGCTGGCACTCGAGCGAGGCGCGGCCGGGAACGGCCAACTACACCTCGTTCGCGGACGCGGGCGTCGACCGGTTGATCGAGCGCATCGAGGTCGAGCTCGATCGCGCCGAACGCACGAGGCTCATGCACGCCTTGCAGGCGCGGCTCTACGAGTTGCAGCCCTACCTGTACGGCGTGACCGTCGCCAAGCGCTTCGCGATCTCCAAGCGCATCCGCAACTTCCGCACGTCCGTGCTCGATCCGGGCTATTCGGTCCGCGAGTGGTGGCTCGCGGAGTGACGCCGTGGCGCGACTGGTTCTGCGAAGGCTGCTGCTGGCGATCCCGACGCTCCTCGGCATCACGCTCATCACGTTCGCGCTGCTCCGTCTGCTGCCCGGCGATCCCGCGAGCCTGAGGTTCGAGGGCGAGGGCGCGAGCCCGGCCGCGGTCGACGCGGAGGTGCTCGAGCGCTTCCGCGCCGAGCACTTGCTCGACGCGCCCTTGTGGCGGCGCTACCTGCACTACCTGGGGCCCTTCGATCTCTCCGAGCGCGGCCACGCGTCGTTCGGCGGCGACGGCGAGCGCCCCTTCGGCGGACTGCTCGCCGGCGACCTCGGCCGCGAGTTGCTGCGGCCGTCGGTGAGCATCGCCGAAGAGCTCGGCGAGCGGCTGTGGATCACGGTTCCGCTCTCGCTCGCCGCCGCGCTGCTGATCTACGCGCTCGCGCTCCCGCTCGGCGTCGCGCTCGCGCTGCGCCGCGGTACGACGTTCGAGCGCGCGACGAACGCGCTGCTCTTCGCGCTCTACGCGACGCCGACGTTCTGGCTCGCGCTCGCGCTGCAGGCCACGCTCGGCGGCGGCGGACTCGGCTGGGCGCCGGCGATCGGCTTGCACGGCCGCGAGGCCGATCCATCGAACGGCTTCGAGTACGCGCTCGACGCGCTCGCGCACTCGGTGCTTCCGATCGCGTCGATCGTCGCGCCCTCGCTCGCGTACGTCGCGCGGCACGTGCGTTCGAGCGTGCAGAACGTTCTCGAAGCCGATTTCGTGCTCGCAGCTCGCGCGCGCGGCGCATCGGAGCGCGAAGTGATCTGGCGCCACGTCGTGCCGAACGCGCTCGCGCCCGTCGTGACGCTCGCGGGGCAGACGCTGCCGTGGCTCGTCGGCGGCTGGGTCGTGATCGAGACCGTGTTCGAGCTGCCCGGAATGGGCAAGTACGCCTACGACGGGCTCATGCGGCGTGAGTACGACGTCGTGGCGGCGTGCGTGTTGCTCTCCGCGTTGCTCACGGCGCTGGGCCATCTCGCGAGCGACCTCGCGCAGGCCTGGATCGACCCGAGGCTGCGGCTTGGCTGAAAACGCCGGAAAAACCCGCGGCTGGCGAGCACGCGGCGCGCGAGTCGCGCTGTGGACGCTGGTGCTCTTCGTGTCGAGCGCGATCTACGCGCCGTTTCTCGCGAACGACGAGCCGCTCTCCCTTCGTGCGCTCGACGTGCGCGCGCTCGAAAAAGCCGGGCAGAGCTTCGAGCCCCTCGCGCGCGAGTGGAGCGACGCGAGTGCGAGCGCGAAGGGCGCGGCGGCGCGCGCGTTGGAGTTGCGCCTCGAGACCTTCGAGCGCTTTCTCGCGGAAGGTTCGGCGCTGCGCGCACGCGTGGTCGAGACGCGCTCGAACGTCGAGGGTGCTCGAGCGAGCTTCGAAGAGCTCGCGGAGCTCGCGCGCGAACTGCGGGAGGCCCTGCCGAGCACCGCGAGCGAAGTGCGCGCACCGTGGCGCGCCGCGACGAGCTGGCCGTTGTTCGAGAGCCTGAGCGGACTCGAGTGGTTCTTCGCCCTTGCGTGGCCGAGCGCGGCGTTCGCGCTTCTGGCGCGGCCGAAGCGGCGCGTCTTGCTGCTCTCGGGCCTCGCGGCGCTCGCGCTCAGCTCCGTTGCCGCGCGCACCTTCGATCCCTCGCCCGGACTGGCGACGCGCTCGCTCAAAGCGTCGATCACGCGCGGCGAGCTGATCGTCGAGCGCGCGCTCTTCGCGCCCGTGCCGTACGGGTTCGACGAGACGAACCTCGGCGAGGCGCTGCGGCCGCCGACCTGGACGGCGGCGGCGGAGATGGATGCGCAGGGGCGCTACGTGCGCGGCCGCCGCGCGGCCGCCTCCGGCGACGCCCAGCCTTCGACGCAACCGGTCGAGGTGCGTGCGGGCGAGCGGTCGCTCAACTGTTCGCGCCGGCACTGGCTGGGCGTCGATTCGCTCGGGCGCGACGTGCTCACGCGCCTGCTCTGGGGCGGGCGCGTGAGCCTCGGCGTGGCCTTCGGCGCCGTCGCGCTCATGCTGCTCGTCGGCGTCGCGCTAGGCCTCGCGGCGGGCTATTTCCGCGGAGCTTTCGACGCCCTCTTCCTCGTCCTCGTGCAGACGCTGCAGTCGTTCCCGAGCTTCTTCCTGATCCTCGTGGCGGTCGCGCTGCTGCCTTCGCGGGGCGCGCACCCGCAGCTCGCGACCGCGGCCGTGATCGCACTCGTGAGCTGGACCGGCGTCGCGCGGCTCGTGCGCGCCGAGGTGCTCTGGCTGCGCGAGCTCGACTGGGTGCTTGCGGCGCGCGCGCTCGGTCTCGGCGACGCGCGCGTGCTGTGGCGTCACCTGGCGCCGAACGCGGCCGCGCCGGCCATCGTGTCGGGCGCCTTCGCGCTTGGCAGCGCGATCCTGGTCGAGTCCGCGACGAGCTTCCTCGGCTTCGGAGTGCAGCCGCCGATCCCGTCCTGGGGCGCCGTGCTGCGTGAGTCGAGCGCCGTCGAGCACTGGTGGATCCTCGTGTTCCCCGGCCTCGCGGTGTTCGCGACCGTCGCGGCCGCCAACGCGCTCGGCGACGCGCTGCGCGACGAGCTCGACCTCGCGGAGGCGCTCCCGTGAGCGCGAGCGGGCTCGAAGTTCGCGGTCTGCGCGTCCAGTACCCGCGCGATGGGCGCTTCGTCGATGCGGTGGCCGGAGTCGAGCTCGAGATCGCGCGTGGCTCGATCCACGCGCTCGCGGGCGAGTCGGGCTGCGGCAAGAGCTCGCTCGCGCTCGCTTTGCTCGGGCTCGTGCGCGCGCCGGGCCGCGTCAGCGCGGGGCGCGTCGACTGCGAGGGCGAGGCGTTCGAACTCGGGCGCGACCTCGGGCGCGGGAACGCGGCGGCGGCGCTTCGCGGGCGCGCGGTCGGGCTGCTGCTGCAGGAGTCCGCGCTCGCGCTCGATCCGTTGCAGTCGGTCGAGCGCCAGATCGGCGACGGGCTGCGGCGCGTGAGCCCGGGCGCGGCGCGAGACGAGCTGCGCGCGCGCACGCTGGCGCTGCTGGAGCGCGTGGGCTTCGAGGATCCCGCCCCGCTGCTCGCGCGCTTCCCGCACGAACTCTCGGGCGGCATGCGCCAGCGCGTGCAGCTCGCGTGCGCGCTGGCCCTCGGGCCGCGCTTCCTCGTGGCCGACGAGCCGACGGCCAGCCTCGATGCGCGGCTTTCGCGGCGCATCCTCGAGCTCTTGCGCGACCTCGCGGCGCGCGAGGGCCTCGGCGTGCTGCTCGTAACGCACGACCTTGCCGCGGCGGCGCAGGTCGCGCAGCACTTGAGCGTCATGTACGCGGGCGCCGTCGTGGAGAGCGGACCCGCGCGCGAGTTGCTGCTCGCGCCGCGCCATCCGTACACCGAGGCGCTGGTGCGCGCCTCGGCGGCGCGCGAGCCGTTCGACGCGCCGCTCGAGAGTCTCGCGGGCCGCGCGCCGCGACCTGGGGAGCTGCCGGCGGGCTGCGCCTTCGCCCCGCGTTGCGCCTTCGCGCTCGCCACGTGCCGCACCTCCGCGCCGCCGCTCGTCGAGCTCGAGCTCGAGCTCGGGGTCGGGGTCGCGCCCGCGCGCCAGCTCGCCTGCCCGCCGCGCGCGCGGGAGGTGCGCCCGTGAGCACGGCGCGAGCGGTTCTCGACGTGCGCGAGCTCTCCGTGAGCTATCGGGCGCGCGGCGGAGCGCGGACGGCGGCGCTCCGCGGCGTGAGCTTCGAGTTGCGCGAACGCGAGTTCCTCGCCGTCGTCGGCGCGTCGGGCTCGGGCAAGTCGAGCCTCGCGAAGGCGCTGGTCGGGCTCGTGCCCGCGAGCGGCAGTGTGCGCGTCGCGGTGGACGGCGAACTGCGCGAGCTCGATCTCGCCGCGCGGCGGCGCGCCGTGCAGCTCGTGTTCCAGGACCCCGGCGCGTCGCTCGACCCGCGCATGCGCGTCGGCGCGGCGCTCGACGAGGTGCTCGCGGCGGTGCGCGGTCTGCGTTCGCGCGATCAGAGGCGCGAGCAGGCGCTCGAACGGCTCGCGAGCGTCGGCCTCGGTCCCGAGGTGCTCGGCGCGGCGCCGAGGCAGCTCTCCGGCGGACAGCGCCAGCGCGTGGCCATCGCGCGCGCGCTGTGCGTCGATCCGCGCGTGCTGGTGTGCGACGAGGTGCTCTCGGCGCTCGACTCGCCCGTCCAGGCGCAGGTGCTGGAGTTGCTCGCGCGGCTGCGCGCCGAGCGCGGACTCGCGGTGCTGTTCGTCACGCACGATCTGGCGGTCGCGCGGCGCTGCGCCGACCGCGTGGCGGTGCTGCACGAGGGCGCGATCGTCGAGTGCGGGCCGGCGGAGCTCTTCGACGCGCCGCGCCACGCGCACACGCGCGAGCTGTGGGCCGCGCGGCCGCGCTGGCCGGCGCACGACGACGGGCGCTGACCCGTCTCAGAGCATCCCGTAGACGTCCTGGAGCAGCGCGCGGAGCTCCGCGAAGTTGCGGATCTCGTGGTCGGCGGTCAGCGCCGCGGCCGGCGACGGCGGGGGACGTTCGCTCATGCGCGCCCAGCACGTGCGCATGCCGAGCGACTTGGGCGGCGCGATGTCGTTGCGCGGGTTGTCGCCGACGTACATCGCGCGCTCGGGCGCGACCTCGAGCGCCTTCAGCGCGGTCGAGTAGAGCTTGGGGTTCGGCTTGGCGACGCCGATCTGGTCCGAGATGAAGATCGCCGCCGGGTCGATGAAGGGCACCAGTCCCAGGCGCACGAGCTTCTCGGCTTGCTTGGCGGTCAGGCCGTGCGTGATCACGCCCAGGCGCACGCCGCGCGCGTGGAGCTCGGCGAACAGCTCGCGCACGAGCGGATAGGGCGCCAGCTCGCGGAACTTCGTGTCGTGGTAGGCCGCGACGCCGGCGGCGACGACGAGCGCCGGGTTGAGGCCTTCGACGGCGTGCGGGTCGACGCGCAGCAGCAGCTTGTCGAAGTGGTGCTCGTAGTTGGACGAGAACTCTGCGATCACTTCCTCGAGCTCGGCGAAGACCGCGTCCTCGTCGGCGCGCAGGCCCGCTGCGATCATCCCGCGTACGGCGTTGCGCCGCGCCCGCGCCGCGAAGGCGGTCGTCGGACACAGCGTGTCGTCGATATCGAAGAGCAGGACGTCGAGGCCCGGCATGGCGCGAGGGGGGAAGCGTAGCGAGATCGAGCGTCGGGAACGAGCGCCGCGAGCGTACCGCCGAGAACGGCAGCGGGCCCCGCGCTGCGTTGCGCGGAGCCCGCCGTGGGAGCTTCGGGGCCGCAGAGCGCGAACTCCGCGGGCCTCGGGTCGCTTGCGCGCTCGATTCAGCGCATGCGCGATTCGAGCTTGCCGATCTCTTCGCGCACGTCGGTGATGTGCGCGCGGATCAGGATCATCAAGGTCTTGTTCTCGTCGTTGTAGCCTTCCTGCTTCAGCAGGAAGCCGACGATGGGGAGCTTGGCGAGCCAGGGCACTTCGGCGCGGCGCTCGATGTTGCGGATGTTCGAGAGACCGCCGAGGAGGATCGATCCGCCGTCGGGGATGATCGCGCTCGTGAAGACGCTCTGGACTTCCAGTTCCGGCAGTTCGAACTCGACCGGCAGCGTGTTGCCGCCCAGCGTGGTCGCGAAGGGAC
>CALFYL010000058.1 GCA_937952135.1 uncultured Planctomycetia bacterium
CGACGCGGAAAGCCGTCGGATCCCGAGGACCTCGAGGCGTTGCGCACCGGCGCGGAGGTCGTGCTCGACGAACCGGGCGCGGTCGACGTGACCGTGCCGATCCTCGCGCAGAACGGAACCGCGACCGCCGTCGCGGGGGTCACGCTGCGCGCGGAGACGGCGCTCGATCGGCCGAGCATGGTGGCGAAGGCGCGCGCGATCGCGAGCGAGTTGGAGGCGAAGGTTCGAGCCGCCAACAAACCACTCTGGTAGCGCGGCGTCCTGAGTTCGTCGCGGCGCTCTTGCCGCAGCCGGGCCTCGCGGGGCCGCCCAGCGCTCAGGGTCGACGGCCTTCGCCGCCGAGGTGCTCACGCGCGTGCGAACGCGGCGCGGGCTCGTGTTCTGCGGCGACGACGGCGAGCTTGCATGGACGCTCGAGCCGGTGACGCGGCGCAACCGCGCGGTGCTCGACGTTGAGCGGCGCCCGTTGCTGGCGGTCGGCGCGCCGTCGGCTCAGCGCGAACCCTTGTTCTTCGAACCGCGACGGCTCAGGCCGTAACCCGACGATCCCAGGTCGATCAACACGGCGATGACGAGCAGCACGAGGTAGAGGCCGCGCGGGCCGCCGACGTTGTGCACGGAGAGCGCGTAGGCGAGCGTGGTCGTCGGCGCGAAGACGAAGCCGAGGAACGGCCACAGCACGGTTTGGTAGGCCTGGCCGATGTAGTCGCTGAAGATCACCAGCAGCACGATGACGAGTCGCGGCGCCGTGAGTGCGAGGATTCCGAGGCAGCAAGGCATGCGCGAAGCCTCACGACTTCGACGTGCTTTGACAAGGCGCGAATCGAATGTGACCGAAATGAGCGCGAACGTGCGCCTTATCGCCCGAGCAGTCGCTCCTGCACCCGCGCCTCGGCCGCCAGAATCGCTTCCGCGGAAAGCGTGAAGTCCTTGCGGGGCGCACCCGTCGCGGTCCAAGCGAAGCGCCGCCACAACGCGAGCGCTGCGGGTCCTTCGGAATGCCCCTCCACGCGGCGAAGCAGATCGCGGCCGTAGGCGCCGAGTGCGATCGGCTCGCCGAGCTCCTTGTCGTCGAGCAGGCGCTCGCGCGCATCGCTCGCGAACGCCCGCAGATCCTCGAGCCGCGGGCGCGCGTCCGCGGGCAACTGCGTGACGTGCGCATCGATCCACGCGAACGCGGCGTCGGGGAGACTCGCGCTCTCGTGCAGCGTTTCGAACTCGAGCCGTCCGCCGTCGACGGCTTCGCCCGCCCAGCGCAGCAGCCGGTAGCTCCGCCGTTGCAGCTCCACGGCGCGATTCAAAACGGAAGGCTCGATCATCGCGTGGGTCGATTCTCCGGGCAGCGCCCCACTATCGCCAACTTCTCGCCGAGTTCGCGAGGAAGATGCGTGTGAAGGACTCGAGTGCGGGCTCGCACGCTCGAAGGACCCGCCGCGCCCGCGAACCTGGGTAGACTCGCGGGCGATGGGGAAGAAGCGCGCACGCGGCTATCGAGAGCTCGAGGGCGAGGAACTCGCGCGGCTGACATTCCTCGGGGCGGTCGGCGAAGTGACGGGCTCGTGCTATCTGCTCGAGACCGCCGAAGAGCGCGTGTTGTTCGAATGCGGCCTCTGCCAGGGCGAGCCTCGCTCGCGCCACTCGAACTCGCGGCCGTTCGCGTTCGACCCGCACGAGCTCGACCGCGTCGTGCTCACGCACGCGCACATCGACCACTCCGGACTGCTGCCGAAGCTCGTGCGCGACGGCTTCAAGGGCACGGTCCACGCCACCACGGCGAGCGGCGACCTGCTCGACGTGCTGCTGCGCGATTCGGCGAACATCCACGCGCAGGACACGAAGGCCGAGAACCGCCGGCGCCTTCGCGCGGGAAAGGCGCCCCTCGAGCCGCTGTACGGAATCGAGGACGTCGAACGCGCGCTCGAACGGCTCGTCCTGCACCCCTTCGGCCAGACGGTCGAACTCACCGCGAATCTGCACGTGCGCTTTGCGCGCGCGGGCCACATCCTCGGAGCGTCGTCGGTCGAATGCTGGGTCCGCGACCAGCACATCGTGCGCAAGATCGTCTTCTCGGGCGACCTCGGACGGCGCAACGAACCGCTGCTCCTGCCGCCCGAACCTCCGAGCGAAGCGGATGTCGTGTTGCTCGAATCGACCTACGGCGACCGCGACCACAAGAACCTCTCGGCGACCGTCGAGGAGTTCGCGCAAGCGCTCCGCACGGCGACGCAGGACGGCGGCAACGTGCTCATCCCGGTTTTCGCGGTGGGCCGCGCACAGGAGATCCTGCACTACATCGGCGAGCTCGAGCGCGACGGCCGCATCCCCGAGCTGCCCGTGTTCCTCGACAGCCCGATGGCGATCCGCGCGACCGAGATCTACGCGAAGCACTCGACGTGCTTCCAACCCACGCCCGACGGCGGCCGGGTCGAGGTGCGCGAGCCGCGCCAACTGAAGCTGTGCCGCACTCCCGAGGAGTCGATGGCGCTCAACGAGCGGCGCGGCAGCGTGATCCTCTCCGCCAGCGGCATGTGCGAAGGCGGCCGCATCGTGCACCACCTGCGCCACAACCTGTGGCGCACCTCGACCGATGTCGTGATCGTCGGGTTTCAGGTGCGCGGCACGCTCGGACGGGCGCTGGTCGAAGGCGCGCGGAGCGTGCGCATCTTCGGCGAGCCCGTGGCGGTCAAAGCGCGAGTCACGACCCTCGGCGGGTTCTCCGCGCACGCGGGTCAAAGCGAGCTCGTCGAGTGGGTGCGGCCGATGAGCGCGGACGGCGCGCGCATCGCGCTCGTCCACGGCGAGCCCGAGAAACGCGCCGCGCTCGCGGCGAAGCTCGGCGAACGCCTCGGTGTGGAGGCCTGGCAGCCAGTGCGCGGAAGCACGGTGACACTCGAGCGCCGCGGCCAGGCCGTGCGCTTCACGCTCGAGCCCGCGTGAGGGCGAAGCCGCAACGTCGCGCCGCGCGCCTCAGGTCCATTCGAACCACTGCGCGGCCACGGAGCGGCACAGCGGATCGTCGACGTGGCGAAAGCGCGAGAGCGCTTCGACGAGCTTGAGCGTGTGCACGGAGCGGCTCGTGGCGGCGCGCTCGATCAGCTCGGGCCAGGGAGCGGTGTGCGTGCGCAGGTGCGCGCGCGGAACAAAGGGCGCTCCGAAGGCGACGAACAGCGCGACGACGGCCTGGCGCGAGTAGGCCGCGAGCTCGCGCGCGGCGCGGGCGTCGAGCTCCGGGAGGAGCAACGCGGCGGCGGCGGGACCGGTCACGGCGTGCAGCAGCCAGATGCGGTGGCGTTCGAGCACCAGCATCTCGAGAAACGCTTCGGCGGCTTCGCGGACCAGCGCGTCCAACTCGGCCGCGGCGCTCGACTCGCTCGTTTCGGGCGTCACGCGCGGAGCGATCGGCGCGCGAGCGAGTCGCTTGTGCACGGCGTCGAACGGGACGTCCTCGACATCGTCGAGCCAACGAGGCTCGAGGTGCGCCAGCGGCGTGCGCAAGTCGGGCCCGGAATCGTCGCAGCGCGGCTCGTCGTACCGAGCGGCCCAGTAGGCGAGCGCGACCGCGAGCTCGCCGCGGCGCTCGTCGGTTTCCTTGCGACGCAGCGCGCGCACCGCGTGGGCCGTGCGAATCAATCCGTGGAACACTGCGGCGGAAACGCCGGGCGCGAGACGCGGGGTCCAACGCGCAACGACCGCTTGCCAGGGGCCACGCTCGAGTTCGGCGCGGAAGAGATCGACCCAATCGCCGTAGCGCGCGTAATCGCCCAAGGCCTCGTCCGCGTCGAAGCGCTTCGAACTTCGCGCGGCCGCGCCGGCGTAACTGGCGGCGCCGCGGCTCCACGCCGCTTCGATCGCTTCGCCGCGACCGAAGGTTTCGAGCACCTCCGCGGCCATCGGGTAGTGGTTCGCGCCCGAGCCAGCGGCCTCGGGAAGCACGTCGGCGTGGGCGGCGAGCAGCGCGTCGAGCGGCGCCGCACCTTCGGGCGCGCGCGGAGCAACCCCGCTCGCGCACGACGCGACGAGCGCGCTGCCGCCTGCGAGCACTTGTCGTCGGTCCAGAGTCATGTAGCGCCCACGTTTCTTTCGTTTCGCCGCGCGGATCAGCTCATCGCGCGCTTCACCGCGTCGATGGCGACCGCGATGTCGGAGGCGTCCGTCGACCAATTGCTGACCGAGATGCGCAGGATCTCGCGGCCGCGCCAGCGCGAGCCCGACATCCAGACCGTGCCGTCGGCGAGGAGGCGTTGCGTGACGGCGCGCGTGCGCTCGTCGTCGCCGAAGGACAAACTCACCTGCGTGAACACGACGTCGTTGAGCACTTCGACGCCGGGGAGCGCGGCCAGGCCGCTCGCGAGCGCGCGCGCGTTGGCGGCGAGGCGTTCGACGAGCGCGACCACGCCGGAGCGGCCGAGCGAGCGAAGGGCGGCCCAAACCGGAACGCCGCGGCCGCGCCGCGAGAACTCGGGCACGAGCTCGAAGGGATCGGGGCGAGCCGTGCTGTCCTTGATCAAATAGCTCGTCTTCACGCTCATCGCCGAGCGCACCGCGGCGGGGTTCGCGACGATGGCGATGCCGCAGTCGTAGGGCACGTTGAGCGTCTTGTGCGCGTCCGTCGCCCAGGAGTCCGCGAGTTCGAGCCCGTCGAGCTGCTCCGCGAACCGCGGGCTCGCCGCGGCCCACAGACCGAAGGCGCCGTCGATGTGAACCCACGCGCCGTGCTCGTGCGCGGCTTCGATCGAGGCGCGCAACGGATCGAAGGCGCCCGAGTGCAAGTTGCCGGCCTGAAGGCACACGAGCGCGGGACCGTCGACATCGCGCAGAGCGCGGGCGAGCGCGTCCGGGCGGATGCGGCCCTGGTCGTCGGCCGCGACCAGCATCGGCGCGCCGAGCCCCAAGTAGCGCAACGCGAGCTCGATCGAAGCGTGGACTTCGGCCCCCGCGAGCACCGCGATAGCCGGCGCGCCGTTCAACCCGCGCGCGTTCACGTCCCAGCCGACGTTCGCGAGCACCTGCCCGCGGCCCGCCGCGAGTCCGACGAAGTTCGCTTGCGTGCCGCCGGTCGTGAAACCCACGTCGGCGCCGGCGGGGAGCCGGAGCAACTCCAGCAACCACGCGCCGGCGGCCTCCTCGAACGCGGCGCTCGCGGGCGACGCGACGCGCAGTCCCGCGTTCTGATCCCACGCGCTCACGAGCCAGTCCGCGGCGAGCGCGGCCGGAAGAGTTCCGCCCATCACCCATCCGAAGAAGCGCCCCGACGGCGTCGCCATCAGGCCGGGCTCGGCGAGCCGCGCGAGCTCGTCGACGACGCTCGCGGGATCGAGCGGTGCGTCGTTGAGCTCGAAGGCGGCCCCGAGCTCGTCCGCTGTCGCGCTCGGACGCACGCGGCGCGTTTGGAGCGACTCCAGCCACGCGAGTGCGTGCGCGCGCGCCCGTTCGAGCGCGGCGTGGTAGTCCTGACCGGGCGCGCTCACGGACGAAGGCGGCGCTCGAACGTCGGCGCGAAGCTGAGGCGTGAAGTCACGACTCGAACTCTACGGCGCGATCGACTCCGCTCCAGCGCTACGGAACGAAACGCAAGCCGTTCGAGAGGTGCGAGTAGCCCGGCGCCGACAGATCGCGGAACCACGCTTGCGCCCATACCGGTTGGCCCGGGGGCGGCGGAGTGGGATAGAACTGCGCGTGCGCGTTCCAGTCGATGTTGAACTCGCCTTCGCACACGTTGACGCCGCCGGAGTGCTGCGCGGGAGTGCGGAACACCGGAGGTTTCACGCAGAGGAAGCTCGTGCTCCAGCCGCCGGCCCACGGCACGGTGTTGGAGCCGCGCAAGCTCCACAGGATCAGTCCGATCCTCTGCGTCTCGACGTCGGTGACGCGGATGTCGAAGCTGCCGACGCCGGTCCAGCTCGGCGTTCCCGTGCCGCTGATCGACGGAACGCAGCCGTTCGGGGTCGTGCCCGCGGTGCAGTACGTCGTCGGCGACGAGGGGACCACGACGTAGGTCTCGAAGCTGACGCGCCAGCCGCAATCGCTGAAGCAGCCCGGTCCGCCGAGGAACATCGGCTCGGGATAGTGCGGTCCGCCCATGCTCGGCGGCCCGTACGTGCCGCGCAAGCCACAGCCGGTGTCATTGCCCTGGAACTCGAGCACGAACGTAGCGCCGACCGCGAACACCAGATTTGCCGACTGCATGTCGACGAACACGTCCTCGACCCCGGGCGAGGACTTGGTGAGCAGCGTCTGGAACACGACCGGTGAGGTGTTCCAGCCGTCGCCGACTCTCACGCGCACGGAGGCTTGCGCGCCGGCGATGCCGTCGAGCTGCACCTTGACGCCTTCGAGTGGGCCGGCGAAGCCGACGCGCACCTGCGCTTGCCAAACGAGCGAACTCGTGTCGACGTTGAACGACGCGAATGGGCTGCCGTTCGCGAAGGGCGAAGTCTGATCGAGCACTCCGATTTGCGCGTTTGCGAGGGCCGCCGTAAGCGTTGCCGCGACAAGAAGGCGAGGAAGGCTGACCATGGTGGGGAAGAGATTGAGCGAGCCGGCCGAGCGTGCAGTCGGAGGCGACGTGCGCTCCGACCGACTCACTGTATCCACGCGCCGAAACTGTGGGCGGCGC
>CALFYL010000059.1 GCA_937952135.1 uncultured Planctomycetia bacterium
GCGCGCTCTTGATCTCGACGCCGAACGGCTTTGACTGGTTCGCGCGCCTGCACCGTCGCGGGCAGCGGGGGCGAGACGCGGAAGTCGAAAGCTGGTCGGGTGCAAGCTGGCGTAACCCGGCGCTCGACCGCGGGCTGATCGAACAGGAGCGTGCGCGTATGAGCGCCGACGCCTTCTTGGAGCTCTACGGCGGCGCATTCGTGGGCGAAGACCCGTTCCCGTGCGACCTCTGCCACGGACCGGACCCGAACGTGATCGGCATGGTGTTGTTGCGCGAAGACGAGCAGATCGCCGAGTGCCCCGACTGCGGCAAGCCGGTCGACAACAAGGGTCACACACTGGTGCGCCGCGAAGCGAACGGGATGGCGGTGTTCCAGACGATCACTTTGATTCACCGCGAAGGGTGCGAGGTGCTTTTACCGCCGGGGAAGGCGGGCAACGGTCGCGGCGGCGTGCTCATCGAAGCTGGCGATCGTGCGGGCTCGGTCTTCGAAGTTGACTGAGCTACGAAGCGAGCACAAGCGTGCCCTTCTCGTACGCCTGGAACGCCGCGGGATGTTGTCCGAGTTCCAGGACTCGCGGCCCCGCGCCGTGCGTTGCGTGCACCCGCTGGTGACGCTGATCGAGAAGCTCGACGCCATCGGACGACGCTTCCACGACCAGGGGCGCGACGCCGCCGGCTTCGTCCGCCACTACGAGGACGCCGCTCGGATCATCGAAGCGCTGGACCGGCTGCCACAAGTCGAGGGCGGCGCGTCGGCGCTGGTCTCCTAGATGCTCGACGCGAAGGAGATCAAGGGTTTGGTCTCGCCGGCGGACGACGCGTTGACGCCGTGGGAGTCGAACCGCTGGCGGCAGGTACAGCGGGCCTACGACGCGACGGAGCGGATGTTCTTCGGCCCACGCGTCGCTCTTGACCAGGGATGCGAGCGCGCCCGTGCCTGGCTCGCTTCGGTTCCAATCTATTGACGCTGAGCGCGGTCGACGAGTCAGCGACATCTCGCGCGGCCGACCGTAGCCTTCCCAGTAGCGGGTTGGCGGTGCGTCGGAACCCCGCGCGGCGCGAAGTCAAAGGAGAACACCGGTGTCGATCATCAGACCGGAGCGGTCAAAGCGGCTCGTCGAGCTGGAGGCGGCCTGGCTTGGCGGCCGAGTGCTGCAGATTCGAAGCGAACTCGCACGCTACGAGCCCCTGATCGAGCGATGCCCGTGCGGGCGCGAACCGAAGCTGGCGCAGCGGGTTGCCTTGGAGTTCATGGAGCGCCTGAACCGCATTCAGATCGAGATCGATTCGAGTGAACTCGGTGTCCCTGGGCCTGTCGAAGTCAAACCACAGTCGGGCTATCGCTGGTACCACCTGTGCTCTCCGCACGAGCCCGCTGCGGAATCGCCGCGAGACGTTCAGGACCAGCTCTTGTTCGCCGTGGACTCGGCTGCGGATGTCCTTCGCGTGGGTTACTCCGGCCGCATGTTGGACCCTGGGGTCGCCTGCTGGGTGGTGTACCTGACTTGGCTGATGATGGATGCCGACGCTCACGTCGTGGCGCCGGTGAGGTCCACGATCCAGACGCTACCGGCACGAACGAGCCTCCGCCCCGTGCATGGTCGCTTCGAGGTCACCGATCAACTCGCGGCGCGGGAACCGGAGGATCCTGATGCGCAGACCTTCGGCGTTCAGATGCGCAGACCGCCCGAGATCAGGGTCATGCCGGCGGTCACGCTCATCGAATGGCTGGAACTCAGCGAGAGAGCGTTCGCGCTTCGATCCTCGTTTCAACCTCACACCCCCCCGAGCGCTCCGCCAAGCAGCGCGTCGACCACGCCAGCGAGTGCCAACAAGAGTCGACGTTCTGGCTCTCGGCCGATGCCGACGGGAGGTTCCGCCCAAGCCGGTCGACCCCGTGAGTACGATGAAGCCAGCGACGAAGAGTTGGTGCGGAGTTACCAGAAATCCGGACAGAAACCTGCCGAGTTCGCGCAGCAGCAGGAGATCGAAGTCGCGTTTTTGAAGAGCGCTCAAGCGCGTGTTCGACGACGCAAGAACGCGAACAAATCCCGTCGTCCGCGCACGAACTAATTGGATGTCGCTGCCCGCGCGCCGCAAATCTGATGCACCCTAGGGATGCCAGAACCGCGTCGCACCGTGAGTTGTGATCGTGACGAGAGGTGCGTCGGCGGCGAACTAATTCGCGTCAATTAGTTCGTTTTGTTCGCTGGGACAATCCGCGTGCGCACCAGCGGACGTGGCGTCCGTCGTCGCGCACCACCGCGATGACCGATCACCAGCGAACCTCTCAATCTCTGTCGCCGGCCGAATCTGCACTGGCGCAGCTCCTCCACACCATTCACGGCCCCGACGCTGCCGGCGTTATTGAACTGCGCCTGATCGAGGACAAGCCAGCTGGCACCGTGGTGGGCAGGCGTTGGCTCGTCAGCCGCACGGCGCTGATCGCGTACATCGCGACCTCGGGGCTCGGATCGAAGGTGTCGTCGTGAAGCACGACCAGCACCCCGACTCCGACACCCCGTCGCGAACAGCGAGGCCTGGGGAGCATGCCCAGCGCCCTCCCGCCGGCTCTCCGCCCGACGTTCGCAGCGCTATTGCGAGCTGCGCGAGTTTCTACTTCGACCGGCCCGGCCGCGTCGTCGAACTGCGAGCGCTGAAAGTCAAAGGCGTCCGCGGCAAGGGCGTCGTCTCGGGCTACTTCGACAACCCCAAGGACTTCGTCGACGCCGCGTTCAAGCTCGACGGGCGATGCGCGGGCGTGTACGCGACGATCAACGTCATTCGCACCGATCTTCTGGCGCGTGCCCACAACCGCGTCGTCGAGTGCCCTGAGCGCACCACGCAGGACGCCGACGCCGTGCGTCGCGTTCGGCTGATGATCGACATCGATCCGAAGCGACCCTCGGGAATCTCCTCGACGGATGCCGAGCTGGCGGCAGCAAAGGAGCTTGCGCACGCGGTCGTCGAGTTCCTGACAGGGATGGGGTTCCCGGAGCCCGCTCGCTGTCTCAGTGGCAACGGTGCCAACGTTCACTACGCGATTGACCTGCCGCCTGACGACGATGGTCTGGTGAAGAGCTGTCTGAGCGCGCTTGCGTTCCGATTCAACACCGACGATCTGGAGATCGACGAGAGCGTCGACAGCCCGGCGCAGCTTGCCAAGGTCTACGGCACGCTCGCGTGCAAAGGCGACGCCCTTCCCGAACGACCGCATCGCCGGTCTCGCATCAAATTGCCGGACAGCGGGCTGCAGGTCGTGCCGCGCGAATTGCTGGAGCGGTTGGCGGACAGCCTGCCGCGCATCGACACCAAGGCCGGTGCGTTCAAGAGCGCCGGCGGCGAGAAGTTCGACGTCGATACGCTGCTCGCGTCCGCCGGCGTCGAAGTCTCCAGGCGCGGCGCGTGGGGCGGTGGGACGAAGTGGATCCTGGCGGTCTGCCCGTTCAATCCCGACCACGCCGACGGCGCGACGTTCGTCGTGCAGTTTGCGAGTGGAGCGCTGGCGGCTGGCTGCCAGCACAACTCGTGTCGGCACTGGGAGTGGCGCGACCTGCGGAGCAAGCTCGACCCGAGCTGGAGGCAGCGCGACGCGCAGGGTTCCGCTGGTTTCGCGGGCGGGGTCCAAGGCCCGAACCAGGACATCTGGGGTGAGCCGCGACCCATTCCGAGCGACCTGCTTCCGGTGTTGTCTATGCGCCCCGAACTGGTCCCCGTCGCGCTGCGCGACTGGCTCGTCGACCTCGCCGAACGCATCCAGTGTCCGCTCGACTTCCCTGTGATCGGCGCGCTCGTGGCGCTCAGCTCTCTACTGGGGCACCGAGTCGGGATTCGTCCGCAGCGGTTCGACGACTGGTTGGTCGTGGCGAACTTGTGGGGCGCGATCATCGGTCGACCGGGCGTCATGAAATCGCCGCCGCTAAAGCAGGTGCTGCGCCTGTTGTTGCGAATCGAACGCGAAGCCTTCGCCATCTACAAGCGGGAACTCGAGGACTTTGAGGCCGCCGAGATCGCCTGGAAGAAGCGCCGGGATCGATTGGGCGGCAGGGAGGTCGATGACTTGGACGACGACGAACTCGCCGAGCGCGCGAAGCACGTCGTCGCGCAGAAGCCCGTCGCGCCGTGTCGCCCGCGCAACATGGTGAACGACCCCTCGCACGAAAAACTCGGCGAGATCCTCCGCGACAACCCCAACGGCGTGCTCGTCTTCCGCGACGAACTCGTCGGGCTGCTGCACAAGCTCGACAAGGACGGCAACGAGGAGGCTCGGACCTTCTACCTCGAGGCCTGGGACGGCGACGGCTCCTACACCTTCGATCGAATCGGGCGCGGCATCGTTCACGTTCCGCACCTGATTCTGTCCTTGCTCGGCGGCGTGCAGCCCGGCCCCCTACTGGGCTACATGCTTGCGAACGTCAGGTCGGGCGTCGGCGACGACGGCTTCGTCCAGCGCCTCC
>CALFYL010000060.1 GCA_937952135.1 uncultured Planctomycetia bacterium
TCGAGAACATCGGCCCGCAGCGCTCGGTCGTGCTCGCGGGCCTCGAGTTCCGCGGCGAGAGCGTCGCGACCTTCTCGACGCAGCCGTCGACCCCGGGCGTGCGGATCGCCGGCAGCGCCGGCGGTGTGTGGCTCGTCAACTGCACCGCCCGCGGCGGCGTGGGCGCGGCGCCGAGCGGCGCGGGTTTCTACGGCGCAGGCGGGGCCGCGGTGGTCGTCGAGTCGAGCGATCGCGTGGCGTTCTCGCGCTGCATGCTCATCGGCGGACTCGGAGGCGACGACCCCGATCCGAATGCATACGACACCTACGGCGGAAAGGGCGGCGCGGGAGTTCGAGCGCAAGGCGCGAGCCTCGCGCTCTATTCGACGACGGTGCTCGGCGGCGACGGCGGCCGTGGCGGCTCGCGCGGGGGCGACGGCGGCTCGGCGATCGAGCTGGTCGGGAGCGGCTTGTACGTCGGCGCGTGCGTCGCGACGGGCGGGGACGGCGGCCGGACCATCGACTTCATCGTGTTCGACGGCGCGAACGGCGGCCACGGCATCGATGCCGACGCGAGCTCGCAGGCGCGCCTCGTGGACACCGCGCTCTCCGGCGGCGACGCGGGACCGTGCCCGGTGTGCAGCGTCGACGGCCTGCCCGGCTCGCCGACCTTTGGCGCGGGCCTCTTCATCTCCTACGCCGGCGCGGCTCGCGTGTTCTCGGCCGCGCGCGTGCTCGGCGACAGTGAGCTGTGGAGCGTTCAAGCGACGGGAGTTCCCGGCGACGAAGTGTTCGTGACCGAGGACGACAAGCCGACCTTCAGCGCGTCGCAGCCGGTGCTCGGAGTGACCTTGGTGCCGCCTCCGCCGAACCTGCGGCCGTTCCGGATCGGCACGATCCCGGCTTCGGGCGTGCTCCAAGTGAACGTGCGTTTGCCGCTGCTTTCGAGCGGTCAGAGCGCGCGCACGCGTTTCGCCCAGGGCCTTGCGATCGACGCCGCCGGGCAGCGCTGGCCGTCGACGCCGCTGGTGCG
The DNA here is from genome assembly GCA_937952135.1 of uncultured Planctomycetia bacterium. Taxonomy (GTDB): domain Bacteria; phylum Planctomycetota; class UBA1135; order UBA1135; genus WYBT01. Next base: position 1,013 of record CALFYL010000060.1, read on the forward strand.
CGTGCGGATCGACGCCGACGGCGGCGCGGACTGCAACGCGAACGGACGCAACGATGTGCTCGAGGTGCTCGCGGCCGCGGCGCCCGATGCCGACCGCGACCTCGCGCCCGATGCGTGCGCGCTCGACTGCAACCTCAACGGCGTGAGCGACGTGCTCGACACGAACACTCAGGCGAGCGCGGACCGCGACAACGACCTCGTGCCCGACGAGTGCGAGCTCGCGGCGACGTGGCACGTCCAGGCCAGCGCCGCGCAGGGCGGAGACGGCACGTCCGCGGCGCCGTTCCGCTCGCTCCGGCCCGCCGTGGCGGCGGCGCTGCCGGGAGACACGCTGCTTCTGTCGAACGGCACGTACCAACGCTCCGAGGACCGCGAGGTCGCGACGCGCGGCAAGGACCTCACGATCGAGTCGCAGAACGGCGCCGCGGTCACAGTGTTCGACCTCGGCGGCGCGGGCCGAGCGCTGCGCATCCGAGACGGCGGAGTCGTGAACCTCGAAGGATTGAGCTTCCGCAACGGCGCCGCGGAGTTCTCGGCGCTCGAGCCGGATTCGTTGCTCGCCGGCGGGGCGATCCTCGCCGACGGCGGCGTGCTGAACGTGCGCGACTGCGTGTTCGAGGACAACTCCGCTGTGCAGGGCGGAGGCGCGATCTACATGCGGAGCGGCCGGATCGAGCGCTCCCGCTTCGCGCGCAACGTGTCGACGAGCGCGGGCGCGTCGGGCGGTGCGCTCATCGTCACGCCGCCGTTCAACCAGCCCGGCGCCTTCGCCGCGCTCGACTGCGAGTTCGTCGCCAACCACGCCGACCTCGGCGGCGCGCTGCAGCTCGGCCCGCTCGCGGCGACCGTCGACGGTTGCCGGTTCGTCGCCAACGTCGCGGCGACGAGCGGTGGAGCGATCGAGTCGTTCGGCGGCTCGAATGTCAGCCTGCAGTACCTGCTCGCGAATTCGCTGTTCGCCGGCAACATAGCGGGCCAAGGCGGCGCGTTCATGCTGACCTCCACCAGCCTCCCGCTCGGAGCCGTGCGCTTCCAGAACGTGACGCTCACGGGCAATCGAGCGACGACGGGCCGCGGCGCGGGGATGCTGGTCCTCGGCCGTTCCGAGCTCTTCCTCGCGAACACGATCCAGCGCGGAGATGTGAGCGCCGTCGGCCGGCCGAACTCGCTGCAGTCGGTCTTCGGCACGGTCGAGGCCTTCGTCGAGCGCTGCGACCTCGAAGGCGGCCCGCTCGCCTTCCACGCGCCCGGCGCGTCGATCGTCAACTACGGGCCGAGCAACTTCGACCTCGATCCCTCGTTCGCGAACCCGGCTGGACCCGACGGGGATCCGGCGACGTTCGAGGACAACGACTACCGCCTCGCGCCCGCGTCGCCGTGCATCGACGCCGGCGCCGCGGACCTGCTCGCGGCCGACCTCGGCGACCGCGACGGCGATGGGGACACGCTCGAGCTGTTGCCGCTCGACCTCGACGGCGCGCCGCGGCGCGTCGACGATCCCGCCGTGGCGGACACGGGCAGCGGACCGCCGCCCGCGCTCGACCTCGGCGCCTTCGAACGGCAGCCCTGAGCCTCGGACCCGCCGATTCGAGCCGGCTCGCGCTGCGAACGCGGGTCACTCGGCGGGTCGAGGCTCGCGAGCCGCGCGTTCGAGGGGAGCGCCGATGCTGCGCTCGAGCTCGAGGCGCGCGCGGAACAGCTCCAAGCGAGCCTCGACCGTCGCTCGTCTCGCGTGCAGCACTCGGCTCTGGGCTTCCATGGCTTCCAGCGCGGTCGCGTCGCCGAGCTCGTACGCGCGGCGAGCGAGCGCGGCGTTGCGCTCCGCCTGCGGCAGCAACTCGCGCTCGGCGAACGAGGCGGCATCCCACGCGGCCTTCGTCCGATCCGCGGCGGCGCGCACTTCGCTCGCGACCTCGTACGTGAGCGCCTCGAGCTCCTTCTTCACGGCGTCGCGACGGTGCTCCGCGCGCGCTATTTGCGCCTGATTGCGGTCGAAGAGCGGGACTTCGAGCTCGGCCGCGATCCCGCTCACGAAGCTCGTCGAGCTTCCGACCTCGGGACGTTCGACGGTTGGGCCTGCGGACGCCTCCGGAAGGCGCCGGCGCCGTTCGACGCGCACTTGGGCCTCGGCGGCCTCGAGCTCGAGGCGCGCGGACTTCAGGTGGATCCGCTCCCGCTTGCCGCGCTCCACCAGAGTCTCGTCGAGCGGATCGAGCGCGCTCGGATCGGGCAACGGGCTCGTCAGCACGATCGCGCGCGACTCGAGCTCGACCGACAACAGCGACGCGAGCCGTTGCTTGCCCTCCGATTCCGCCTCCGCCTGCGCGCGCAGCGCAAGCTCGGCGTCGAGCGCGCGGCCGTGCGCGAGGCCTTCCTCGGTCTTCGTCGCGACACCCACTTCCACCTGTCGTCGCACGCTCGAAAGCAGCGTCTGCGCGAGCGCGAGGTTCTGCTCGGCGACCTCGCGAGCCTGCGCCGCGGCGAGGGTCTCGAAGTAGGCGGACTGCGTGTCGAACACGAGCTCGCCCGCGAAGCGTGAAACTTCGAGCAGGCGCAGATCCTGGTTGAGGCTCGCAAAGCGTTCGCGCTGGCGGAGCTGCCACAAGTCGGCCACGCTGCCGAGGAGGCTCGCTCCGACGCGTTCGGCGCCGCCGCCCGAGGGCCACAGGAACGACAAGCTCAAGCGAGGGTTGCGCAGCAGCCCGGCTTGCACGAAGTCCGCGCGGCCGACGCCGAGCTCGAGAAAACCCGCCTGGAGCCGGCGGTTGTTCGTCAGCGCGAGCGTGAGCGCCTCGTCGAGCGTCAAGCCGTCGGCGAAGTGCTCGCGAAGTTGCTCTTCGGAGAGCAAGGGCGCACGGGGATCGAACGCCGCTGCGATCCCGGTCGTCGCTTGCACCTGCGCGCGAGCGGCCGCGAAGTCCGGCTGCGGATCGACGACCGTCGCGCAACTCGCGAAGGCGAGGCCGAGGACGATCCAACCGCTTGCAAGGGAGTCATTGCGCCGCATGAGCGAGCTCCGAATCGAAGGCCTCGGGCGCGGCGGCCGACGCCGGCGCCCCAAAACGCAGGAAGAGGGCGGGTACGAGCAGCATGTTGAGCAGAGTCGACGACAGCAGCCCGAACAGGATCACGGTCGCCATGGGCGTGAGGATCTCGTTTCCAGGCTCTTCGCCGCGCAGCGCGAGCGGAACGAGGGCCAGTCCGGACGCCAGCGCGGTCATCAGGATCGGAGAGAGCCGCTCCAGCGCGCCGCGGCGCACCGCTTCGCGGAAATCCTCGACGTTTTCGACGCGCTGAAGGTGGCGGATGTGCGCGACGAGCATGATCCCGTTGCGCGCCGCGATGCCGAAGACCGTGATGAAGCCGATCATCGAGGCCACCGAGAGCACTCCGTTCGTCAAGTAGACGCCCAGGACGCCGCCGATGCCCGCGAGCGGCAGGTTGACCATGATCAGCGCGACGTCGCGCGCCGAGCGGAACATGAAATAGAGCAGGCACGCGATGCCGACGACGATCGCCGCGCCCAGCAGGACGAGCAGCCGTCCCGTCGACGCGGCGCTCTCGAACTGACCGCCGTACTCGACGTAGTAGCCCGTCGGCAGAGTCACTCGGGACTCGATCGCCGTCCGGATGTCGTCGACGACGCCGCGCAGGTCGCGCCCGGAGACGTTGCACATCACGACGATCTTGCGCTGGACGTTCTCGCGGCTGATGAAGTTCGGCGAACGGTCCTCGCGGAGCGCCGCGAGCGCCGAGAGCGGCAGGCGGGCGCCGCCGGGCGTCTCGACCGTGACGGCGGCGAGCGAGTCGGGGCCGAGCTCGCTCAGCTCGCCGACGCGCACGACGAGCTCGAAGGCGTTCAGTCCCTCGAACACCTGGCCGACGACGCGGCCGCGCGTTGCGTATTCGAGCGCCCGCGCAGCGTCCTCGATGCGCAGCCCGTGGGCGGCGAGGGCGGCGCGGTCGAACTCGACGCGCGTCGTCGGCGTGAGGGCCTGCTGGTCGACCGACAGATCGACGACTCCGGGGATCTCCGCCATCAGCGCTTCGATCTCGCGCGCCGTCGACTGCAGCACGTTCAGGTCGTCGCCGAACAGCTTGACCGCGATGCTGGCGCGCGTGCCCGAGAGCATGTGGTCGATGCGGTGGCCGATGGGCTGGCCGAGGGTCGCCTGGATCCCGGGGATCGCGGCGAGATCGGCGCGCAGCGCCTCGAGCAGCTCGCGCTTCGTGCGTTTGGGAAGTCCAGCGCGCGCCGGCGCTTCCATGTCGAGCGTGAGGTCGATCTCGCTCGCCTCGACGCCTTGCACGTGCTCGTCCTCCTCCGCGCGTCCGGTGCGCCGTCCGATGGCCGCGATCTCGGGGTGGCGCATGAGCGTCTCTTCGACGATCTGCGCGAGCGCGTCGCTCTCGGGCAGCGACGTGCCGGGCACGGTGACCACGCCGACCACGAGCGCGCCCTCGTTGAACTCCGGCAGGAACTCGCGCCCCATCGAAAGCCCGGCGACGGTGGCGGCAGCGAAGAGGGCCGTGCTCGGAACGGCGAGCCGCCACGGGTGGCGCAGCGCCCAGTCGAGCGGCGCCCGGTAGCCGCGCTGCAGCAGGCGCACGAGCGGTGGCTCGCGCGTCGATCGGACCGTGGCGCTCGTCGGAAGCAGCAGCAGGCAAAGCGCCGGGGTCAGCGTCAGCGCGGTGACCATCGACGCCGCGAGCGAGATCGTGAACGCGAGTCCGAGCGGCTGAAGGAGCCGGCCTTCGACCCCCGAGAGGAAGAACAGCGGCAGGAACACGAGCAGGATGATCAGCGTGGCGAACACGATCGACGCGCGCACCTCGACGCTGGCGTCGTAGATCACCGCGAACGCCGAGCGCCGCCTCAGCTCCGGCAGCGCGGCGTTCTCGCGCAGCCGCCGGACGACGTTCTCGACGTCGATGATCGCGTCGTCGACCAGCGCGCCGATCGCGATGGCCATGCCGCCCAGGGTCATCGTGTTGATGTTCGCGCCGAGCGCCTGGAGTGCGAGCACCGCCGTGAGAAGCGAGAGCGGCAGCGCGATCAGCGTGATCAAGCTCGCGCGGAGGCTCGCGAGGAAGGCGAGCACCACGATCACGACCATCAGCGCTCCTTCGAGCAGTGCGATGGCCGTGTTGGCGACCGAGTGCTCGATGAACGTCGACTGGCGGAACAAGTCCTTGTTGATGAGCATTCCGGCCGGAAGTCCCGCTTGGATCTCCTCGAGCGTCGTATCGAGCCGCTTCGTCAGCTCGAGCGTGTTGGCGCCGGGCTGCTTCTGGATGGCGAGGATCACCGCGGGCTCGAGGATCGGAGTTCCGTCGGGCGCGCGGCGCGCGGCCGAGCCCGTGCCGCGCCGGATGCCCGGCCCGAGTCGGACCGCGCCGAGGTCGCGGACGAGGATCGGAACGCCCGCGCGGATCTGCACCGGCGTTCCTGCGATGTCCTCGAGCGTTCGAAGGCGACCGATGCCTTCGACGACGTACTCCTGCGCGCCCGAATGGAGCACGCCGGCCGACAGATTTTCGTTCGCTTGCTCGAGCGCGGACTGCACGTCCCGCGCGGTGAGCCCGTAGCCGCGCAGCAACTCCGGCGAGAGCACGACCTGGTACTGCTTCGTGTCGCCTCCGATCGGCGTGACCTGCGAAACGCCGGCGACCGACAGCAGGCGGCGGCGCACCTGCGTGGTCGCCGTGGTTCGCAGCTCGAGCGAGTCGTGCTGCTGCGAGGTCAGCGAGACGAACAGGATCTCGCCCATGATCGACGAGACCGGCGCGAGCTTCGGCGGCTCGACCTGCGGCGGCAGGCTGCCCGCGAGCGCGCCGAGCCGTTCGGTGACCGTCTGCCGCGCGCGGAAGATGTCCGTGCCCCATTCGAACTCGACCCACACGACGGCGATGCCGAGCGCGGTGCCCGAACGCACGCGGCGCACTTGGGCCGCGCCGTTCATCGCGCTCTCGATCGGAAACGTGACCAGCGTCTCCATCTCCTGCGGCGAGAGTCCGCGGCCTTCGACGAGCACGGACACCGTCGGCGCCGTGAGGTCGGGGAAGACGTCGACGGGCATGCGGAGCGTGACGAACGCACCGAGCGCCATGACGAGCAGCGAGAGCGGAAGGACCGTCGCACGGTTGGCGAGCGACCAGCGAATCAGCAGGTTGAGCACGTGGGTGACCCCGCTTCAGTGCGCGTGGCCGGCGCCGAAGGACGCGGGCGAGAGCGAGGCGAGCCGCACGAGGTGCGCCGCGTGAGTTGCAACCCGCTCGCCAGCGGCGATGCCGGCGCGAACTTCGACGAACTCGCCGTCGCGCAGGCCGAGCTCCAGGTCGCGGCGCTCGAACGTCTCGCCCGAAACCATCACGTAGGCCGTCGGCAGTCCCTGGTCCATCACGATGGCTTTGGCTGGAATCGCGACGGCGGCGCTCACGCGCTCCGTGGTGAGCGTCAGCCGCGCGAGCATGCCGTGCTTGAGCTCGTTGCTCGGGTTCGGAAGCTCGTAGCGCAGCGCGAAGGTGCGCGACTCGGGGTCGACGGTGGGGGAGACGTACGCGCCCGCGAGCGCGGTGGCGTGGATCTCGAGCGGAGCGGACTCGAGCGCTGGGAACGACACCTGCGCGGCGCGGACCTGCGCCAGCGCGGGGATGTCGAACTCGCCGACGCGGCCCTCGATCCACAGCGTCGACGTGTCGAGGATCTCGAACAGCTCGTCGCCGAGGTCCGCGACCTCTCCTTCGCTCTTGCGCGTCGAGACGACCGTGCCCGCGATCGGCGCGCGCAGCTCGAGCCGCAGCCCGCGATCGCCGTCGCCCTCGCGCTTCGAGCGCTCGCTCGCAACGCGTTCGAGCGCCACCGCCGCCGCTTGCGCCGCTTCGAGGTCGCCGCGCGCCACCGACACGCCCTGCTCCGCCTGGTCGAGTCGCGGCCCGGTGCTCAGGCCTTCCTTGCCGAGCTCGCGGACGCGCTCCAACTCGCGCTCCGCGACGCGCAGCCGCGCCTGAACCTCGAGCACGGCGCGCGTTGTCTCCAGCCTCTTGAGCTCGACCTCGAGCTCGAGCGCTCGCAGTTGCGCGAGCTCGGACGCCGTCAGCGGCGGCTCGATCCGCGCCAGCACCTGTCCGGCCTCGACGCGTTCGCCCGTTCGCGCCAGGCGGCCCGAGGGCGGCGCGAGCAGACGGCCCGCGGCCGGCGGCGAGACCACCGCGCGCGCACGTTCGGGCGCACGCGTGGCGGCCGGAACCGACAGTTGCTTCGCGAGCTCGCGCGGGCCCGCTTCGGCGAGCGTCAGCTTCACCTTCCACTGCTGTTCCAGCAGGAACCCGATCCCGTTCGCGTTCTCGTTTCCTTCGGCGTTCGCGCTCGCGGCCCGCGCGGCCGCTTCGTCGGCGAAGACGCGGATCTCGCCGAGCTCGAGCACTTCCTCGACTTGCTGCGACGTCACCGTGAGCCTCGCCCGATGCGTTCCGGCCTCGGCGACGGCGCCTTCGGGAACGAACAGCCCGTCGCGCTTGGCGGCGTCGGCGACGAGCGTCGTCGAGCCGATCACGAGCGCGACTCGACCGCTGCGCACGGGCTCACCGGTTGCGAGCACCGTGAAGTGCGCGAGAAAACGCGCCGGGGTTCCGCGCACGAGCGGCGGGAACTCCATGAAGAGCAGCGCACGCTCACCGAACACCGTCTTCGACTCGGGTTCGAGCGCTGCGGGCTGCGACGGGCTCGCCTCGCTCGCGTTCGAGCGCGAGGTGAACGCATCGCAGCCTGGGACGAGCGCGAAGCAGACGGGAACAAGCACGGAGAGAACGGACAGACGAGGCATCACGAGGGCTCCGAAGGCGCCGGGATCGACACGAAAGGCGCGATCGCGGACGTCCGATCGCGCACCTCACGAACCCCGCTCGAGACGAGCGGGGCGAGGCGCGCTAGATCCGGAGCGCTCGACTGGAACTCAGCACCAACGCCGCACCCGAGCGCTCGCGACGAACCGACAGGTGCGCTGGGCCGACCGACGCCGCCCGTGGCGGACGCAGGTGGATCGACTCCGGCGGCGCCAGGGTGCTCATGGGCGGCGCGGCGAAGGCGGTCCAGCGTCGCCCGAGCACGCGCTGCGCGGCGCCGAGCTCCTCGCCCGAAGTGTCGACGAGCACGCCGCTCGGAACTCCGAGCGGAGAGTCGGCGGCGGCCGTGAAGCGCGCGCGCGATGGCGAGTCTTCGTCGTGCTCGTGCCCGTGATCGCTCTCGTGCTCGCGCCGCAACTGCGCGGTCTCGAGCGCGTGGTCCCCGTCCGTGTGACGGTGCGCTTCGGCGTGCCACGAAGCGTCGGCGGCGCCTGAGCTCGGCGCGGCGGGCAGGAAGTGGGCGTGCGGACCTTCCTCGCCGTGCGAGTGCACCAACGCACCTCGGCCGCCGAGGAGCTGCACGAAGACGAACAGCGGCGCGAGGAACCACAGCGCGAACGCGCGCGGTCGCGCACGGCGAATTCGGCTCTCGAGCGCGCGGCGCATCATGCGGCCGATGGCTTAACACGAGGCCGCGTCCGCCCGCAAGGTTGGCGTCGCCCGCGCGAGGACGCTGCTCGCCGACGGAGACGAATCTCTACGTCGGCGGCGAGTTCTTCACCTTCGATCCGAATCCGATCCAAAACCTCGCGCGCTGGGCGCACGGCGTGGTTGCGCCGCCGACGACCTACTGCGCCGCGGGAACGACTTCGAACGGTTGCCAGGCGCTGATCGGTTCGAGCGGCGAGTCCGAAGGGCACGAGCCTCTCGAATGCGTTGCAGTTGGAGGTCGCTCCCTGAGCGCTCGCCTCCGTTGCCGCGCAGTGTCCCCCTGAACTTCACCGGGCCGCCCGTCTTCGCGACGCGCGGCCCGGGTCGATTCTCTCGAGCGATCCCGCGCTCGCTACAGCCGGTCGTTGCGGCGCGAGAAGACCATGCGCTGCTCGCGTTCGACGTGCTTGCGGTAGCCGAGCAGGTGGAAGAACTCGAGCGTGAAGAAGCGCGCGA
>CALFYL010000061.1 GCA_937952135.1 uncultured Planctomycetia bacterium
GGAACGACTACGGCGTGCTGTTCCGCAGCATCCACGTCGAAGGCATGGCGCGGCCCGAGAGCGGCGTGAAGCGCATCCTCGACGTGTTGCGCGAGCGGCTGCGCGCCGAAGGCGGCGAATTGCTCACGCGCACGGGCGTGAAGCGGATCGTGGTGGAGAAGGGCGCCGCGCGCGGCGTCGAGCTCGACGACGGACGGGCGCTGGAGTGCGAGTGCGTGCTCTCGTCGGCGGGGCTCGTCGAGACTCGCGAGCTGTGCGGCCAGGACGCCGATCCGCAGGACATCGGGAAGTTGTCCTTCTTCGAGACGACGACGGTGCTCGACTGCGAGCCGCGCGAGCTCGGCCACGAGGCCACGATCACGTTCTTCAACGAAGGTGAGACGTTCCACTACGCGAGGCCCGAGGGGCTCGTCGATCTGCGCAGCGGCGTGCTGACCTGCCCGAACAACTACGCGACCGAGACGCCGCTCGAGGAAGGCATGCTGCGCGCGACGGTGATGGCGAATCACTCCGCGTGGAAGGCGCTGCCGCCCGAGAGCTACGCGGCTGAGAAAGCTCGCGTGTACGACGCGGTGCAGGCCACGATCGCAAAGTTCGGCGCCGATGCTCGGTTGCACGCGCGTTGGAGCGACTCGTTCACGCCGCTGACGATCGAGCGCTACACGGGCAAGCGCGGCGGAGCGGTGTACGGCAGCCCGCGCAAGGTTCGGGACGGCGCGAGCGGCGTGCGCGGCCTGCACATCCTCGGCACCGACCAAGGGCTCGTCGGCATCGTGGGCGCGCTGCTCTCGGGCATCTTGATCGCCAACCGCACGCTCCTGGAGCCGCAGGCGACGCAATGAGCGAGCGCAAGTACTTCAAGGGCTCGAGCGACGGGAAGAAGCCGCGCGCCACGAGCTCGGTGGCGAACGCGAAGGCGGGCTACGACCTGGTGGTGGTCGGCAGCGGACTCGCGGGGATGACGGCGGCGAACGTGCTCGGCCGACTCGGCTACAAGGTCGCGCTGCTCGAACAGCACTACAACTTCGGCGGCATGGCAACGTGGTTCAAACGCCGCGGCGGGCACATCTTCGACATTTCGCTGCACGGCTTCCCGGTCGGGATGATCAAGACGTGCAAGCGCTACTGGACCGCCGACATCGCGAGCCGCATCACCCAGCTCGACGGCGTTCGCTTCGACAACCCGCAGTTCGGGTTCGACACGACCTTCACGCGCGAGGATTTCACCGACAAGCTCGTGAACGTCTTCGGACAAGCACGCGCTCACGTGCAGGCGTTCTTCGACTACCTGCGCTCGCTGAACTTCTACGACGACCCCACCGACACCGTCGCCGACGTCTTCGAGCGCTTCTTCCCGGGCCGCAACGACATCCACCGTCTCCTGCTCGAGCCGATCGCGTACGCGAACGGCTCCACAATGGACGACCCGGCGATCACCTACGCGATCGTGTTCTCGAACTTCATGTCGAAGGGCGTGTACACCTTCACCGGCGGAACGGACTGGCTGATCCGCGCCATGAAGGACGAGCTCGAGCGCAACGGCGTCGAGCTGTTCAACAACGCGCAGGTCGAGCGCATCGTGGTGGAGAACGGCCGCGTCGCCGGCGTGCAGGCGGACGGACGCTTCCTCGCCGCTCGCGCGGTGATCTCCAACGCGAACCTCAAGCACACGATCCTGAAGCTCGTCGGCGAGGAGCACTTCGCGCCGGAGTTCTTGGAGGGCGTGCGCGCCGTGCGGCTCAACAACTCAAGCTGCCAAGTCTACATGGGCCTGCGGGCTGGCGCGTCGATTCCCTGGGTCACCGACCTGCTCTTCACTTCGACGCGACCGAGCTTCGATTCGAGCGCGCTGTGCGATCTGCACGGCGAATCGCGGACCTTCTCGTTCTACTACCCCAAGACGCGGCCGGGTTCGGAGCGCTACACGGTGGTGAGCTCCACGAACGCCAACTGGTCCGACTGGGCGGCGCTCGACGAGCCGGCGTACGAGCGCGAGAAGCAGCGCCTCATCGAGGACACGCTCGCGTGCCTCGAGCGCTACGTGCCCGACGTTCGTTCGAAGCTCGACCACGTCGAGGCCGCCACGCCGCGCACCTTCGAGTTCTACACGCAGCACTGGCGCGGGGCGTCCTTCGGCACCAAGTTCGAAGGCCTCGAGTACAGCATGGGGCTCGCGCAGCAGATCGAGGGCCTGCACCACTCCGGCTCGGTGGGCATCATCATGTCCGGCTGGCTCGGCGCCGCGAACTACGGCGTGATCACCGCCAACAAGGTCGACCAGCAACTCCACTCCCTGCTCCCGACTCGCCCATGAGCCGCCCCATGAGCCAAGCCGACCCGCTCGACGCCGTGCACGCGGTGCTCCCCCACCGCGAGCCGTTCCTGTTCGTCGACCGCATCGTCGAGCGCGACGAGAAGCGCGTCGTCACCGAATGGCTGGCGAAGGTCGACGCGCCCTTCTTCCGCGGCCACTACCCGGGCAATCCGATCCTGCCGGGCGTCTTGCTGTGCGAGATGGCCGCGCAGAGCTCGGCCATCCTGTTCGCGAACGATCCGCGCGAGCCGAACGCGACGCCGGTGCTCACGAAGATCGCCGACGCGCGCTTCAAGCGCATGGTGCGGCCCGGGGAAACGCTGCGCTGCGAGGTCGCGCTCGACGAACGGGTCGGCCCGGCGCGCTACGTCGACGTGAAGATCCTCTGCGAAGGTCAAACGGTGCTGCGCGCGAAGCTCGTCGTCGCCGTCACCAGCGCTTCGAACGCCGAATGAGCCCTTCCCCGAGCAATCCGGCCGATTTCCTGGGCCTGGCGGGCAAGACCGTCGTCGTCACGGGCGTCGCGAACCGCAAGAGCGTCGCGTACTTCGCGCACAAGGCGCTGCGCGACGCCGGCGCGAACGTCGTGCACATGGTGCGGAGCGAGGCGCGCAAGTCCGAGGTCGAGAAGCTGCTCGCGCCGTCGCCGGTCTACGTCTGCGATGTCGAGCACCAGGACCAGATCGACGCCGCGTCGCAAGCGATCGCCGCCGCGCACGGCCCCATCGCGGGCCTCGTGCACTCGATCGCCTTCGCGAACTACTCCAAGGGACTCCAGCCCTTCGACGAAACCTCGCGCGCCGACTTCCTGCAAGCCGTCGACATCTCGTGCTTCTCGCTCGTCGCCCTCGCGAACGCCTTCAAGCCGCACTTCGCGCCCGTGGCCTCGGTCGTGACGATTTCGATCTCGACCACCACGATGGCCGCCGAGAGCTACGGCTACATGGCGCCGGTCAAGGCCGCGCTCGACGCCGCCGTCGTGTTCCTCGCAAAGTCCTTCGCCGAGCGAGGTGTGCGCTTCAACGCGGTGAAGGCGGGTCCGCTGAAGACCTCCGCCTCCGCCGGGATTCCAGGCTACATGGACAACTACCTGTTCGCCGAGGGTGCAACGCTGCGCCACGCCGCGCTCAGGACCGACGAAGTCGCGAACGTCGCGCTGTTCCTGCTCTCCGAACGCTCGAGCGGAGTGAACGGCCAGGGGCTGGTCGTCGACGCCGGCATGGGCTTCAACTTCTTCGACAAGGAAATCGTGCGCCGCTTCTCGCAGGCGCCGCCGGCGCCGTGAGCTCGACCCGAGCCCTGTGCGTGGTCGTCGCTCCGACTCCGAGCTCGCCCGAACGCGGGCGCGAACGCGTGGCGTTGCAATCCGAGCACGCGCGCCGCGCGGCCCGGCTCTCCGCCCAGGCGGTCGGCGCGCCGGCCCCGCGTTTCGAGAAGAACGCCGAGGACGTGCCGCTCGCCCGCGACGGCTGGCACTGGTCCGTGAGCCACACGACGGCGCACGTCGCCGGAGTCGTGTGCGATGCCGGCGTCGGCGTCGACATCGAAACGCACCGCGACGCGCGCGCCGAGGTCGTCGAGCGCGTGCTGAGCGTGCGCGAACTCGCGCTCTTGGGCGAGCTGACGCCGACGATGTTCTTGCGCGCTTGGACCGCGAAGGAGGCGGTCCTCAAGGAACTCGGCGCGGGCCTCGCGAAGTTGAGCGAGTGCCGGGTCGTCGCGCTCGAGGGGCCGGACGTGCTGCGAATCGAGTGCGATGGAGCGCTTCGGCGCGTGCAACAGCTCGTCGACGCGCGCTTCGTCGCATCGGTGAGCAGCGCGGACGACCGCGACGCCACGTGGATCTCGATCGCCACGCCGATCGGACAGAGCGTGGAGAGCGCGCCGTGAGCTTCGTGCTCGATCGAGCCGAGCGCGCGAGGGCGCGCTCCAAGCCGTTCGCCGCGGAGTACCCCTTCGAGCCGCACTTCCTCGATGTGGGCGGCGCTTCGCTGCACTACGTCGACGAGGGTCCGCGCGACGCCGAGCCGATGCTCTTCGTGCACGGCAATCCGACTTGGTCGTTCCTGTGGCGCAAGCTCCTCGCGTCCTTCAGCGCGCGCCTGCGCTGCGTCGCGCCCGACCACATCGGCTGCGGCTGGTCCGACAAGCCCGAGGACTACCCCTACACGCTCGAGCAGCACGTCGCGAACCTCGTGAAGCTCGTCGAGGCGCTCGACCTGAAGCGCATCACGCTCGTCGTCCACGACTGGGGCGGCGCGATCGGAATGGGCCTAGCCACGCGTTTTCCTGAGCGAATCGCGCGCCTCGTCGTGATGAACACCGCCGCATTCACGGGCGGCAAGGCGCCGCTGCGCATCCGAGTGTGCCGCACGCCGCTGTTCGGCGCGCTCGCGGTGCGCGGGTTCAACGCCTTCGCCGCGGCCGCGCGCGTGATGGCGACCGAAAAGCGAGGCGGACTCCAGGGCGCGGCTGCGGAGGGCATGCTCGCGCCGTACTCGAACTGGAAGGAGCGCATCGCCACGCTGCGCTTCGTCGAGGACATCCCGCTCGCGAAGTCGCACCCGACGTGGGCGACGCTCGAGGCGATCGAACGCGGCCTGCCGAAGCTCGCGGGCAAACCCATGTGCATCGTGTGGGGCCTGCGCGACTGGTGCTTCACTCCGTGGTACCTCGAGCAGTGGCGCGCGCGCTTCCCCAAGGCCCAGGTGCACGTCGCCGAAAACGCCGGTCACTGGGTCAGCGAGGACGAGCCCGAGCAGGTGCGCGCGTGGCTCGAGGCCTTCCTCGCCGGCAACCCGACGCAGCCGTGAGCGAGCTCGTCAACGTCGCCGACCTCGTGCGCGCGCAGGCGCGGCGCGCACCGGCGCAAGCTGCGCTGATCGAACCCGCGGGCGCCGGCTGGCGCGCGACCCCATTCGCTGAGCTCGAGCGCCGCATCGACCTGCTCGCCCACGCGACACGGCGCTCGGGAATCCAGCGCGGCGACCGCGTGCTCGTGCTCGTGCGCCCCGGCGCCGAGTGGGCGGCGCTCTTGTTCGCACTGTTCCGAATCGGGGCCGTCCCGGCGCTCATCGATCCCGCCATGGGCCTCTCTGGGCTGCTCGCCTGCGTCGAACGACTCGCGCCGCGCGGATTCGTCGGTACGACCGCCGCGAGCTTGCTCAAGCTCGTGTTCGGCCGTGCGTTCCGCTCGGTCGACGTGAGCCTGACCACCGATCGCTTCGCGCTCGGCGCAACGCCGCTGAACAAGCTCGTCGACAGCGACGGCGACGGAGCGTTCGAACCCGCGTCCACGTTCTCCGACGACCCCGCGGCCATCCTGTTCACCTCGGGCAGCACCGGACCCGCGAAGGGCGTCGTGTACACCCACGGCATGTGCTGCGCGCAGACCGCCGCCCTGCGCGAGCTGTACGGCATGCGCGAAGGCGAAGTCGATGTCGCGTGCTTCGCGCCCTTCGCGTTGTTCGGACCGGCGCTCGGACTCACGACGGTGCTCCCACGCATCGACTTCTCGAAGCCGGCGCGCGCGCGACCCGAGGAGGTTGTGCGCGCGATCCAAGCTCACGGCGCCGTGCAGTGCTTCGGATCGCCAGCGATCTGGCGCCGCGTCGCGCCGTGGTGCGCGCAGCGCGGTGTGAAGCTCGACGGGCTGAAGCGGTTGATGATCGCGGGCGCGCCCGTGCACCCGAACCTGGTCGAGGAATGCCGCGCTGTGCTGCCCGATGGCGACGTGCACACGCCGTACGGCGCCACGGAGGCGCTGCCCGTATCGAGCGCGTCGGGCCGCGAAATCCTCGAGCTGCGCGACCGAACCGCGTGCGGCGAGGGCAACTTCGTCGGACGGCCGGCGCCGAACTGCGAAGTGCGCGTCCTCGCGATCTCGGACGAGCCCGTCGCGACGTGGAGCGACGAATTGCTCGTGCGGCCGGGCGAGCTCGGCGAGCTCGTGGTGAGCGGAAACCAGGTGACGCGGGAGTACGCGTCGGAGCCCGGTGCCAACGCGGCGTCGAAGATCCGCGACGCAGGCCGGATCTGGCACCGCATGGGCGACCTCGTGCGCATCGACGAAGGCGGCGCGATCTGGTTCCAGGGCCGCAAGACGCACCGCCTCGATACCGAGCACGGCGTGTTCGGTCCTGTGGGCGTGGAGAACGTGTTTCGCTCGCACGTGGCGCTCTCGCGCTGCGCGCTCGTCGGCATCGGCGAGCGCGGCCGGGAGCAGCCCGTGCTCGTGGTCGAGCCCCACCCGGAGATGTGGCCCGCGGACGAGGCTGCGCGGCGCCGGCTCACGGCCGAACTTCGCGCCGCGGGCGCGTCGCATCCGCTCGGAGCGCGCGTCGAGCACGTGCTCTTCCGCCGCGCGCTGCCGGTCGACGTGCGCCACAACGCGAAGATCGACCGCGGCGAGCTGAAGCGCTGGGCGCGGGAGCAGCTCGCGTGAGAGCGCTGGTCACCGGCGCCAACGGGTTCCTCGGAAGTGCGATCGTGCGCGCGCTGCGAGAACGCGGCGACGAAGTGCTCGCGGGAACGCGGCGGCCGGCGCCGGAGCTCGAGCGGCTCGGCGCGCGCGTCGTCGCCCTCGACCTCGCGGATCGCGAAGCGCTGCGCAACGCCTTCAAGAACGTCGACTGCGTCTTCCACGTCGCGGCGAAGACCGGCGTTTGGGGCCCGCGGGCGGAGTACGTCGCGAGCAACGTGACCGGCACGCAGAACGTCCTCGCGACCTGCGAAGCGCGCCGCGTGCCGAAGCTCGTGTTCACGAGCTCTCCGAGCGTCGTCTTCGGCGGCAACGACCACGTGCGCGCCTCGAACGAGCTCCCCTATCCCGGCCGCTATCTCTGCGCGTACCCCGAGACCAAGGCGCGCGCCGAGCAGCTCGTGCTCGCCGCGAACGGACGCTGGGGGCTCGCCACGTGCGCGCTGCGCCCGCACCTGATCTTCGGTCCCGGCGATCCGCACCTGATCCCGCGGCTGCTCGCGCGCGCTCGCGCCGGCAAGCTCGTGCGCATCGGCGACGGCGCCAACGAAGTCACGCTGTGCGCCGTCCAGAACGCCGCGCACGCGCACCTGCTCGCCGCCGACGCGCTCTCGCTCGGCGCACCGCACGCCGGCCGCGCCTATTTCATCGGCCAGGAAGAGCCCGTGAAGCTCTGGCCGTGGATCGATGCGTTGCTGGCGCGCTTTCAGATTCCGCCCGTCTCGCGCTCGCTCTCGCTGCGCAGCGCCTACGCGCTGGGCGCGACGCTCGAGGCGCTCTGGAAGCTCTCGCTGCGCTCGTCGGAGCCGCCGCTCACGCGCTTCGTCGCACTGCAGCTCGGCACGTCGCACTCCTACGACATGGCGCCGGCGCGGCGCGACTTCGGCTACTCCGAGGTCGTCTCCACCGAAGCCACGGTCGACGCGACGGTCGAGGCGCTCGGTCGGCGTTAGCTCGCGGCGGCGCTTCGCACGCGCATCGCCGCACAAGTACGCACGGGCCAAAGCGGCCACTCCCGCCAAGCGAAAGCACGCAGCGTCGAGCCAGGTGCGACACATGCGAACGCGTTCTGCGCACTCGCTCCCATTTTGCCGTTTCGCGTAATGGCGCAATTGGGCTGCGTGAACACGTCGCTCCAAAGGCTCGACCCCGTGCTCGTCTTCAGGGCGCTCGGACATGCCGGGAGGCTGCAGATCGTGGACGCGCTCTCGCGACGCGATCACTGCGTGCAGGAACTCGTGGAGCTCGTCGGCTCGTCCTGGAGCACGGTCTCGCGCCATTTGGCCGTGCTGCGGGAGGCGGGCGTGGTGCGCGACGAAAGGCGCGGCGCGCACATCCACTACAGCCTGGCGCTGGAGTGCGTTGCGTCGTTCAGCGCGTGCCTGCACGCGGCCGCGCGCGGTCAGCGCGTCCAGCTTCGGACGTGCTGCAAGTGAAGTGCGCTCATGAGTCCTGAATCCAAACTCGAGCTTCGGCGACTGGCGATCTTCGTCGCGATCTTTGCCGCACTCTACTTCTTGCCAGTTGGCGATGCGCGCTTCCAGACCGCCGTCGGCGAGTCGCTGGCGCTGACTCGCGATTACGCCCGCGAGCACATCGCGCTCTGCCTGCTGCCAGCGTTCTGGATCGCCGGCGCCATTGCCGCGTTCATCTCGTCGGCCTCCGTCTTGCGCTATCTCGGCCCCAAATCCAAGCGCCCGGTCGCCTACGGCGTCGCCTCCGTTTCCGGGACGATCCTGGCCGTGTGCTCGTGCACCGTGTTGCCGCTCTTCGCGGGGATCTACCGAATGGGAGCGGGGCTTGGTCCGGCAACGGCCTTTCTCTACTCAGGCCCCGCGATCAACGTGCTCGCGATCACGCTGACGGCCAAGGTTCTCGGCTTCGAGCTCGGCCTCGCCCGCGGTGTCGCCGCGGTTCTCTTCAGCGTCGTTCTCGGACTCGCGATGCACCGCCTGTTCCGCGCGGAGCAAGAGGCGCGCGCCACGGCGTTCGCGGAGCTCCCGACGCCTCCGGCGCCACGGCCGCTCTGGCAGACCGCAGCGTTCTTCGCATCGATGGTCGCCATCCTCGTCTTCGCGAACTGGGCCCATCCGCGGCAGGACGACGGACTGTTCGCAGCGGTGTTCGCGCTCAAGTGGCGCCTCACGGGCGCAGCCGGCTTGATCTTCGCGTACATGAGCTGGCGCTGGATCGGTCTCGCCGGCGCGCACGTGCTTCTTTCGGTGGCCGCCGTCGCCGCGGCGGCTCTCGCGGTTCCAGAGCATCCCGAGCTGGCGATGATCGTCGCGGTCACGGCGCTCGGGCTCGCGACATGGAAGCGCGAGGGAGAGGCGCGCGAATGGTTCGACCAAACCTGGAGCACCGTGAAGTTGATCTTTCCGCTGCTGATCGCCGGGGTGTTCGCAGCGGGTTTCCTTCTCGGCCGTCCTGGCCACGAGGCGCTGATTCCGTCCGAGTGGATCTCGAACTCCGTCGGCGGAAACTCCCTCGGCGCCAATGCCTTCGCCGCTGTCTCGGGCGCGCTGATGTACTTCGCGACGCTCACCGAAATCCCCATCCTTCAGGGGCTGATGGGCAACGGCATGGGCCAAGGGCCCGCACTCACTTTGTTGCTCGCCGGCCCCGCCTTGAGCCTCCCGAGCTTGGTCGTGCTCTCCACGATCCTCGGTTGGAGAAAAACCCTGACATTCGCCCTGCTGGTGGTGCTTCTGGCCGCCGCCACCGGTTGGGTCTTCGGCCTCGTGGCCACGCCGCTCCCATGAACCGACAGAAAATCCAAGTGCTCGGGACAGGCTGCGCAAAGTGCGTACGCCTCACCGACTTGACCACGAGAGTCGCCGACGAGCTCGGGCTCGACTATGACCTCGAGAAGGTCACCGACTTCCTCAAGTTCGCCGACTTCGGAGTGATGGTCACGCCGGCGCTCATCGTCGACGGAAAGGTCGTGGCAGCGGGCCGCGTTCCAGCGGTCGACGAGATGCGGCGCCTTCTGCGGCCGCCGGAGAGCTGAGTCGTGAACAGCAAAACGCTCGCGCGCTGGGCGCTGCTCGTCATCGCGACCGGCGCCGTGGTGTTCCGCGTGCTCGATACGGACGAGCTGCGCTTCGCGCACTTCGTCGAGAAGTACGCGCTGTCGAACAAGACCGTGGTCGTGTCGAAGCGCGCAGCCGGCCGCGAAGTCGAGTGGTGCAACCAGCAGGACGTCTGGTCGCTGTACGACGA
>CALFYL010000062.1 GCA_937952135.1 uncultured Planctomycetia bacterium
GTTCCGCCCTCGATGGGGTAGATGCGCGCGCCGCCGAGCACGGCCTTCAAATGCTCGACGCCGTTCGAGGCGCGCACCTGCACTCCGCGGTCGATGGTGATCCACTCGAGCGAGTCACTCGCTTCGTCGATGCGCAGCGCCGCCTGCGTCTCGAGAGCCACCGTCGCCGGTGGTTCGGACTCGAGGAGGATGCACGCGGAGAGAGAAAGCGTTGCGCCGAGCGCGAGCGCCACAAGGTCGGTGCGGATCTTCATGGCGCCCGCGAGTCTACTTCTCTAGTTCACTCGCGCACGAGCCCCGCCGCGCAGCGCACGCGCGTCGAGCGCTCTTCTTCGGCCACGCGCGCCCCGATCGCCTCCGAGTTCGGCCGCTCGTGGTGGTGCAGGTGGTAGACGATCGCGCGGTTGATCAGCGCGACGTAGCGCCAGCCGCCGCGCGCGAGCCGCAGGTCGAGGTCCTTGTCCCCGCGCCGGCCGGGCCAAGCCTCGTCGTAGCCGTTGACACCCTCGAACGCGCGCCGCGCGAGGGAGAAATTCACGCCCATCAGCTTGCGCGGCCGCGGGTGCAGCGCGCGCGCGAGCGGCGCCGGCAAGCGCAGGCCGAGCGCGACGCGCTCGTTGTCGCCGAACAGGCCGTTCCACAGCACCGGGCCGAACGGGCGCTCGAGTTCGCCGCTCCGCAGCATCGCGAGGTCGACGCGCTTCGAGAACTCGGGGCCGAGCTTCACGCGCCGGCCGCACAACACCTCGCCGTAGCGCGCGAACTCCAGGTGGTCCGCGATCCAATGTCGATGGGGGATCGAGTCGCCGTCGAGGAACAGGAGCCACTCGCCTTGCGAGCGCCGCACGGCTTCGTTCGACACGGCCCACTTGCGAAAGCCCTGGTCCGCGTGCCAAACGCGCTCGAAGCGGCAACCCGCGGGCGGCGCGAAGCTCTCGACGACGCGCGTCGTCGCCTCGCCCGAACCGTCGTCGGCGATCAGGATCTCGTCCGGGGCGCGCGACTGCCGCTTCAGCCCTTCGAGCACGAGCGCGAGGCGGTCGGGCTCGTTGTAGGTCGCGACGATGACGCTGGTCTTCATGTCCGACGTGCGCCTGCGCGCGCTGTGGGAGGTGCGGAGGATATCGGCGCTGCGCCGAGCATCAAGGCGCGCCGCGCGATCCCGCAGCGAGCCGGTCGTAGACGCGTTCGAGCTCGGCGATCTGGCGCGCCAGCGAGTAATTCGCTTCGACGTGCGCGCGGCCGGCGCGGCCCCATGCGCGCCAATTCTGCGGCGAACGTGCGGCTTCGAGCAACGCCGCGGCGCCGCCCTCGACGTCGTTCTCCTCGAACAAGAGGCCGCTCACGCCATGCGGCGACACTTCGGGGATGTCGCAGTGTTTCGAGGCCACGATCGGAATCCCTGTGGCCGACATGTCGATCAGAGTCACGGGCGCGCCGCCCTCCGCGTCGCCGTCGGAGGCGTGCAGGCTCGGCGCGAGAAAGATGTGATAGCTCTCGAGCGACTTCCGCCATTCCGCATAGGGCAGCGGCGGCGGGAAGTCGACGACGGCGCCGAGGTCGAGTTCCTTCACGACAGCGTGAAGCCGCGCGAGCAGCGCGAGCTCGTCGTCGCTCTTCGCGATCACCATCACGGACAGTCGCAAGCTCGGCATCTCGCGGCGCGCGGCGGCGAGGATGCGCAGCGCGAGCTCGTGGCCCTTCTTCTCGACCGCGCGGCCGCAGATCAGCACCTTCACGATCCCGTCCACGGGTGCGACGCGTTCCGCGAAGTTCACGGCGGACACGTCGACGCCCAGGTGCTGCACGAGGATCTTGCTCGCGGGGCAGCCGAGGGATTCGACCTTTGCACGCATCGCGCCGCCTTCGACGAGGAACAAGTCGCCCGCGCGCCAGAGCGCTTCATAGCGCGTGCGCCATTTAGGCGAGCGCGAGCTGCGCCAGATGTCCGCGCCGTAGAACGAACTGACGTGCGGCAGGCCCGTGGCGCGCGCGAGCGCGATGTCTTGCCACCCTTTGCCGGCGAAGTGCGAGTGCAGCACGCGCGCGTTCTCGCGTTTCGCGACGCGCTCCATGAAGGGGAACGATCCGGTGACGGCCTTGCGCGCTTGCTCGAGCCACTGCTGCGGCGCCGGGAGGTCCGCGAGCGCGTACACGTGGTCGAAAGGGAACTGATCGACGTTCTCGCGGCGCTTGCAGACCACGGCCGCCCGCCAGCGTTCCAGTCCGCGGATCTGCCCGTACACCCAGCTCCCCGTGCCGAACAGGAAGGGGTTCACGGAGTGCAGGACGAGCGGCTTCATTTCACGGGGATGGTAGAGGCGCGCGGCGCGAGCTTCCAACGCCCGCGCGCGCGGCTTTCCGACCGAGCACGGGCTGGACGCGGCGAGCTCGGCGCTCCACGCTGGGCGGGCATGAACTCGAAACCGCTTGCTTGCGCGGCGCTCCGCGCCCTGAGTATCTCGTCGCTCTTGTGGTGCTCGGCGCCGCTCGTGAACGCACAGACCCGCGACGACGGCGGCCTTTGGACGCTGTGGCTCGGCCAAGGCGATCTGGGTTCGCTGGATTCCGATTGGAAGCACGTGCGCTGGTGGCTCGACGTGCAGGACCGGCGGCGCGACGAGGGCGAGACCTTCGACATGTTCCTCTTCCGACCCGGGCTCGGTTACGCGCTCACGCCGCGCGTCACGGCGTTCCTCGGCTACGCGCTGATCGAGAGCGATCCCGCGAACCGCGGCGCCTTCACCGAGCACCGCGCCTGGCAGCAGCTTTCCTGGAACCCGCCGGTCGAGGGCTTCACGTTGCAGTCGCGCTCGCGGCTCGAGCAGCGCTTCGTGGAGGACGAGAGCGAAACCGGCCTGCGCTTGCGCGAGCTCGTGAAGGCGACGCTTCCGCTGAACAACTCGAAGTCGTTCTTCGCAAGCGTCTACGACGAGGTCTTCTTCGACTTGAACGACACCGATTGGGGGCAGCGGACCGGCTTGCGCCAGAACCGCGCGTTCGTCGGGCTCGGCTGGTTCCTCGGGTCGGAGCGCAAGTTCTCGCTCGAGGTCGGCTACCTCAACCAGTGGATCGACCGGCCGGATCTCGACCGGCTGAACCACGTGCTCTCGCTGAACCTGTTCATGAACTTCTGAGCACGGCCGGGCAGGGCCGGCCGGCCTCTCCCGTGGGGGAGGGCTGCGAAGCGTTTGCGGTGCGCGAATAAGACTAAATTCGTCGCTCCTTGACATAAAACTCAGGCCCGATAGACTTCGCGGCCGAAGTTTTAGGCTCGAGCGCTGGCTCGCGCCGGTCCGCTGCACGGACCCGTCCCTCCTCCAAACGCCGCTGGGCCCCGCGCCGCGGGCCCCTCCATCCATGGAATCCACCACGCAATTGCGCGACTTCCTCGAGATCCCCTACGACCAATTGGAGGAGATGAACCTCGAGGCCAAGCAGCAGCGCCTCGACCGCGTCGACCCCGACAAGCTGCGCAAGGAGCGGCTGAAGTACCTCGATGCCGAGAAGCGCATCAAGGCGGTCACCGTGTGCTTCACCGACCTCGAGGGCCGGTTGCACATGCTCGACTACGACAAGAAATTCCTGCTGCGCAGCTACGACAACCTGACCTTCGACGGGTCGTCGATCCGCGGCTTCTCGCAGCAGTCGGAGAGCGACTTGCGCCTCGGCGTCGACTGGCCGGCGTTCTACTGGCTGCCCGCCGACGTCTTCGGGCCGGGCAAGGTGCTCGTGTTCGGCGAAGTGTTCGCGCGCGACGGCTCGATCTACGAGGGCGACATGCGCGGCCGGCTCAAGGGCTACCTGCGCGAGCTGTTCGCGAAGAAGGGCCTCACCTGCTTCGCCGCGAACGAGATCGAAGGCTTCCTGTTCAAGGGCCGCGACGCCGAGCGCCGTTTTCCCGAGACCGCGCGCTTCGAGTACTGCTCGACCGGCGGCTACTACCACTCGCTGCCGAGCGATCCGCTGCGTCAGTTCATCGACGCCGCCGCGGAAGCGCAGCGCGCGATGGGCTTCAGCAACGAGAAGGACCACCCCGAGGTCGCGCCGAGCCAGTTCGAGATGAACTTCAGCTACTCGGAGGCGCTGATCGCCTCCGACCAGTACCAGCTCTACAAGCTGCTGTGCCGGCAGATCGCGGCCAAGATGGACATGACCGCCTCGTTCCTGCCCAAGCCGGTGGTGGGCATCAACGGCTCGGGCGCGCACACGAACATCTCGGTCGGCAAGGGCAAGACGAACTTGTTCTACGACGCGAAGGGCCAGGACGGCGTGTCGAAGCTCGCCTGGGACTTCATCGACCGCATCCTGAACAGCGCGAGCGACCTCTGCCTCGTGCTCAACTCGAGCGTCAACGCCTACCGCCGTCTCGACCCGCACTTCGAGGCCCCGAACCAGATCAAGGTCTCGGCCATCGACCGCGGCGCGATGATCCGCATTCCGATCGGCAACGAGAAGAGTGCGCGCATCGAAGTGCGTTCGGTCGGTCCGGACGCGAACATCTACCAGGCGCTCTACACGCTGTTCCGCACGGGCTTCGAAGGCCCGGCGAGCGACCCGAAGGACGAGGCGAAGCGCACGCGCACGCGCTTCCTGCCCGACAACATCCAGGACGCGATCCGGCTCTTCAAGCAGAGCAAGTGGACCACCGACTTGTTCGGCGAGAACGTCGCGTCGAAGTTCGCCGAGTTGAAGCTGGCGAGCGCCGAGCGCTGCCCCAAAGCGCTGGGGACGATGGTCAAGGCCGCCGAAGTGCAGTTCCACCACGAGGTCACCAACCAGTACCTCTGGAACCACTTCTAGACGCTGCGCGTTTCTCGCACGGCGCGCCCCCGCGGCCCTCGCGCGACTCTCGTCGCGGCGACGGACTGCGGGGGCGCCTTCTCGGCGGTCGAGCGCCGGTGAACGCGGATCGCGCCCGCCCCTGGCCGCGGAGCGAGAGCGTCCACTAAGCTGCGAGCGAACCGCGCATGTCCGATCAACCTGCAGCCCGCGTCGGCGACGCACCGCGAGATCGCGAGCCGACAACGCGGCTGCAGTGGTGCGCGCTGGCGCTCGTTCTCGCGGTCGCGGCGCTGTTTCGCGTCGGTGTCGCCGATCGAATGGCGCCGCAGCGGCCGGAGCCCGACGCGTACATGCTGCTGCAGTACGAGGTCTTCGCGGGGCGAATCGCGCGCGAGGAAGCGCCGCCGCATTTCGGCTTCTACCCGACGTTTCTAGCGCAAAGCCTGGCGCTCGCGCTCGGCGACGCACCCTACGAGCTGGCGCCTCCGGACGCGTCGACGCGCGAGCATCTCGCTGCAGCGGCGAGACCGCTGGTGAGTTTGCGCGTGTGGCTCGCAGCGCTCTGCGTCCTCGGGGTCGCGGGCGTGTTCGCCCTCGTGCGCGAGTTGTGGGGGCCGCGCACGGGGCTGGTCGCCAGCGCTCTCGTCGCCTGCAGCCTGCTGCACATCGTGTACTCGCACCAGGCGCGTCCGCACGCCGCGCACATGACCTTCCAAGTCTGGGCGCTGTACTTCGCGGTGCGGCAGATCGAGCGGCCCGGCGCTGCGCGGATCCTCATGACTTCGCTCGCCGCCTTCGCGTGCATGGCGAGCTTGCAAACAGGAGTGTTCCTCGCGCCGACGCTCGCGCTCGCGGCGCTGGCGAAGTCGAACGGGCGTGTGCGCGCGCTCGCTTTCGCCGCGCCGATCGCGGCCTTCGCGCTCTCGCAGAGGTTCCACGTCGGAGGCATTTCGATCTCGTCGGAGGGCATCTCGATGGCGAGCGGCGGTCACGCCGTCGAGCTCTACGAGCTTCGCGGCGGCGGCGTGGTTCCCACGTGGCAAGTCCTCCGCGATTACGAACCGGTGTTGCTCGGGCTCGCGCTCGCGGGCGCGCTCCTCGCGCTCGCGTCGCGAGGACGCACGGGCTACCGAGGCGCGCGCGGAAACCAGGTCGCGCTCGCGCTCGGCGTCTACGCGCTTCCGTACCTCGCGTTCGCGCTGCTCAATGAGGCGACGCGCGATCGTTACCTGATCCCGCTGCTGCCGTTCCTCGCCGCGCTCGCCGCGTTTGCGGTGGACGCCGCCGCGCGATCCGGCGCTCGGCGGTCGCGCGCGCTCGCCGTGGTCGCGCCCCTGCTCGCACTCACGGTTCCGCTGCACGACGCGGCGCGCTACTACCTGCTCGCGCGGCGGCCGGACACGCTCGAGCAAGCCGCGGCTTGGCTCGAGCAGCAGCCCGACGCCGCGAGCGCGCGCATCGCGACGAGCTCCTACGTCGTGCTGCCGCTGCGCTACAGCCCGCAGGCCTTGAAGCACAGCTCGCGCTTCTTCCTCTCGGCCGTGTCGCCGTGGATCTCGTACCAACTGCGGCTGGGCGATGCGGCGAGCGCCGACGCGGTCTTCGACCTGCGCCCGTTCACGGCGGCGCGCACGGGGCGCGACAGCGACCGAGCGGACATCGAAGCGCGCCTCGCGCAACTTGCGCCCACCTACGTGGTGCTCGAGCCGTCGCGCCGCCAGCGCTCGGTGCCGTGGCACACGATCCTCGAGGAGGTCGTGCGCGCCAACGCGACACGCGTCGCGCGATTCGAGCCCGACGGCGTCGATCCGCCGCGCGACGAGTTGTTCGAGTACGGCGACGTCACCGGCTTGCGGACGCGGCTCGCGAGCGCGAACTCGATGGGGCCGCCGCTCGAGATCTACCGCTGGAACGGGCGCTGATTCGGAGTTCGGAGCGCTCGCTGCGGCGTTAGGATCGCGCCTTCCATGCAAGCGCGAACGGCCCAAGACCCGCCGCCGTCGCGCGCCAGCCTGCTCGCGGTGGGCGCACTGGCTCTGGGATTCGCCACGCTCGTCGGGTACTCGATTGCGCCCCACGGCCCGGCCGGGTGGCACTTCGCGATGAACAACATTGCGACCGCCGACAGCCTCCTCGCCGGGCGCGGCGCGTACCAGAGCCGCGAGCAGCCGTTCCTTTCGTGGCCGCCGTTGATGCCGGCGCTGATCGCGCTGCTCAAGCTCTGCGGGCTGCGCTACGTCGCGGCGACGTTCTGGATCGCGGTGGGGGCGAGCTTCGCGACGAGCTACTTCCTCGCGCGCAGCGTCCTCGAGCTCTCGGGCCGACTGTGGGTCGCCTGCGCGGCGCTGGCCGTGCTCGCGGTGGCGCCGGGCTTTCTCGCGATGATGGGTTCGACCCTCTCGCAGCCGCTGTTCCTCGCGCTGAGCGCGGCGGGGGTGTGGTTGCTCCTGAGCTGGGTGCGAGCTCCGTCGCGCGCGCTCGAAGCCGGCCTCGTGCTCACGGGCATTGCGACAAGTCTGCACCGCTACGACGGCGTCGTGTTCGCCGCGGTCACCGCGGTCGTGATGGCGCTCGCGCCGACCGCAAGCCCGCCTCGCGCGCGCTGGGGCCGCGCCGCGGCGGTGGCGACGCTCTCGTACCTGCCGATCGCGGCCTGGCTGGTCCGCAACCGGCTCGTGAGCGGAACGTGGAGCGGCGTGCGCAATCCCACGGACATGACATTGGTCGACCAGCTCCGCGATCTCGCTCTCATGACGGGCCGCTGGCTCGCGCCGGACATGGGGGTCGCCTGGCTGCACACGTTGCTCGCCGCGGCCGTGGTCAGCGTGACCGCGGTCTGGCTCGCGCGCGAACTCGCGTCCGGGCGCCGCTGGTCGATCCTCGCGTTTGCCGGCTTCCCGATCGCCTACGGCTTGATCCTCGCCGGCATCGCATCGCGCGTGGAGATGGACCGCCTCAGCGACCGGCTCGCGACGCCGAGCGCTCCGTTTCTGCTGCTGCTCGCGCTTCTCGCGCTGTCGGGCGAGCGCGCCGGAACGCGGGAGGTGGCGGGTCGCTCGATCTTCGGACGCCGCGCCCTCGCCCTCGTCGCGGCGTTGTTCGTGGGTGCACACCTCGCGTGGAACGCGCCGAGCGCGATCGGCGGCGTGCGCGAGCGGCGCGCCGAAGGCGCGGGCGGATTCGCGTCGCCCAAGTGGACCGAGACCGACCTCGCGCGCTGGCTGCGCTCGAATCCACTCGAGGGTCGCCTCCTCAGCAACTCGCCCGAACTCGTGCTCCTCGCGGCGGACCGCATGCCGGAGCATCTCCCGACGGATGGCTGGCGCGAACGGCTCGCCGATCGAAGCCAGCCGAGCGTCTTGGTCCTCGGACTGGGGCGGCGCCGGGACGCGCGCCTGCTCGAACGGATCCGCGCCGAGTTCGAGGTGCGCACGCTCGCCGAGTTCGAGGCGGGCGGCGTCTACCGGATCGAGGCCGAGGGATCGACGCCGCGCTGATCGGCCGCCGCCGGCGAGGGGCGTACCCGCCAGTCGTTCCGCGCGTGCCGTTTCGCGCGAACGGGCCCTCGCGAGCAGCCCGGCACGGGCGTCTCAGCAGATGCCGTGCTCGAACAAGCTCGAGACGATCAGGATCTCGTCCGGGCAGTCGGGCGACGTCACGTTGGAGAGCCGGATCTCGAGGGACGGGATGCCCGACTGGAGCGCGGCCTGGTAGACGCGGACCAGGTCCAGCACGCGGTCCTCGAGGCGCCGACCCGCGGGCGTCTGGAGCACGAAGTCGACTTTGCCCTCGGCCAAGCTTTCCCTGTCGATCTTGGGAAGTTCGGCGGCGGATACTTCCCGGATGCAGGCCCCCTTGGGCTCGGGGTGGAACGTCGACCACGCGCGCAAGCCCCACAGCTTCACCCCGTCGTGGGCCCGCATCCGCCACTCGACGACCTCGATTCCGGGGCTGGACAGGTCGGGGCGGGGGAACAACGCCTGGCACGGGGGCACGCGGCTCAGTTGCTCCAATCGAGACCGCCAGAAGGCGGGGTCCAGGAGCAATGGCGACGGGGCGCGCTTGCGTGAGGAAGGCATATTCAACCGCCTAGCCGAGTGGCTGTGCGGAACCGAACGCCTCGCCTTTGTTTTTCGCCGAGACCTTCCCACGCGCGCGGTAAGGGAGCGGTAACCATGTCGCTTTCGTCGCACGCCGGGTGGACAGAGCTACCCAGCGGGCCCGCGACCTCACTATCATGCGCCCCTCACGCGCGCGGGGCGCCTCGACGGGGCTCCGCGCCCTTTCGTCCCTACAGCGCGCCTTTTTGCCCGTCGTGGCGCGCAACCATCGCAGGCCCTTCGCCCCCCGGCGGAGTCCTGGTCGCAGGAGTCGCCCCAACTTGCTAGCGATCGCCAGCCTTCTCGTGTGCGGTCTCGCCGCCGAGCCCGCCGTTGCGACCCCTCTCGCGCCGGTTCCGGCGCCCCTCGTGAGCACGCTGGCCCCGCCGGCGTCCGTGCCCGTGCCGCAGCCGATTGCGGCCGCCGTCGGCCGCGCCCCAGATGGGGAGGGCGCGCAAGAAGAGACCAAGGTCAAGAAGTCCTCGGACGACAAGAAGGCGTCGGACAAGAAGACCGCGGGGAAGTCCGACGCGG
>CALFYL010000063.1 GCA_937952135.1 uncultured Planctomycetia bacterium
TGTGCATCCAGATGTCGCACGAGAAGTCCGTGCCGAGGATGTTCTTGCCGATCAGCCCTTCCGCGCGCGCTTCGTCGATCGCGGCCTGCAGGCGGTTGTACGACAGGCGGTATTCGCCGCGCACGTAGATGTACGCCGCCTTGGCGCGCATCGCGTAACAGGCGATCAGGCAACCCTCGATCAGGCCGTGCGGGTCGCGCTCCATGAGCACGCGGTCCTTGCACGTGCCGGGCTCGGATTCGTCGGCGTTCACCGCGAGGTAGCGCGGGCGCGGATCCTTGGCGACATCGGGCATGAAGCTCCACTTCATGCCGGTGGGGAAGCCTGCGCCGCCGCGGCCGCGCAGACCGGAGTCCTTCAGGACCCCGATCACTTCCTCCGGCTTCCACGGCTTCTTCAGCACTTGCTCGAGGGCCTTGTAGCCGCCTTGCTGGCGGAAGCCGGCGAGCGTGTGCGAGTTGGCGGCCCCGATGCGGCTCAGCAGATACTTCGGGAAGTCCTTCACTTGCTGTTCCTCAGGATCTGCTCGGCCTTCGCGTTGTCGAGGTCCTCGTGGTAGACGCCGTCGAGGTCGAACATCGGCGCGTTCGCGCAGGCGCCCTGGCACTCGACGCGCACGACGGTGAACTTGCCGTCGGGCGACGTGCCGCCGACCGGCGCGCCGGTGACTTTGCACACGTGGCTCAGCAACTCCTCCGCGCCGCGCAGCGTGCACGAGATGTTGTGGCACACGCTGACGAGGTGCTGGCCGCGCGGCGCCATGCGGAACATCGGATAGAACGAAGCCACGCCGAACACTTCGACGGGCTCGAGCCCGAAATAGACGGCGAGGTCTTCGATCGTCTCCGGGCTCAACCAGCCGCCGAGCTCTTCCTGGCAGCGGTGCAGTGCGGGGATCAGTCCCGCGCGGCGTTCGGGGTAGTGGGTGACGAGCTCGTCGAACTCGCTCACCAGTTTCGGCGGCAGTGCCATCAGCGATCCACCTCGCCCATCACGAAATCCATCGAACCGATCAACGAAACCATGTCGGAGAACAGGCGGCCCTTCGCGAGCATGGGCAGCGCTTGAATGTTCATCAGGCCGGGCGCGCGGATGTGGCAGCGCAGCGGCTTGGCGCTTCCGTCGCTCGCCACGAAGAAGCCGAGTTCGCCCTTCGACGATTCGATGCCGTGGTAGGCCTCGCCGCGCGGGAAGCGCATGTCGGTGACGACCTTGAACTGGAAGATCAGCTCTTCCATCGAGCTGTGCACGAGGCCCTTGGGCGGCAGCACGAAACGCCGGTCCTCGATGAGCACGTCGCCCTTGGTGGTCTTCAAGCGCTCGAGCGCCTGGCGCGCGATCTTGGCCGCCTCGCGCATCTCCTGCATGCGCACGAGGTAGCGGTCGTAGCAGTCGCCGACCGACCCGACCGGAACCTCGAAGTCGTAGCTTTCGTAGCCGGAATAGGGCTGTTTGCGGCGCAGGTCCCAGTCCACGCCGCTCGCCCGCAGGCTCGGCCCGGTCAGGCTCATGGCGACCGCGTCGTCCTTCGAGATCACGCCGATGCCGCGGTTGCGGTCGTACCAGATGCGGTTGCGCGTGAGCATCGCATCGATCTCGTCGAGGGCCGCCGGGAAGCCCGCGAGGAACTTGTCGATCATCGCCGCGACCTTCTCGTCGACGTCCGCATACACGCCGCCGATGCGGACGTACGTGTTGTTCATGCGGTGGCCGGTGTAGGCGTCGATGATGCTGTAGAGCTCCTCGCGCTGACGGAAGGAGTAGAAGAAGATCGTCACGGCGCCGAGGTCGATGCCCAGCGTGCCGATGTAGATCAGGTGCGCCATGATGCGGCTGAGTTCCATCAGCAGCACGCGCACGACCTTCGCGCGCTCGGGGATCTCGATGCCGCCGAGCTTCTCGAGCGCCAGCGCGTAGCCGATGTTGTTCATCAGCGGCTGCACGTAGTCGAGGCGGTCGGTGTGCGGGAAGAACTTGTGCCAGCCGAGCGACTCGCAGCTCTTCTCCTTGCCGCGGTGCAGATAGCCGACGTCGGGGTCCACGTCGACGATGCGTTCGCCGTCGAGCGTCACCGCGAGCCGCAGCACCCCGTGGGTCGCCGGGTGCTGCGGTCCCATGTTGAGCGCGAGCAACTCGCCGTGGAGCGGGTCGTCGGCGTCGAGCTCGGGCGGAGAGCCGGGGGAGTACTCGAAGACTTGGCGCGTCAAGCCTGTGCTCATTGCTTTTCGCTCCAGCTCTCACGGCGCTTGCGATCCCACTGGCGATAAAGCCGGTCGGGCTCGATTCCCACGTGGGGGAACTCCTTGCGCAGCGGGTGGTGGTCGTAGCCCGGCGGCATCATCAGCCGGCGCAAATCGGGGTGGCCGTCGAACACGATCCCGAACATGTCGAAACACTCGCGTTCCGACCAATTGGCGCCGGGCCACAAATCGCTGCAAGTGGGCAAATGCGCGTCGTCGGCGCGCAGCCAGCAGCGCACGCGCAAGCGGTCATTGTGCTCGAGGCTCAAGAGCTGGTGCGAAACCGCGAATCGCGGCGTGCGCGGATAATGGTCCACCGCCGTCACGAACGTGCACATGGCGAAACCCGCGCCGTTCTTGAGGGCCGCGAGCACCGCGCGCAAGTCGCCGCGCTCGACTTCGAGCGTGTCCGTGCCTTCCGCGGTGCGCAGGTGCTTGTAGGCAAGGCCCGAGAGCGCGGCCGCCCAGCGCGGAGCGAGCAGCGGCGTCACGGCCGCCGCACCTTCGGACGCTGCTCCGCCGGAGGGATTGTCCGTTTGCGTCACGGCTATTGGATCTCCGTCTTTCGCGGATTGGGATCGCCGAGGTTCATTCGAGACTTCGGATCGTGCGGGTGCTTGTCGAGCCGGCCCTTTCCGAGCCCGTGGTTCGGCTGGTAGTGCAATTGACCGGTGCCTCGCTCGTCGCGCATCGCCGGACCGCCGCCGAACAGGCGCGCCACCGGCGTCTCGCGCTCGATCTTCTTTTGCAGTTTCAAGATCGCGTCGATCACCGCGTCCGGACGCGGGGGACAGCCCGGCACATAAACGTCCACGGGCATGATCGAGTCGATGCCCTGCACGACCGCGTAGCTGTCGTACATGCCGCCCGAGGAGCTGCACACGCCCATGGCGATGACCCACTTGGGGTCGGGCATCTGGTCGTAGATCGTGCGCGCGGCCGTGGCCATCTTCCAGGTCAGCGTGCCGGCGACGACGAGCAGGTCGCACTGGCGCGGCGTGAAGCGCGCGGCCTCGGCGCCGAAACGCGCGAGGTCGAACTTCGGCCCGATCATGGCCATCAACTCGATGCCGCAGCACGAAAGTCCGAGCGGCATCGGCCACAGGCTGTTCTTGCGGCCCCAGTTCACGAGCCAGTCGGCCTTCGTCGCGAAGAAGCCCGAACCCGACGCATCCGTCGCAAGCGGCCCTTCGGAGACGGCGCGCAGGCTCGCGGGGAGCGCTCGCCCGTCGTTCGTTCCACGCTCTATCGATCCCATTCCAGGCCTCCTTTGCGCCACTCGTAGATCAGGCCGACCACGAGCACGCCGACGAAGAACGCAATCTGTCCGAACACGACCCAACCCACCCCAGCCTCGGAGAACGTGCGCGCGGTGACGGCCCACGGCACGAGGTAGATGAGCTCGACGTCGAACAGGATGAACAGCACCGCCACCAGGTAGAAGTGGATCGACAGTCGCACGCGCGCGCTGCCCACCGGGGTCATGCCCGACTCGTAGGGCAAGTCCTTGCCGATCGCGCGGCGCTTGCGGCCGAGCAGATCCGAGATGATCAGGTTGGCGACGGCGAAGCCGACCACCACACCGGCGTACATCAGGATCGGTGTGTAGCTCTCGAGCATCGGGGTGCGGGGGCGGGAGGTGCGGGGGCGGCGGACGCCGACGGTCGAGGGAGTGCGCGTCGCGCGGACGCGCCGCGGGGCGGCCTGGATCTCGGGACGGGCGAACGGGCGGGGCGGACGGGCGAGTCGAGCTGGCGAGGGCGATGGAGCGGGGCGAGAGCACGGCCCGGCGCGTCGCTCTCGCGGGCATCCTGGGCGCTCGGCGCGGGCCCCACCGACGGGGGTCGAGGGGCGTTGGAAGCCCGCTCCGAATTCCCGCCAATGTACCGAGAGCGCCCGAGGGTTTGAAGCACGCGCCCGGCCCCGGCCGAGCCGCGCTCAGCCGTCGGTCTCGACGTACTCGCCTCCGCTCAGCCGCGCGAGACCCGGCAGGACCCCGTCGCCGCTCCCGCGGCCGATCATGACGCAGTGGAACGTGACGCAGGCTTCGGCGCCGACGCGCTCGAGCAGCGGCTCGACCCACGCGGGGCCCTCGGCCGTCGCCCCGTCGCACAACACGATGACCGTGTCCTCCTCGAGTTTCGAGAGGTCCGGCCGTCCGTCGCGCCCCAGGCGCAGCACGTGCTCGATCGCCGGCCGCAACTCGGTTCCGCCATCCGGTTTGCGGTAGCCGGCCCAGTTCAGCGCGTCGGCGATCGCCGACGGCGTGGCGGCGGTCAAATCGTCGCGCCACACGTGGATGCCCGTGGAGAAGAGCACCAGGCGAAAGCGCGTCTGCGGTCCCATCTCGCGCAGGAAGCGCTCGAGCTCTCCGAGCGCCTGGTTGTAGCGCGCTTCGCCGTTGCCGCGCTTGCTCTCCATCGAGCCGGAGCGGTCCAGCACGAAGCACACGCGGTCCGTCGCCGGCCGCAGCCCGTAGAACGTGGCGCGGCTGGCCTGTTGCGGCGGCGCCTCCGGCCCCAAACCCGGCCCGTTCTCGTTGACGTGCCGCCACCAGCGCGACCAACGCTCGGGGTAGGGGCCGATGTTCTTGCCCGAACGGCGCTGCAGCGCGAGCACGAACTCGTGCTCGACGCGCGGCGAGCCGCCCTCTCCGCTGCGCCGGCGCCCGATCCACAGCGCGAGCGCTTCGATGAGCGTCGGCGCCGCCACCGCGTTGTCCAAGGCGTCGCTCGCCCGCAGCGCCCGCAACGTCGCTCGCCAGTCGCGGCTCACGAGGTCGGGGCGCAGCGTCTCGAACAGCGCGCGTTCGAGCGGACTGCCGGGGGGGAGGCGCACGCTCGCGAGGTGGCGTTCGACGTGCCGCACGCGCGAACGGCGCGGATCGGAGCGCAGCAAGATCCACTGCGCGACCATGGCGCGGTTCACCTCGGGGTGGTTCCAACCGCCGAGCGCGAGGGTCGCGGCGTCGCGCAGCTCGAGCACCGAGGACTCGGTGGCCGCGACGAGCGCGCCGATGGTGGCCTCCACGCGCCGGCCGCGCAGGGCGTCGACCGCCGCGCGTCGACGTTCGAGCGGGAGCTCGCTCGCCTCGGCGCCGATCTGCGCCGCGATCGCGCGCGCGAACTCGCCGCTCTCGTCGAGATCCAGGCCGCGTCCGAGCGCCTCGAAGGCGAGCGCGCTGGCTTGCTGCTCCGGCGTCGTCGCGCCCGTCGCGCCCGCGTCGGCGCGCGGCGCGAGCGAGGCGATGTCGAGCAACACGAGTGCGATCTCGGACCGCAGGGCGGGCCGGCTCGCGAGTGCGATGCGCAGGTCCGCGACGATCGGTTGAAGCTCGGCGACGGCCTCGCCGCCGAGGCCCTTCCTGGCGCGTTTCGCGGCCGAGAACCACTCTTTCGCGCGCGCCAGCGGGTCTTCCTTCGACGCGTTTTTGTCGACCTGCGGCTTCGCCGCAATCGGTTCAACCTGCGGCTTCGCCGCGATCGGTTCAACTCGCGGCTTCGCCGCAATCGGTTCAACCTGCGGCTTCGCCGCGGGCGCGGCGGCGAGGACTTGCGCGAGCAGCGCGGCGACGGCGGTCGCTGCGCAGCGTCGGAGCCAGCTCGAGAGAACGTTTTGCACGTCGGAGCGAGGAAGGAAGATCGACATGACGAGCGGGCGGTGCGCTGGCTAGTTGCGGAGCGGCCGCGGACTACCGGACGCGACGCAGCCTTAGCGTTGGGCCGACGGTCCGAGCTCGAGTTCGCGCTCGAGGAACTTCACGGGTTTCTGGAGCCGCGGGTCGTGCCGCCAGCCCTCGACCCGAACGCGAAGGCCCCCGCGGCCGAGTTCGAGTTCCGCGCTCCCGCCCAGCGGCAGGTGCGAGCTCGTGTCGAACTCGAGCACGCCTTTCGCCAGCTCCGCGCCCGCCGCGTCGACGAGCCGCGCGCGGAACTCGATCGTGCGCCCGACCAACCCGGGCACGCGGTGGCCGGCGCGGTTGCGCACGACGAGCCGCACGAGCTCCGCCTCGCGCGTCGCGCTCAACTCGAAGCTCTGCGCGAGGAACGCGGGATCGCGCAACGACTGCAGCTCGTGGCTGCGCACCACGCGCTTGCCGCCGGCGCCGTCGTCGACTTCGCGCAGCGGCGCGAGGTGGCATTCGACGCAACTCGCGCCGCTCGCCGCCGCTTCGCTGGCGAGGAAGTCCTTCGCGATCCCGATCACCGGACCGACCGTGGTCTTGTGGCACGCCGCGCAGAGCGCGTTGCTGCCGGCGCCCACGAAGCTCTCGTGCTTGCGCGTCGCGTGCGCGTCCGTGCTCGCGCCCGTCGGCCCGAGCATTTCGCCGTCGCGCCCGGTGTGGCAGCTCTCGCACGACACCCCGAAGTGCCGCGCCTCGCTCGCCGCCTCGTCGCGCGCGAGCGGTTTCTGCGCGAGATCGGGCAGTTGGTGGAGGGGCGCGGGGATGTGGCAGCCGTGACACGACTCGGCCTTTTTCCGGCCCTCGAGCTCCTCCTGGTAGACCTCGTTCACCCAGGCCGTCGCGTGCGTCGTCGCCGCCCATTCCTCGACGATCGAGGAGTGGCACTCGGTGCAGCTCACCTCCGCGGCCTGCTCGAGCTTCGCCGGCCGGCCGTCGAGGGCCGGCGCGGGTTTGGAGAGCTTCCACTCGCCCCACTGCGCGGGACGGAACCCGAAGGCGGTGGCGAGCAGGGCGAGCGGACTGAGCGCGAGGATCCACGCGAGCGGCCGGCGCCGCGCGCTTCGCACGGCGCGAGGGAGCGGAGAGGTCATCGCAGCGCGACATGGTAGTGCCTCCCGGCGCCCCGCGTGAGGTCCGCGTGAAGCCTCGTCCGCGCACTCCAGATCGATGTCGCGCAAGGTCGAAAGTCCGACTCGTTCGCGGGGGGAGCGCCCCCGCTCCGTTTTCCGCGACATGTCCCGACCTCACGAACTGCGCCAACCCCTCGGCGTCCCCGCGCCGCTGCCGCCCCAGCT
This sequence comes from uncultured Planctomycetia bacterium, assembly GCA_937952135.1. GTDB lineage: Bacteria > Planctomycetota > UBA1135 > UBA1135 > WYBT01. The sequence continues at coordinate 7,221 of CALFYL010000063.1, forward strand.
CGCCGAAGCGGACTTCGAAGCGCTGCGCGCGCTGGTCCACGGGCTCAGCGGCATCTCGCTCAACGACGCGCGGCGCACCTTGCTCGAAGCGCGCCTCTCGCGCCGGCTGCGTGCGACGGGCAAGCCGAACTTCGCCGACTACCTGGCCTGGGTCGCCGCCGGGGCCGCGCCGGAGGACGAGGTGCGAGAGCTCCTCAACTGCGTCACCACGAACAAGACGGACTTCTTCCGCGAGCCGCACCACTTCGAGTTCCTGCGCCGCACGATGTTTCCCGAGCTCGAGCGACGCGCGCGCGCGGGCGCTCCGAAGCGCCTGCGAATGTGGAGCGCCGCGTGCTCCAGCGGCGAGGAGGCTTACACGCTCGCGATGTGCGCGCGGGAGCACTTCGAGGGCCAGGGCTGGGATGTGCAGATCCTCGCCACGGACATCGACACCGACGTGCTCGCGCGCGCGAAGGCGGGGGTCTACCCGGCCGAGCGGCTCGCGAACCTTGCGCCCGAGGCGCTCGAGCGCCACTTCTTGCGCGGGAAGGGCCGTTGGTCGGAACACTTCAAAGTGCGGCCCGAAGTCGCGTCGCTCGTGAGCTTCGAACGCCTCAACTTCGTCGACAGCGAGTGGGGCCTGAAGACACGCTTCGACGCGATCCTGTGCCGCAACGTGGTGATCTACTTCGACCGTCGCACGCAGGAGCGCCTCTTCCGCCGTCTGCACGCGCGGCTCGGCGAGGAGGGCTACCTGATGGTCGGCCACTCGGAGAACCTGCACTTCCTCGGCGAGTTGTTCGAAGCGCTCCCGAGCACCGTCTACAGGCGGCGCGCGACGACCGGTGCTCCTGCGGCGCCTGCGCCGCGCGCGCACCGCGCGGAGACGAAATCGAAGGCGAAGGCGGCGCCCGCGCTGCACGAGCTCGAGGTCGGCGGCGTGTTCGCGAGCGGCTCGCCCTCCGCGGTCCGCGCGCGGCTCTCGGACAGCGTCGCCGTCGGCCTGTTCGATCCGCGGGCGAACGTGGGCGGACTCGGGCTCGTGCTGCTTCCCGAATCCGTCGACGGCGACAGCGCTTCGCAGCGCTTCGTCGCGCGCGCGATGAAGCGCGTGATCGAGGCCGTCGCGAAGCGTGGCGGCGAGCGACGGCGGCTGAAGGCGACGCTCGTCGGCGCCGCCGGCTCGAGTCCGCCGCCCGCGCGGGGAAGCTCGACGCCGTCGCGCACCGCGGCCTGGATCGTCAAGTTCCTGGCGCAGGAGTCGATCGCGGTCGCCCAGACGCGCTGGAGCGCGGAAACGGCGCTCGAAGTGCTGTTCCAAACGCACGACGGCGCGCTGCGCGTGCGCGGCGTCGCCGGAGAGGCCGCCGCCCGGGCGCGTCGCGCCGAACGGCAGTACGGCGACGAAATCGTCCCCAACACAGCTTCCGCGCCCGCTTCCGACAGCACCGCGTCCTGAGCGTGCGCGTCGGGGCTTCGTGAGCGGCGCCCCCGCGGAGCGGCGCGACGTGTCCGAGTGCGCGCGGCCGCGTCGAGCCGCTCCTCTCAGCCCCGACGCTTGCGCGAAGCTTCGCGGCCGCGCAATGCTGCACGCGATGGGGGAGCCGGCAACCGCGACGACGCAGCTTGCGCAGACGCAGCTCTGGGAGCGCGTGCGCAGCGGGCTCGCCGACGCGCGCGAGGAACTCGGGCGCCTCGCGTCGTCGCTCGCGCGCGCCGAGCTGGTCCGGCGCCGCGCGGCGCCCGGCGACCTCGACGACCTGGCGCAGGAAGCGGTGCGTTCCACGCTCGCCTACGTGGAACGCGGCGGCCCGCCGCCGACGGATTTGCGCGCTTTCTTGAAATATCGGGCCTGGGGCGTCCTCTCCGATCACCGCAAGCGCCAGCGCGCGACTCCCATGCACGCCCTTCCCGCCGAAGCCTTCGAGCGACCGGACCCCGCACGCGGGCCGAGCGAGCGGAGCGAGCGCGTCCAGCTGCTCGAAGCGCTGCGCGACTGCCGTTCGCGCCTGGGGGCGGAGCAGCGCCAGACCATCGAGCTCCGCTACCTCGAGGGTTTGGAGGGCGAGGCCATCGCGGCGCGCCTCGGCGTCCACCGCAACACGGTCCACGTGCGCGTTCACCGGGCCTTGCTGGCCTTGCGCGAATGCCTGGAGCGCAAGGGACTGCGCGGAGAGGATGCGCAACCATGAGCGCGGACGAACTGCGACGCGCGGAAGGCGCCGGCGAGGTCGCTCACGACGACGAACGGGTGCGGAGCATCGCGTACCTCGACGGTCTGTTGTCGCAGGACGAGCAGCTCGCCTTCGAGCAGCGCCTCGCGGCCGATCCCGAACTCGCGGCGCGCGTGCAGGCGCTGCTGGAGACCGATGAGCTGTTGCGCGAGGAACGGCGCGAGCCCGGGCGGCTCGAGCAGCCCGCGCGGATGCAGGCGACGCCGCCGAGAACTTGGTTGTGGGCGGCGTCGTTCGCCGCCGCGGCCGCGCTCGTGCTGTGGGCCGCGGCGACGCTGCTGCGGCGCGAAGACGTTTCGAGCTTCGATGTCGCTCTCGCGCCGAGCTTCGAAGCCGCCCGCGACTACGTGGCGACCGAGCCGCGGCTCGCCGGCTTGTCGGCGCCCGGCGTGGAGACGCTGCGCGGCGGCGAGAGCGCGGACAACGTCGATCCGCGGCGCTTCGTCGAGCTGGCGCGCGAGGCGGAGCTCGAGCGCCATCGAGCGCGGCTCGCGGACGGCGGCGGCGCGCTCGAAAACGAGCTCGAGGCGCCGTTCTTCGTCGTTTCGCTGCGGCTCTCGGCGCCGAGCACGGTCGTCGTGAGCTCGGTGGCCGCCGGGCGCGCGCCCGAGCGGCTGTACCCGGACCCAAACGCGGGCGACGCGGCGATCGAGCTCGCCGCCGGAGTGCACGTGCTGCCCGGCGACCGCTTCGTGCTCGCGGGCTCGGGCCCCTCGACGCGCGTGCGCTACCAGCGCGGATTCCTCGCGCCCGTCGGCGTCGGCGAGCTGCAGGTCGTCGTCGGCGTGAGGCCCGTCGCAGCGGCCGCCGAGCTTGCGCCGACGCCCGCCGAGCTCGCCGCGACCGACGCGCACGAACTCGAGGCCGCGCTGCGCGCCGCGGGCTTCGAAACGCGCCGGTTCGTCGTTCGCGAGCCGCGCTGAGCGGCTCTTCGCCGTCGTTTCGGGCGCCTCGGAGGTTCTTTCGCGATTGGGTTGTGCACGGGCGCGTTCGGCGCCTCGCAGGGGACGAGCCGCACCGTTCCGCGGCGCCCTCTTCTCCCTCAGCGAGATCCGAACATGCGACCCCTTCTCACTTCCGCGCTCGCGCTCGCGAGCCTGTCCCTGACCGCGGCGGCCCAATCGGACGCGCAACCCGCCGCTGCCCATCCGGCGGCTTCGACGCCCGCGCCTTCTCCGGGCGGCGCGCACGACGGCGGCGCCCCGTCGGTGTTCGAGGTCGCACTCGACGACGCGGTCCCCGGCGCCGGAGACGCGGACTCGAAGTCCGATGCGTCGCCGTACTACCTCGGCTTCGTCGCGTCGAACTACTACCCGCCGGCGGACGAGCGCGTCGATCCGCTGCTCGTGAGCCAGGTGCGGCTCGAGCCGACCGATGGCCGCCCCGCGCCGACGAGCTTCGGCTTCGTGATGTTCGGGCGGCGCATCACCGAGCAGCGCGTCGCGCGGCTCGAGGAACTCGGCTGCCGCGTGCTCGGCCGCCATCCGTTCTACACGCTCAAGGTCGCCTTCGATCCGCAGCGGCTCGACGACCTCGCGGCGCTCGACTTCGTGCGCTGGATCGGCGCGCCGCGCCACGAGCAGAAGGTCCACCCGAGCCTAGTGCGCCGCATCGCGTCGACGCCGGCGGGCGAACTCGTCGACATGTACGTGAGCGTCTACGAGTCCGATCTCGGCGACGCGTCGACGAGCGAACTCACCGCGACTCCTCGGCAAGTCGGTCCCGACGAGCCGGAAACGGACGGCGACGCGGCCTTCGCGGCGCGCGCGGTTCGCTCGAACGGCTGGCAGCAGCGCGCGCTCGAGGCGCTGGGCTGCGAAGTGGGGGTCTACGACGACGCGCAGCGCACCTTCCGCGTCCGCGCACCCGGCGCCGTGCTCGAGCTGCTCGCGCCGCTCGACTTCGTGCAGTTCGTCGAGGAGGTCACGCTCGCGCGCTCCTACCACGACGACTCGACGGCGATGATCATGGCCGACAGCTCGCGCTGGTACGCGAACGGCAACACGAACTTCCCCGTGCCGGTGGGCGAACTCGATACGGGCATCTCGCTCACGCACTGGGACCTCGCGTTCCACTTGAACGGCGTCGGCTGGGACTTCTCCGGCAGCGGCGTCGGTCCGTGGGCCGATCCGTGCGGCCACGGCACGCACGTGTGCGGCACGATCGCAGGCGACGGCAGCGCTTCGGCGGCGCACCGCGGCGTCGCGCCGGGCGTCGGCTCGAACGGCCAGTGGGCGCGCTTCTACAACGCGAAGATCCTCATGGGCTGCGGCACGCAAACGGTCGATTTCGCCGGCGCGCTGAGCGTGATGCGCCAGCCGTACACGACGAGCTCGCGGCCGATGATCGTCAACAACTCCTGGGGCGCATCGCCCGCCGGCTCGGCGTGGGTCGGCAGCGAGTACGAAGCGCGCTTGCTCGACGACGAAGTGTTCTGGCAGCAGCAGCTCTACGTCTTCGCGGCCGGCAACGACGGTCCGTCGAGCGGCACGATCGGACTGCCCGGTTGCGCGAAGAACGCCTTCACCGTCGGAAGTGTGAACGATTTCCGCAGCGGGTCGAGCTACCCCGGCGCGCTGTCGGGCTTCTCGAGCCGCGGCCTGACGGGCGACGCGCGCTGGAAGCCGAACGTCGTCGCGCCGGGCGATGCGGTGACGTCGCTGCTCGCGGGCTCGAGCACCGGCTACACCCAGAAATCCGGCACCAGCATGGCGACGCCGCACGTCGCCGGGCTCGCCGCGCAGATGTGCGACAACCACGCCTTCTTCCGCAACGCGCCGGCGCGCATGGCGGCGAACCTGATGGCGACGGCGATGCCCAAGGACAACACGGTCATCACCACGCATTCCAACGGGCACCTCGACACCTACGGCGCCGGTCGCGCCGAGGCCTTCCACGCCAACTTCAACAGCAACGGCGCGGGCTGGACGAACTGGGGCTTCGACCTCATCGCGGGCCAGGGCGCGAATGCCGACGTGTACGTCTATCCCGGCTGCGCGCGCCTCGTGGTCGCGATGACCTGGTTCGAGCAAGCGGCGTCCGCGGGCGCGTCGCAGGCGGCGATCAACGACTGGGACCTGTACATCGACTACGAGCCCTTCGCCGCGGGCACGAACACCGGCGAGTACAACGCCGGCCTCTCGAGCCGCAACAACACGGAGATCCGCTACATCGAGAACCCGCCCGCGGGCTGGTACCGCTGGAAGGCGCACCCCTACAGCGCGACGTCGACGGGCCGCTTCGGCGTGAGCGCCTTCGCGGTGTACGCCGATACGACGCCGAACACGAGCGTGTCGGTGTCGCAGACCGCGACCTACCTGCAGCCCGGCCAGCCGGTGACCTTCACCGTGAGCGTGAGCAATCCGGCCTTCGTGTCGTCGGCGACGCACGTGGAAGTCGATCCGGTCGGCGGCTCGGTCAGCTCCGCCTATCGCTACCTCGGCGACGGCACGTTCGACAACCTGTCCGACAACGCCAACTGGATCTACGAGTGCCAGCTCGGCGACATCCTGAACGCGAACTCGCGCTCCGCGTACTTCGACGCGGTCTGGTACACGGATGGCTGGAAGAGCTTCGACACCAGCGTGTACGCCGACAACGTCGGGTTCCGCACCGCGCAGAACTGGGTGCTGGTCGACGGCACGCCGCCGACTGAGCCGGCGAACGCGCTCTCGACCTCGCACTCGATCACCGATTGGAGCTGCTCGAACTACGTCGACCTCGCCTGGGACGCGTCCTTCGACGCGGGGATCGGCGTCGCCGGGTACTCGTGGGAGTTCGACCAGGTGCTGAACACCGACCCCGACGCCGCAGTCGACACCTCGGCGACCAACTTGACAGTGTTCGCGGCCGATTCGTTCTCGGTGTACTACTTCCACGTCCGCTCGGTGGACTGGATGGGCAACGCGAGCGCGACCGTGCACGTGGGGCCCTTCTCGGTGATGTCGGCCGGCGGTTGGCAGTACTGCAGCGCGAAGGCCAACAGCCTGTTGTGCGTGCCTTACATGTCGATGGCGGGCCGCATCAGCCTCACGGGCGACGACGATCTGCACCTCTACGGCAGCCAGGTGCTCAGCAACAAGACCGGCCTGCTCTTCTGGGGCTTCGGCCAGACTTCGCAGCCGTTCCAGGGCGGACTGAAGTGCGTCGCGCAGCCTTCGTACCGCACGCCGATCCTGAACTCGGGCGGCACGCCGGGCACGACCGACTGCACGGGGATCTTCGACTTCGCCTTCACGCGCGCCTACGCGCTCGCGAACGGTTGGAACGCGCCGGGATCGGTGGTCTTCACGCAGTACTGGTACCGCGATCCGCAGGATCCCTTCGGGACCGGGCTCACGGACGCGACGGCGGTCGTGATGTGCGAATAGCGCGGGGAAAGCGCGGCTTTCCGAGCGGGGCGGCGCGAGCATGCAGCTCGCGCCGCCCCGCGCTGCGTTTCACACCACCCACGTCGCGGCGTTCTTCGGGCATTCGACGCGCGCGAACCCGGCGCCGCGAAGCGTGCGCGCGAAGGGCAGGCGCTGGTCGTTCTCGCCGTGCACGAGGAACAGCGTCTCGACTTCGCCCGCGAGGGGCGCGAGCGCTTCGAGCAGCCCGTCGCGGTCCGCGTGCGCGGAGAAGCCGTTCATCGTCGTGACGCGCGCGCGCACGGCGTAGCGGAAGCCGAGGATGTTGACTTCCGTCTCGCCGTCGACGAGCCGCCGGCCGAGCGTGCCGCGCGCCTGGTAGCCGACGATCGCGATCTCCGTGTCGGGGCTCGAGATGCCCCACGCGAGGTGGTGCAGGATGCGGCCCGACTCCATCATCCCCGAGGCCGAGACGACCACCAACGGGCCCGGGTCGCGGTTGAGCGCCTTCGAATCGTCGACGTTCTCGGTGAACACGACGTGCAGGCGCTTCGACGCGCCCGACTGCACGCGCTGCAGGCGCGCGAGCGCTTCCTCGTCGAAGCACTCGGAGTGCGCGGCGACGATCTCGGTCGCCCGCTTGGCGAGCGGACTGTCGACCACCACGCGCAGCGCCGGGCCGCGGCGGCGTTCGAAGATGCGCTCGAGCGTGTGCAGCACGTGCTGCGTGCGGCCCACGGCGAAGGCGGGCACGAGCAGCTTGCCGCGACCGCGCTGCATCAGGCGCTCGACCGCCGCGCCGATCTGCGACTCGGTGTCGTCGAGCGCCGGGTGGCGCCGGTCGCCGTAGGTGCACTCGGAGATCATCACGTCGCCGGCCTTCAGCGGCGTCGGATCGCGCAGGATCGGCTGCACGCGGCCGTAGTCGCCGGTGAACACGAGCCGGCGCACGCGGCGGCGCTCGCGCTCCTCGAGCTCGATCCAGGTCGAGCCGAGGATGTGGCCCGCGTCGTGAAAGCGCACGCGCAACTGCGGGCCGAGCGAGAACCACTCGCCGCACTCGCGCACGCGGAAGCGCTTCAACGTCGCGCGCACGTCCTCTTCGAGGTACAGAGGCACGACTTCGTGCGGGGCGGGATTCGACGGCCCCTTCGAAGGCGGTTCGTCCTCCGCGCGCCGCCAGCGCTTCGGCGGCGTCTCGCGCCGGCCGCGCACCTTGTCGACGAGCCGCTGGCGGTTGAGGTACTCCGCGTCGCGCAGTTGGATGTTCGCCGAGTCGCTGAGCATCGCGTCGCACAGATCGCGCGTTGCCGCGGTCGCGTAGATCGGCCCCGCGAAACCGCGTTGCACCAGCAGCGGGAGGCGCCCCGAGTGGTCGATGTGCGCGTGGCTCAGCAGCACCGCGTCGATCTCGCGCGGCCGGAAGTCGAAGCGCAGGTTGCGCGCGTAGGTCAGCGCGCGCCGGCCCTGGAACAAGCCGCACTCGAGGAGCAGCGTCTTTCCGCCGGCGCGCAGGAGGTGGCAGGAGCCCGTGGTGCCGCCCGTGGCGCCGTGGAAAGCCAGTTCCATTACGTGTCTTGGGAACCGCTCGCGTTCGGATCGGCGAGCAAGGCGGAAACGCGCGCCAAGGCGCGGTGCAGGAGCACGCGAACGGCGCCCTCGCTCCGGCCCATCTGCTCGGCGATCTCCGCGCGCGACAGCCCGACGACGTGCGCCAGCGTGATCACCTCGCGGTACTCCTCGGGCAGCTCTTCGAAGGCGCGTTCCACGCGCTCGAGCTCTTCCTTCACCATCGCCTGGCGGCTCGGCGACGAGAACGAGCGGTAGCAATCGAAGAGCTTGCGGTCCGCCTCCGAGCCGTCGCCACTTGCCAGCGGCGTCTCGCGCTGCGCGTCGCGCTTCTGCGCGAGATAGAAGTCCTTGCGGTTGACGATCTTTCGCAGCGCGGTGGTGTAGAGCCACTGCTTGAACGCCAGTTCGCTCGGGAACTGAAAGCGGTCGGCGTGCTGGATCACCTCGCGGCACACCGACTGCACGATGTCCGAGTTCGACTCGCGCGAGCGCACCACCGCGCCCGCGCGCAGGCGCACGAAGGCGCGCAACTCCGGCAGGTACATCTCCAGCAGCCGGTCGAGCGCCGCTCGGTCGCCGCTCGCGGCGCGTTCGGCGAGTTGGCCGACGTCATCGTTCATCGCTGGGTGTCGAAGTGCCGGGTTCGTGCCGCGGAAGGCCTAGGAGAGAGCATAGCAGTCGGCCCCGAGCGCGTAGACTTTCTCTCACCCCATGACGAACCCGTCGCTCAGCCAGCCGCCCGCGGGCGACGCGCCGGAAGACCTCGTGTTCCTCTACCTCGAAGAGCGCGAGCAGGGTTTGTGCGCGAGCCCCGAGGAATTCGTCGAGCGCCATCCCGAGGCGGGCAACTCGTCGGTGCAGGAGCGCATCCGCGCGCTGGAGGCGGCGGGGTTGCTCGTGCGCTCGGAGGCTTCCGAGCCGTTTCCCGAGCGCCTCGGCGACTTTCGGCTGATCGAACGCCTCGGCGGCGGCGGCATGGGCGTCGTCTTTCGCGCGGAGCAGCTCTCGCTCGGCCGCGAAGTCGCGCTCAAGCTCATTCGACCCGAGCAGCTCTACTTCCCCGGCGCGAAGGAGCGCTTTCGACGCGAGGTCGAAGCCGTCGCGCGTCTGTCGCACCCCGGCATCGTGCCCGTGTTCGCCTGCGGCGACGAACGCGGCGTTCCGTTCTACGCCATGGAGCTCGTGGCCGGCGTCTCGCTCGACGACGTGCTGCGCAGGCTCGTCGGCCGCGCGCCGAACACGCTCGCGGGCCGCGACTTCGCCTGCGCGTTCGACACGCCGGCAAGCGGCGCGTTGTTCGAGCGCAGCTGGGTCGACGCATGCCTCGACCTCGCGCGCCAGGTCGCCGTCGCGCTCGACCACGCGCACTCGCGCGGAGTCGTGCACCGCGACGTGAAGCCTTCGAACATCATGCTCACGCCCGACGGGCGAGCGCGCTTGCTCGACTTCGGGCTCGCCGCGCAACGCGGCGCCGCGCGGCTCACGGGGATCGGCGCGCAGCTCGGCTCCACCGCGTACATGTCGCCCGAGCAAGCCTCCGGCGCCGCCTCCGACTCCGATGCGCGCACCGACGTGTACTCGCTCGGCGTCACGCTCTACGAGCTGCTCACGCTGCGCTTGCCCTTCCAGGGCGCCGGCGTGACGGAGATCGTCGAGCGCATCCTCGACGGGCGCGCCGAAGCGGTGCGCAAGCTCAATCCGCGCGCGTCGCTCGACGCGCAGACGGTGTGCGCGAAGGCGATGGAGGTCGAGCCCGCGCGCCGCTACGCCTCGGCGCGCGCGTTCGGGGGCGACCTCGGAAATGTGCTGGAAAACCGGCCGATTTCCGTGCGGCCGAGCGGCGCGGCCGAGAAGCTCGCGCGCTGGGCGCGCCGGCATCCCGCGCGCGCTACGTCGGTGGCGCTGGCGGTCCTGCTCGTGGTCGGCGGTCCGGTGGCTTACGGCGTCTTGCAGGCGAGCGCGGCGGAGCGCCAGCGGCAGCTCAACGACGAGCTCCTGCTCGCGAACGCGCAGGTCGTGCGGCGCGAAGAGGGCCTCGCGGTCGCGAACCGCGAGCTCGAAGCCGCGCTCGAACGCGAGACGGCCGAGCGCGCGCGAGCGCAGCAGAACTTCGAGCGCGCGCGGCGCTCGGTGGACGAAATGCTCACCGAAGTCGGCTCGGACACCCTCGCGGACGTGCCGCAGATGGCGCCCGTGCGGCGCAAGTTGCTCGAGAAGGCGCTCGGCTTCTATCAGGAGCTGCTGAACGAGGCGCCGGACGACGCCGCGCTGCGCCGCGAACGCGCGCACGCGGAACGTTCGATCGGAGACTGTCTCAACCAGCTCGGCCGCTTCGACGAAGGGCGCGCGCGCCACGAAGTCGCCGTGGCGTTGATGCGCGAAGTTTGCGCGGAGGATCCTTCCTTCGAGTCGCGGCACACGCTGGCCAGCGCGCTCGGGCAGCTCGCGATCCAGCACAATTCGCTCGGCGACGGCCCGAAGTCCGAGGAGCTGTGGCGCGAAGCGATCGGAATCCTCGAGGCCGAAGAGCTCGCGACGCCCGAGCGCCTGCGCGCGGGCATCGACCTCGTGCTGCTGCGCCACTCGCTGGCGTACGCGGTGTATTCGCGCGGCGGACTCGAGGAGAGCCGTGGGCTCTACGAGCGAGCGGTCGATCTGGCGCGCGAACTGCGCGAAATCGACGCGGACGATCCCGACCTCGGCTACGCGCTCGGATCGGCGCTCTCGGCGCTCGCGCAGGTGCTCGGACACCTGGCGCAGCCCGACGAGAGCGAGCGCGCGTTCGGCGAGGCCTTCGAGCTCCTCGATGCGGCGCTCGCGGCGGCCCCTGAGTCGACGCTCATCCGCGCGCAGATGGTCGAGATCGGAAACAACTACGGCGTGCGCTTGCTCTCGTCGCCCGACGCGGCGCGCGCCTCGCGCGTGCTCGGCGAGGGATTCAGCGCCGCGAAGTCGCTCGTCGCGGATTTCCCCGACGATCCCGAGCACCGCAAGAGCCTCGCGGTGCTCGGACTCAACTTCGCCGTCCACACCGCGAACCAAAAGGACTTTGCGCAGGCGGACGAGGTCATGCTCACCTCGGTCGAGGCGCTCGAAGCGCTCTACGGGGAGTTTCCCGAGCGCGTCGAGTACGCGTACTTCCTCGGCGCGGGGCTCGCGGCCCAGAGCGGCGTGTCGGAGGCGCTCGGGCGGGTCGAGCCGGCCGAGGCGCAGTCCGTGCGCGCGGTGGAGCTGCTGCGCGGCGCGCTGGAGGCGACCGGCGGCCATGCGGGCGTGCGCGCCGGACTCGCGAGCGCACTGTTCATGCGCTCGAATGCGCGGCGCGCGCAGGGCGATCTCGAACGCGCGCTCGAGTTCGCGCTCGAGGGCCGGCAACTCGCGACGGGACGGCCGGACGTGCTCTATGAAGGCGTGGAGACGCTGGCCAAGCTCGCCAAGACCTCGCGCGAACGCGGCGCGGGAGAACTCGAGACGCGCGCGGCGGACATGGGCCTCGAGCTGCTCGCGACGGCGATCGACGGCGGCTTCGAGGACCTCGGGCGCCTGCGCACGGCCGAGGAATTGTCGGTGCTGCGCGAACGTCCGCGCTTCGACGAGCTCATCGACCAGCTCGAAAAACCATGAACGCCGCGTAACGAACTCGCGCGCGTCCGGATCGGGTCAAGGCAGGCCGACCGACACGAATGGATGCGAGCGATGGAGCGGGCCCGAGCGGCCGGGACGGGGCCGACGCCCAGCAGCGCGCGGCGCGAGCCGACGCACTCGACGAGTTGGTGTTCGAGTGCCTGGAGCGCATCGAGAGCGAGGGGCCCGCGGCGCTCGAGGCGCTGTGCCACGAACGGCCGGAGTCGGCGCCGGCGTTGCTCGAGCGGATTCGTGCGCTTCTCCAGCGCGGTCTCGTCGATGTAGGCGACGACGACGCAGGCGGCCGCGGGACTCGGGCGAGCGTCGATCTCGCGGACCGCGGCGGAGACGACGACCGGCCGCGCTTCGTGCGCCGCGCCCAGCGCGCCGACCCGAGCTAGTCGGGCGAGCTCGTCCGCCGAACTCGTCTGCAAAGCTCGTCCGCCGCCGCGCGCGAGAACTGCGCGAGATCCGCGCGAGCCGCGCTGTAACACGCGGCGTTCGCCCCGGATGGACACCGCGTGCCGATCGCCGCGACTGCGATCGGCAGCTCGTTCGATCCCAAGCCGCCGCTCCGCCGGCGCGTCTCCTCACTTCGCCCACGGATCCTCCCATGCACCTCGCTCTCACTTTGGTTCTCGCGGCGCCGCTGCAAGTCCCGACGGACGTCCCCGCGCCGGCCCGTGACTCGGCGGCCCATCCGAACTCGCCGTCGCCGAGCCGTGCGCTCCCGGACAACGACCCCGGGCAGTACACCGCCGTCGCGGTGGAGCTCGACGACGCCGTGCCGCTGCCGCTGAAGGCCGTGGTCGAGGCGGGCGAGCAAGGCGATCGCATCGTCGCGCCCGCGAGCGGCGATCCCTACTTCCTGGGGTTCACGGCGGGCAAGCACTTCCCGCCCGCGGGCGAACGCATCGACCCCGAGCTGTCGAGCGCGCTGCTCTCGCACTACGGCGACGGCCGTCCGACGCAGGAGACCTACGCGTTCGTGATGTTCCAGCGGCGCATCACGCCGGAGCGCCTGCAGCAGCTCGCCGACCTCGGCGTGCGCGTGCTCGAGTTCCACCCGCACTACTGCATGAAGGTCGCGCTCGCCCCGGCGCTCGTCGACAGCGTCGCCGCCCTCGATTTCGTGCGCTGGGTCGGCGTTCCGAAGGCCTGGCAGAAGCTCCACGTCGGCATGGGCGAGGCGCTCGAGCAACTGCGCGACGGCGAGTTGCTGGAGGTCTACATCAACGTCTACGACTCGGATCTGAACGAAGCTTCGACGTCGCAGCGCGTCGGCACGGTCGAGTACGGCGGCCCCGATGGGGTGACGGTCGTCGAAGACCCGGCCGTCGGCCCCCGTGCGTGGATGTCGAACGGCTGGCAGCAGCGCGCGCTGCAGGAGCTCGGCGTCGACGTGTTCGAGTACGTGGATTCGATCCGCGCCTTCCGCGCGCGGATCGCGCCGTCGCAGCTCGAGCCGCTCGCAGCGCTCGACTTCGTGCAGTTCGTCGAGCCGCACGGCGTTCCGCAACTCGCGCACGACGAGTCCATGCCGATGGTGCTCGCCGACTCCACGCGCGTCGCCTACGACGGCGCGGGCACGGCGGTCGTCGGTCAAGGCGACTCGGGGCTCGAGTACTCGCACCAGGGGCTCACCGGCTTCTACTGGTGGGCCAGCAACCTCTCGGGCTCGGCCGAAGCGACGACGGACGACGTGTGCGGGCACGGCACGCACGTCGCCGGCACGATCATGGGGTCGGGCGCCGTCGAGGACAGCTACGAGGGCGCGGCGAGCGGCGTGGCGAACCTCGCGACGACGCGCTTCTTCAACACCAAGCTGTTCTACGGCGCGGGCTGCTGGTACGGCGGCGCGTCGATGGCGACGGTCTTCGGGAGCTTCGATTCGAGCATCACCGATAGCTCGGGCAACGTGACGCCGCGCCCGCACGTGATCAACAACTCGTGGGGCACGCCGGCGCCCTCCGGCGGGGCCTTCGGCACCGAAGCGGACTGCCGCACGATCGACGCGAACATCTACACCAACACCCAGTTGCACGTCTTCGCGGCGGGCAACGCCGGCTCGGGCGCGAGCACGGTCCTCGTCGAGCCCTCGTCGAAGAACGTGCTCACCGTCGGCGGGGTGCGCGACTACGCCTCGGGCAGCGAGGATCCGGGAGCGATGTACACGAGCTCGAGCCGCGGCCCCACGGCGGACTCGCGCTGGAAGCCGAACCTCTCGGCGCCGGCGACGAGCATCCTCTCGTGCGACGCCGACAACCTCAGCGGCTACGTGACCAAGTCGGGCACGAGCATGGCCGCGCCGCACGTGAGCGGCGTCGCCGCGCAGTTGATGGACCACCACGCCTTCCTGCGCCACAACCCGGTCACCACCGGCGCGCTGCTGATGGCGAGCGCGATGACGAAGGACGGCATCGTGCTCAGCACGCCGACGAGCACGCACCTCGACAACTGGGGCGCCGGTCGGCTCGACGCGTACAAGGCGCACTACGGCGTCGGAGGCTTGTGGTTCTGGGCCTGGACCCAGGGCTCGGGCTCGGGTTCGTACGTCGACGTCTCCGTGGGCGCGGGCGCGACACGCATCGCCGTGTGCATGTACTACCACGAAGTCGCGGCGTCCTCGGGCGCCTCGCAAGCGCTGGTCAACGACCTCGACCTGTGGATCGACAGCCCGACGAACGGCATCAGCGCGACGACGAACGCGGGCGAGTACTCGGCGCAGCAGTCCTCGCTCGACAACACGGAGATCCGCCTCGTCAACAACCCCGTGCAAGGCACGTGGCGCGTCAAGGTCCACCCCGACAGCGTCACCAGCAACTGCCGCGTCGGCATCGCAGTGCTCGTGCACTACGACGACCTGACGCCGGACGGGACGCTGAACGTGACGGCCTCGAATCTGGCGATCAAGCCCAACCAGAGCGTGAACGTCACGGCGACGGCCTACAACCCCGAGTACATCGCCTCGGCGGTGTTCTTCGACTCGAGCTCGGTCGGCGACACGCTGGTGAACGCGACGGGCGTGCTCGAGGACGGCTCGAGCGCCAACTACATGTCCAACTTCCACTCGGGCCGCGACGTGCTCGTGGGCAGCATCCGGCCGAACGACTCGCGCAGCGTGACCTGGACGACGCGCTGGGCGACGGAGGGCTTCAAGTCGTTCTCGGTGAACGCGCGCTCGGAGAACTGGGTCGACAAGACGGACTCGGTTTCGATCGCGGTCGACGGCACGCCTCCGCCGCTGCCCGCCGGCCTCGCCTCGGCTACTCACCCGGCCGGCGTGTGGGTCAACTCGGCCAACATCTCGTTCAACTGGACGCAGCCCGCGGACAACCTCTCGGGCGTCCAGGGATACAGCTGGATCCTGCAAGCGACGGCGGCCCTGCCGGACACGACCCAGGACATCAACGCCGTGAACAGCTACGTCACGACGCTGCCCGGCAGCTTCGGCACGTACCACTTCAGCCTCCGCCCGGTGGACCGCAGCGGCAACTGGAACGCGAGCTACGCGAGCTACGGACCGGTGCAGTACGACGGCGTGCAGCCCAACTACATCACGGGCCTGACGTCGACCACGCACGCGACCGGCTCGTACTCGTGCAATCCCAGCGTGAGCGTGAGTTGGGATCCGATCACGGACGGCGGCGGCTCGGGTGTCGCGGGCGCGTCGTACCTGTGGGACCACAACGCGACGACGACACCGGATGCGTCGCTCGAGGGCGGGCCGGCGGCCACGAGCTTCGCGACGAGCCTCGCGCCGTCCGCGCTGCCCTGGTACTTCCACATCCGCCCGTACGACAACGCGGGCAACGGACAGAACCAGTTCCACTTCGGTCCGATCTACATCACGCCCTCGGCGGCGACGACCTACTGCACGGGCAAGACGAATTCGCTCGGCTGCGTGCCGGCGATCGCCGCGAGCGGTTCGCCCTCGAAGAGCGCGGGCAACCTGACGATCTCCTGCTCGCAGGTGATCAACCAGAAGAACGGCCTGCTGTTCTTCGGCTTCGCGCCGCTGGCGAGTCCGTTCCAGGGCGGCACGCTGTGCGTCGCCCCGCCGACGATCCGCACGCCGTCGCAGAGCTCGGGCGGTGCGGGAACGGGCTCGAGCTGCACGGGCAGCTACTCGTTCAACTTCTCGACGGTCCAGATGAACACGCTGGGCCTGGACCCGGGTGAGACCGTCTACGCGCAGTACTGGATGCGCGATCCGCAGAGCCCGTCGACCACGGGCCTTTCGAACGCCGTGCAGTTCACGATCTGCAACTGACGCGGCAGGGGCGCCCGCGGCCCGAGGGGAAGAGCAGGGCGCCGGAGACCGCAGCTCCGGCGCCCCCTTGCAGGCGGCCGCACCCTCGGGGGCGGCCGCCGTTCGCGCGCTCGGGGCCGGGTCCGCCCGCCTTGGGATCTTGCAATATCCTGTAACGAGCCGTCGTGGCGCCGGATCGATTCGGTGTCGGACGCTTCCGATCCCGTGCAGCCCGGAGTCGCCCGACTCCCCGCACGGACGCGCGTTCCCCCCAATCCTCTCCGAGCCCCACCCATGTCCCTCCTCGTCTCCCTGGCGCTGCTGGCGCAGGCCCCCGTAGCTCAGAACCCCGTCGAGCCTCAGCTCGCCCCGCCCCCGACCGACGAGCACGACGCGACCATCGGCGTCGCGAAGTTCGTCCCGATCGAGCGCTTCGACGACGCCATTCCGCTGCCGAACCCGCCGGTCTTCGAGATCGGCGAAGCCGGCGACCGCGAGATCGCGCCGGCCAGCGGGGATCCGTACTTCCTCGGCTTCGCCGCGGGCAAGCACTTCCCGCCGGCGGGGGAGCGGATCGACCCCGAGCTGGCGCAGATCGTCGCCAGCCTGCCGCAGGACGGCCGGCCCGAGGCGCGCACCTACGCCTTCGTGATGTTCTCCAAGCGCATGACCGAGGAGCGCGTGCAGGCCCTCGAAACGCTCGGCGCGCGGCGCATCGAATTCCATCCCTTCTACACGCTCAAGGTGAGCTTCGATCCGGCGCGCCTCGACCAGCTCGCGGCGCTCGACTTCGTGCATTGGGTCGGCGCGGTGAAGACGTGGCAGAAGCTCCACCCGCACGTCGGCGAGGCCCTGTCGGCGGCGCCGTCCGGTGCGCCGATCGCCGTGCACATCAACGTGTTCGAGAGCGATCTGTGCGCGGCTTCGACGCAGGTCGTCGTCGCGCAGGCGATCGAGAGCGATCCCGACGGCAACATCAAGCGCGGCAACCCCGAGTTCGACGCGAAGGTGACGTACGCGAACGGCTGGCAGCAAAAGGCGCTGGAGGACCTGGGCGTCGAAGTCGGAGCGTGGGTCGAGTCGATCCGCGCCTTCCACGCGAAGGTCCCGGCCGAGCGCTTCGAAGAGCTGCTCGCCCTCGACTTCGTGCAGTTCGTCGACCTCGACCGCGAGCCGGAGGCCGACCACGACGAAGGCATGCCGATGTCGAACGCGGACCGCACCCGCGGCTCCTACAACGGCGGCACGAGCGGCTTCGCCCAGGCCGGCGTCATCGACACGGGCCTCTACGCGCCGCACACGGCGCTCGATCCCTGGGCCGTCGGTTGGGACTACACCGGCAACGGCAATCCCTTCGACGACACCAACGGGCACGGCACGCACGTCGCCGGCACGATCCTCGGCAACGACGACGTCGACGACAGCTACCAGGGCGGCGCGCCGGGACTCGGCGACGAGTTGTGGCGGCGCTTCTTCGTCGTGCGCCGCGGCGGCAACGCGCCGTTCTCGACCTGGCTGTCGGTGATGAACAACGGCTACTTCGACGGCACGTACATCTCGTCGGCGCCGATGGTGGTGAGCAACAGCTACAGCTCGAACGTCTCGGGCTCGCCGTTCATCGGCAGCGAAAGCGACCCGCGCACGATCGACGCGAACGCCTTCTCCAACGACCAACTCTGGGTGTGGTCGGCGAGCAACGAAGGCCCGACGGCGGGCACGCTCGGCGAGGAGT
>CALFYL010000064.1 GCA_937952135.1 uncultured Planctomycetia bacterium
GTGGATGCTACAGCGCCGCCCGCGAGGTCTCGAATTCTCTTGCCGCCGCGCGCGGCGGCCCGTGTTCTCAGCGCGACCTTGACGCTGCATCTACTCCACGGCGATAGCGCCGGCGAGGTCCGCGGCATTCGGCCATAGCCTCTCGCGGGGACTGCGGACATTGGAGATCGCGCGGAACGCGCGAGGATGACCGACTCGATCGCGCTGAGGCGCCGAGTGCTCGAGGTGTCGCGCACCAGCTGGTGCGCTTCGCACGCGCGAACCGGACCGAGCGAACGATCGCGGCCGATGAGCGCTTTCAGCAATGGCGATCCGAGCCCCGAGCTCCCTTCCAGTCGAGCCATTCTGGTTGCGAAAACTGACGCACACCGTTAGGTTGCGCAACCAGAATGGCTCGGCCCCCTTCGAATTCAGGGCTCTCGTTCGCCGCGTACGTGGACAACCTGCAGGCAAGCGGTCGCTACGCGTTCAGCCGCGACGAAGCTTCCCGTGTCGTCAGCGGCAGCGAACTCGCGCTCGAGGCGGGACTTCGCCGTCTCAAGGCGCGCGGCCGGATCGTCACTCCGCGCCGCGGCTTCCACGTCATCGTACCGATCGAGTACCGCGACGCCGGCAGTCCTCCAGCGGCGTGGTTTATCGATGCGCTGATGCAACACCTTGGACAGCCGTACTACGTCGGGCTCCTCAGCGCCGCCGCACTCCACGGCGCCGCCCACCAGCAGCCGATGGTGTTCCAAGTCCTCACGGACCGCGCGACGCGGCCCGCACGCGCCGGTCGCGTGCGGATCGCGTTCCACAAGAGCCGCACCGTGGATGTGACTCCGACCGTTGCCGTCCAGACCGACACCGGCACGATGCGCGCCTCGACGCCCGAGGCGACAGCGTTCGACCTTGTGCGCTTTGCTGGCGCCGCAGGCCATCTCAGCAACGTCGCCACGGTGCTGGGGGAACTTGTAGAGCGATGCGATCCCGGCAAGCTCGCCAGGATTGCTCCCTTGCACGCGATTCCCGACGTCCAGCGACTCGGCTTCTTGTTCGAGCTGCTTGGGCACAGCGAGCACGCCGACGCACTGGAAAGCTGGCTCGGCCGTCGGCGCTTCCGGCCCGTCTTGCTCGCGCCGCGACTTGCTGCGCGCGGCGCCAAGACGAACGCGCGCTGGCGTGTCAAGCCCAACGTGGTCGTGGAGGCGGACAGGTGATCCCGCGAGCGCACGTCACGCATTGGCGGCTGCGCGCGCCGTGGCCGACCGACGCGCAGGTCGAGCAGGATCTGGTGCTGTCGCGAGCCATCGTCGAGCTGTTCAGCGATCCTCACATTGCAGGTGCTCTCGCGTTCCG
The DNA here is from genome assembly GCA_937952135.1 of uncultured Planctomycetia bacterium. Classification (GTDB taxonomy): domain Bacteria; phylum Planctomycetota; class UBA1135; order UBA1135; genus WYBT01. Next base: position 1,339 of record CALFYL010000064.1, read on the forward strand.
CGGCGGGACAGCGCTGCACAAGCTCTGCTTCGACTCGCCGGGCCGCTACTCCGAGGACATCGACCTCGTGCAGCGCCGAGCCGGCGCTATCGGCTCGACGCTCGATGCGATTCGCAATCGCCTCGACCCTTGGCTCGGTGATGCGCGGACCAAGCAGGGCGAAGGGCGAGCTACGCTCGTCTATCGCTTCGAAACGACTACGGCGCCAGTCCAGCCGATGCGCGTCAAGGTCGAGATCAACACGCGCGAGCACTTTGCCGAGCTTGGACCGCGGCGCGTTCCGTTCGGCGTCGACAGCCCTTGGTTCAAGGGCAGCGTGGAAGTTTCGACGTTCGCGCTCGAGGAACTGCTCGGCACGAAGCTGCGTGCCCTGTACCAGCGCAAGAAGGGGCGCGACCTCTACGACCTCGGGGTTGCCCTCGCGACGTTGTCGATCGACGACGCGCAAGTCGTGGGCTGTTTCGAACGCTACATGCGGCACGGCAACCTCGTCGTTCGCCGCGACGAGTTCGAATCGAATCTGAGCGACAAGTTGCGGGACCCACAGTTCGTAGGCGACGTCGGCCCGCTCCTCTCCCACCCGAACACCTACGACGCGAGAGCCGCGGCAGAGGTCGTGATGCATCGGCTGGTCTCGAAGCTGCCCGAGCGCCCGCGCAAGCCAAAGCCACGTAGGAGCTGACCCAGATGGCCTTGGGCCCGATCGTCTGCACCGAGAATGCCAGGGCTCGAGCGTGGACGCCCTCGTGAGCGCAGTCGACTTCCATCCCCAGATGCGCCAGCGCATCCCGCCGAGATGTTTGTTGTGTCGCTACCCGCTCTTCGAATGCTCGCGTCGGGCTAGGATCCGGTGAACGGAGAGCTCGGCGCCGATCCACCATGTTCGCTTCGTCGCGCGTCTACGTCGTCATCCCGGCTCTCAACG
>CALFYL010000065.1 GCA_937952135.1 uncultured Planctomycetia bacterium
AGGGTTCGAATCCTTCCGCCTCCGCCACAAGAGGCTGAGAAGCGGCCTCACGCGGCCCAACGAGGCTCAGCGCGGACGGCGAATCCGCCGAGCAGGACGCCGAGCAGTCGGTACCTGTCATGCGAAGCGATTCCCCCGCCGGCAGTGACGGCTCAGGCTCTGGAGTGGCGAAGCTCGGCAGCAGCTCGAGCGCGCGGCGCTCGTCGTTCGCCCCCAGGTGCGCGTAGGTCCCGAACGTGAGCAGCGGCGTCGAGTGACGAGCGAGTGACTGCGCGACGCGCGGTCCGACGCCAGCGCGCGCGAGCAACGAGACGAACGTGTGCCGCAGCGAGTGGAAGTCGACCACGCGACCATCGTCGTCGTTCGGTCGCGCCTCCTCGGGTTCCTCGCCCCGCGCGGCCCGTGCCTTCGCTCGCTCCTCCGCCTCCGCCGCAAGCGCCGCCTCGAGGTCCGCCGCGACCATCTCCGCCGGGCGCCACGACTTGCCGAAGCCAAAGGCGAGCGCCGACGGCATCCGGCCGCGCAGGAGCTCGCGCAGCGCGCGCGCGGTGTCGAGCTTGAGCGGAAGCACGTCCTCGCGCCGGCGCTTGCTGGAGCGCGCGTGGACGGTCACGGTCGGGGTGTCGCCATCGAGAGCGAAGCTGCGCACGGTCAGGCTCGCGAGTTCCCCGGCACGCAGGCCGGTCTCGATCGCAAGCCGGTACACCAACGCGCGCTCGAAGCCGGAGAGCCCCTGCCGCTCCGGCCCCGTCGCCGTCCGCGCGAGCAGCACTCGAACCTCGTCCTCGTCGAGCGCGCGGCGCACGCGGCGTCGGTCGAGCGCCACGTTGAGCTTGCCCACGAGTCGACTCGGATCCTCGGTGGCCCACGCGTGCGCAACGACGAAGCGGCAGAACTGGCGAAGCGCCGCGACGTAGTGGTTCACCGTCTGCGCGCTCGCGCCGGCCTCGCGCTCGCGAGCCAGGAAGGCGTCGATGCTCGTCGGGCTCAGATCGCTCCACGCTCTCGCGCCCGTGCCATCGAACGTCCGGCGCAACCGCGCGACGAGGAGCCCGACGTGCTTCTCGCTGCGCTCGCGCGTTCGCAGGCCCGTCTCGAAGTCGTCGAGCAGCGTCCCCGATTCCCCGCGAGGCGCGTTCGCGTCCGGGCGGTACAGCGCGCGAGCGCCGGCCATCCGCCGCTGATCCAGGAGCCCGAGCGCTTGCAGATGCTCGCTGAGCTTCGACCCCAGGCCCTCGATCCACTTCGAGAGGGCCACGTCGGGCGCGTCGCCCGCTTCGCGCAGCGCCGCCAGCCGCTCGAGCCTGCGCCCCAACTGCTCGCTCGCCACCCGATCGGTGAACCCGACCACGCGCCGCACTTCGCCGCGGAACGTGAACTCGACCGTCCACTTGCGAGCCTTGCGGCGCGCGCCCGTCTCGCGGTCCTTGTAGCTGTCCCGGTAGAGCCTCATCGCTTCGACCTCCCACCCTTGCGCGCCTTCGTCAGCTTCAACCCCAGCAGCGCGCACAGCCGGTCGACGTTCGCCAACGCCAGCCCGCTGCGCCCCGCCATGAAGCGCGACATCACCGACTCGTCGAGCCCGATGCGGGCGCACACTTCGCGCCGCGACATGCCGCTCTCGTCGATCGCTCGTCGGAGCTGCTCGGTGAACGCCGGCTCGGTCGCCACGCTCCCTATCATCGTGTCTGCTTGCATATTGGTCAACCTCAGTTCCCCGTTCCACTAGTGGCCGTCGCAGTCGCGCGCGTCCTCGTGGTCGAACAGCTCGGCCGGCGGGACATCCAGCTCGAGTGGCTGCGCCCGTTCGCCGTGCTCGGACGCCGCGCGGTCCTCCAAGTCGCGTGGCAGCTCGGGCGCGTCCGCGATGTCGGCGAGCGGCGCTGCGGCATCCGCCGACGCGGGCGGCTCCACGTCCCCGTGTCTCTCCGAACCCGACTCCGCATCCGACTGTCTCCTGTCTCCGCAACCCCTGCTAGCGGGGCCGCCAGCAGACGTTTCGGAGACACCGACGCTCGGTCGGTCGGCTTCCGCGACTTCGAAGCGCTCGAACGGTCTCCCGCCAGACTCCCCAGGCCGAGCCCACGTCAACTTGCCGAGGCCCATTCGGTGCAGTCGGGCGAGCGCATCGCGCGCCTCGGCGGAGGAGTTGAAGCGCCGTGATGCCCGCGCCAACTCCGCCGGCGTGATGACCCCGCCGCGCCGACGAATCAGGTCGACGAGATCGCACGCCGCGGCATCCTCGCGCGACGCGACGAGCAACATCGTGTAGATGCGCTCGGCCTCGTCGGCGAACCACGTCGCGAGCATCACGCCAGCGCGCATCGAAGCAGCATCGACGGCGCACGCCTCGGGGTCGACCGCGAGCGCGTGAACGAGGGCGAGGCGAGCGGCCGAGCCTTCCAGCTTGGAGAAGGCGGCGGCCACGTGCGCGCTCGCCGACGCCGTGCGCTTCGCGTGCGCCTCGAAGAACTCCACCCAGACCTCCCGAGCTCCGGGCGTCAGCGGAAGGTCGATCGGCTCCCCGTCGGGCGTGTCCAGAGCGAACAACGCATCGAACACTCGGGCGGCCGCTGCGATCGTCGCGGGCGCGACCGTCGTCTCTGTCCACAAGCGCGGGCGAGCAGGCGGCCAAGCGAGGAGGAAGCGCGCGAACAAGCCGCTGGCGAGCGCCTCTGGTGTCGCTTGTTGGCGAAGCGTCGCCGGTTGAATCGTGCCCGAGATCGAGCAGGCTGCGCGTGCGACGTAGAGCGGGCCCGCAGCTTTGCGGTCGATCGTCAACGGCCGCGCGCCGTGGAGTTCGAGCCAGCTCGAAGAGTCGGCGGTGCGCGCCCCGGTGTACCTGCCGTGCGAGCCGAACCAGCCGGACAGCTCGTCGCGCGCGAGCAGCACTCCACGCGGGTTGGACGCGAGCAGTGCGCCGACCGCTTCGACAGTCGCGTCCGATGCGAGCAGGCGGCGGGGCTTCGGCTCGACTGGCCGCTTGGGAGGAGGTCCGTCTTGCTTCGAGCGGCTCCACGCCGCCAATTCACGCTCGTAGGTCAGCATTGCGGCCTCGTGCACGAGCAACGCGTCGGCGTGCTCCGCCATCGCGTCCGCATTGGCCGCTTGAGTGAAGCGCAGCGCAGCGTCGATCGCGGGGGACTTCGCGGAGCCCGACTCTGCAACCGCCGCGTCCCAAAGCACCGACGGCTCGCTCCACGACGTCTTGAGTTGGACACGCCGCGCGGTCCCGATCGCAGCAGCCACAGCCGCGAGCAGCGGAAGCGCGACGAGGCTCTCGTCGCAACCGATCGCGGCCGCCGATTCGGTCGCGTAGCGCGCAAGCGCGGGCGGCAGCGCGTGCGTCGGAAACGGCCTCCAGCGGAGCGGCGGTGCAGCGCTCTCCGTCTCCGCGCCCGGCGCATCGGCGAGCAGGCGCGCGAGTTCAGCCCCGGCCTGTTCGCGTTCGGCCGCGTCTCGCGCCCTTGCCAAGCGCTCCGCAGCTGCGCTCGTTCGGCGCTCGTGCGCAGCTTTGCGCACCACGCGGACGTGAGTCGGCAGAGCGGCGGACGATGTGACGCTCTCAGCCAGCTCGGCCAGGTAGACCGCGCCCCCGGCTGCGTGGAGCAGACGCTTCGCCCTCAGGTGAGCGCCGAACGTCACGAAGTCGATGGGCACGCCACGCGCGTGCATCGCGCGCAGCTCTCGCAACAAGATCTTGTTGCGCCCGTCGACGAGGTTGTCGAGCGTGAGGTCGCTGGCCTCGGGGATGCGTTCCGGCGCGAGGAGCAACGCGCCGAGCGCCGCCCGCTCGGCACCGAGGTTGTGCTCGCTCATCGCCGTGCTCCCCAGGGCTCGGCGCGCCGTGATAGGTCCGCAGCCCACTGCTCGAGCTCGCGTCGCGACCACAGCGGCCGCCCGCCGTGCGACAGGATCGGCGCCGGCGCGAAACCGCGAGCGACCCAGCGCCGGAACTCGCGCGACGAGACGCCGCACAGCGCCGCGGCCGCCGGCTGACGAAGCAGCAGCGGCTCGACGGGCTCCCGGGCCTCGACTACCCTCCGTGCGTCGCGCTCTCCAGCCGACACGACTTCGCGGGGTTCGACCGTCTCCAGCGGTCGGCCCCGCGCGCCTTTGTCAGACGGTCGCATCGTGATCCTCCCTCCCGCCTCCAGCGAGAGCGCGAAGGCGCGCGCGGTGCTTGAGGTCCTGCCCGTCGAGGAACTGCAACAGGCTCGCGCGAGACGCGTACCACGACCGGCCGATTCGACGGCCGGGAAGAGCACCGCTGCGAAACCACGCGGCGACAGTCGCAGGACTCCGCCCCAGGTGCTGGGCGAGAGCCACTGCCGACACGACATCGGGGAGCGCTACGGACCGCAGCGCGTTAGATAGTGAGTTGGTGTGTGCCATCGAGAGGCACGCGCGCAACTCTCCGCGTGTTTCACACGAATCCGCTCCGCCAGCGCGGAACTCCCTGTCGATCTGAGGCTTACGCCAGCAACTTGCGGGCGCGGTCGCGCTGGTGTTCGACCTGGCGAGCGGTGACGCCGTAGGCCCCGGCGATCTCGTCGCGCGACCAATCGGCGCGGCGACGGTCGCCGAAGCGCTGGCCTAGTTCCCAGACGACAGCGGCCTGTAACGCTCGGTTCGAGTGCGACTGGAGCGTCCGTAGTACTGCGCGCAGTTGGTCGGCTCTGTTCAGCAGCGTCGCCCCTCTGTCGCTCAGCGCGCGAGCTAGGCGCGCCATGTGTGCGTGACCGGCTGCGTCGAACTCGTCGCGGAGTTCGCGCAACTCTCGCACCTGCTCGAGCGCGACGATGGCGTCGTCCGGCACGGCGTGCGCTCTTCGAGCGTCGCTCATCGCTTGGTACTCCATCTCCGCGAACTGCTGCTCCGCCGTCTGTCGCTTGCGACGACGACCGGGCGGAATCTGAGCGGACAGAGCCTTGGTGGCCGCGTCTCTTCTCAGCCTAAGCGTGCCATCGGTGTCGAACTCGTAGAGGCCGGAGAACGCCGATGCGCGTCCGATAAGTTCCAGCCAGCCGGCGCTGAGTTCGCGTTCGAGCGTCGGCTCGCGGCGACGCCGGTCGCGTCGACGAGGAGTCGACTCCCCCGAGTTGGCTTCGACAGTCCTCTCCACTGTGCTCGCGATGGAAGCGAAGTTCGGACGCATCAGTTCGTCGAACAGCCCGCTCCAAAGCTCCACGATCCTGCGTTGGCGTGGCGACGGTTCGGGCGCATGGAGCGCCGGACCGAGCGCATCTGCGAACCAAGTTCCACGCTCGCGGGAACACCAACGCGCCGCATTCGCTGCGGCCCTGGGCGACCAAGACCCGCGGGGGACAAGGGACTGCGCCACGACCCGCATGCCCAGCTGGTGCAGGATTCTCTCGAGCTCGATGAACTCCTCAGCCGTCGTCCGCGCGCGATCCACCCGAGCATGAAACTGCGCGAGCGCGACGCATTGGCCGGCCAGCACCACGACGTCACGCGGCTCGAGGGGCGGCGCGTTGTCCGCGATGAACTCGTCGAGCCAGTCGCTGACTTCGGCCCCGTACACGAACTCACGCGCGAACACCTCGAAGTCCTGCAACGGTGCACGCCCGCCCGCGCGGGTCGGCACCGACGAAGTTGAGCGTGGCTTCAACCGTCCTTGCATTGGCGTCCGTCGGGCACGAGAACGGCAGGCGCTCCGCAAGGAGCATGGTGAGCGGCGTCTCGACCTCCTCGAACCGGGAATCCGCAGTACCGAACTTCGCTGCGTGCGAGGGTGGATCGCATGGGCTCGCTTCGATCGAATTCGCTGGCTGCGCAAGCCGACCTGCGGCGCGACCGGTGCGGCACCTGCTTCGCTTGGCACCGCGACACGAGACTAGTGGCGTCGCCATGCGCGACAGAATGGCGATTGAACTTGATTGCCACAGCCCCCACGCGACGGCCCGCGCTAATGCGCTTGGGCTAGTTCGCTGTAGATCTGCGGCGCGAATTCAAGCGCCGCACGCACCGCATCGGCGTTGCGCAGGTCGGTCAACTGTTCGCCGTGGCGTGGACTTCGCAACGTATGTGCGACCTCGTCCTGGATCTCCTGGACCTGTAGCCCAACGGCGTCGACGGGACGCTCGGCGAGGTTGACTCTGATTCGATGGATCCGACCGCTTCGTCGCCCGACCGAGAGCCTGAGCATGCCCTCATCGCGATCGGTCGTCGGCTCGCCCTCGGTGAGGTAGCGAAGTTCGATGGTGAATCCCGTTCGATCGGGGCTGATCCCTCCCCGCGCAGCCACCGGCATGTCGTAGGGCGAAGCGTAAAGGTTGACCTTGAGCCCCTTCGCACCGTGCTGGGTGAACTGCGGCGGCTTGGCTTCGGTAAGTTCGATCCACTGGCCCATCAGATGACGCCCTCCAGCACTTTGCTAAGCGTACCAGCGATGGTTCGAAAGCTCTTCTCCACGCGTTCCCGATCGATCGACGGGTTGGCACTGTCGATCACAATCACACCCCAGGGTTGTTCGGACACCTCGACCGGAATCCCGGCAAACGACCGCGGCAGCGATCTTGGCCGACCCTTGAGACGAGCGCGCACCCAGTTCTCGTCCGTAAAACTCCGAGAACTGTAGTCCCTGATCTTCTTGTCCGTCGCCCCCGACGTGAGTGCCGGCAGGGCCGGATCGCCGTTGCCAGGTACCACGAGAATGCCGCGGCCCACGAATGCGGTTCCGGCGACGCCGGTGGCATGCGATGGCTCGCTCGGGGCACGGAATCGGGCACGCGTGCTTCGTGTCGTGTGACCGGACCTCGCCACGGGAACGAGCCAGCCGAAACTGGGCCACGGATCGAACCCCAGCCGCCACTTCCGATAGCGAAACAGCGTGACTCGGTGGGCATGCTCGGGCCCGTCGTACTCGTCGAACAGTTGGGCGTGAATCGAATTCAGCGCCACGTTCACCACGCCCCAAACCCACGGCGCGCCGATCCACCTGCGCAGCCAGTGCAACCCGGGCGCGACTACGCTCGCGAGGGGCACAACCCACCACGCGTGAGGCCTCAGCGACTGCGCCCATGCAACGCCAGTCGTCTGAAGCAAGCTGGCGTCGTGTGCCAACTCGGACGCCTCCGGTGCGCCAGTAGCGAGGCCGAATATGCCGCCGACCAACGCCACAATGACCGCGGCAACTTGCAGCCCAACGTACGTCGACGCCCGCCACCCCTCGCCTTGCATGATCCGCTAGACGCTGCGTGTGGCCGGCCCGGCCAAATCGTTCCGGAAGCATGCCAACGAATCCGAGCGGTGCCGAGCGATGCGGCCAAGACCAGCGCCAGCGGTCGCTGCGGGTCGCTGGTCGACGTTCGATTCGCCGAGAAGTCGGAGCATGCGGGCGAGCGTCACTGGTTGACGAAGATGCTGTTCGTTCGTCCGCGAGGCGGGCTGAACGGGAGAGCGGCCCCTCCCTCGCGTGCCCGGCACGCTAAGACCCTCCCCACCCCTCTGTCCAGCGGCGAGGGTGTGCGGGGGAGTGCCGCTGATCCAACCGCTGCGGCGCGCGAGATCAGTCCCCGGGAGTCAGCGTCCGCCCCTTTCCGTTGCGGTTCCAGGCACCGACTTGCCCGTTTCCGTACTCGTCGGCACCGAGCGTGCACACAGTTTCGCCGGTCTTGTTGGACACCTGGATCTGTGTTCCGTTCGCTCCTGGTTGGATCGTCCACGCCCAGTTCGGGTGCGAGGCTGTAGCGAATACATACGCGCCGGTGAATATCGCCCGCGTGCCGGCCGAGAGCTGGTCCCCGTCCTGAAGAGTCAGCGTTCCAGGCCCGAGTTCCGCCCTGGGCACCGGCATGCGCCCAGCGGCCGCCGTCCTCTCGGTCGCCTCCAGTACGACCTCGCCGCACCGAGGCTCTCCGTCCGGGGCGATAGCTGCCGATGCGCGTAGCAAAGTCTCGCCATCCACGCTCCGGATCCGGAGTCCTACCCCTCGATCCGCTGACACCGAGGCAGCGCCCGCGCCTCGCTCGGCATCGTCCCACGACCCGATTTCCACCAAGCACGCGCTACCTACGACCTCGATACGGCGGGCGCGCACCACGTCCGCGATCTGATCAGACCCGTGTGCCCCACCCATCGCGACTGCGGCCACCGCCATCGGCGCGACGAACGCCGCCACCGCGAGCCAGCGTGCCGCGCGAATCTCGCGGCGGAGTTTCGTGACGGTCTCGACGAGCTGCTCGTGGTCCGCTTGCAATGAAGCCTCCGATTCCAAGTACGACTCGCGTGCGTGCCGGATAGCCGCGCGCACCGCATACAACTGTCTGTAGCTCAAGAGTCTACGGAGGCCGAGCCTGCGCTGGCAGTGGGCAGCCAGCGGACTCCGTCACTTGAAGTGGCCTTTGGCCGGATGGTTCGCGAAGCGCGCGAACGGGCGGAGCTGTCTCAGGAGCGGCTTGCCGAGCTCGCCGACCTTCACCGGACGTACGTCTCCATGCTCGAGCGGGGTGAGAGATGCCCGACGCTGACGACGATCACCAAGCTGGCGAAGGCGCTCGGCGCCCGTCCGAGCGAGTTGCTCGCGGCCTGGGAGGCCAAAGTAGGTTGGCGGAACTGACCGCCCCGACGGCGCTCGGCAGTGGGGCCCCGGCGCACCAGCGGCGCGGGGGAGAGGCGATGAGGGATGCCGATGGGACCCAGCCACCCCGACCTCCCCGGCCACCCCTCTACCCCCCCCCCGGTCCGGAAGGCGCTGCCTCGCAAGTGCCGCGCGCCGTCGCAGGCGTGCGCAACGCCGGCGGCGCTACCCGACGCTCGATGGGACTCCCGCGACGCGCAGCACGGCGTCGCGCAACGCCGTCGGCAGGCTCGGCCAGTGGCGCGCGAGCGCGAGCAACGACGCGCGTTCCGCGGGCTCGACGCCGAGCAGCACGCCGAGCAGCGCAGCGACGTCCGCGGGCGACGCGCGCAAGTCGCACTCGGGCAACGACTTCGCACCGTCGCCTTCCGCGCCCGAAGCGGTTTTGAAAACCGCCAGGGGGCAACTCCTCGAGGGTTCGAATCCTTCCGCC
>CALFYL010000066.1 GCA_937952135.1 uncultured Planctomycetia bacterium
ACCTCGAGAACTTCGGCAACACGCGCATGCGCCAGCGCAGCCAGGAGCGCATGGAAGCGACGCGCGAGCAGTACGAGACCATCGTGCGCCAGACCGTGGCCGCCCAGCTCTCGCTGGAAGCGCTCAACGCGGACCTGAACGACCACGCGCTGTTCCTGGGTCACGACTTCAACGCCGAGTCGGCCACGGTGATCCACGACGACGTGGCCGCGCTGCAGCCGCGCGTCGCCGAGCTCGACGGCCGGCTCGACGCGGCGATCCAGTCCTGCAAGCAGTACATCGCTTCGCGCGCGCTGCGCGGCGAAGTGGAGGCGGCGGAACAGACTGAAGGCGAAGCGCCGAAGGCCGCGGCGAAGGGGCAGCGCCGCAAGGCGCGGCAGCAGCAACAGCAGGCCGAAGGCGCAGCCGCACCGAGCGCGGCGGCCGCCGACGGCGGAACTCGCTGAACGTCCGGCGCCCGGCGCGGACGGCCCCCCCTAGAAAATCCCCGACGCGCGCCTCACCGCGATGACGTGGACCCTACTCGTCGCGCTGGTGATCGCTTCGGGTCTCGCGGCGCTCGCGGCGCTGGCGAGGCGCGCCGAGCTGGCGCGCATGGAACGCGGCGTCCGCTCGCGGGAGAAGTTCGTCGCGAGCGGCGCGCAAAAGGCGCTGCTGCGCCAGCCCGTCGTCGATCTCACGCGTTGCCTGGGCTGCGGATCGTGCGTCGCCGCGTGCCCCGAGGAAAACGTGCTCGAGCTCGTCCACGGCCAGGCGGCGGTCGTGAACGGCGCGCGCTGCGTCGGACACGCCGCCTGCGAGCGCGAGTGCCCGGTCGGCGCCATCACGGTCACGCTCGCGAACCTCGCCGAGCGCCGCGACGTTCCGGTGCTCGCGCCGTCGCTCGAAGCCGTCGGAGCGCCCGGTCTCTTCCTCGCGGGCGAGGTCACGGCGCATGCGCTGATCAAGACGGCGATCGAGCACGGCACGCAGGTGGCGCGTGAAGTCGCGAGTCGCTGCGCCACGCCGGCGCCGGCGCTCCCTTCGAACGGCGCGCCGCTCGACCTGTGCATCGTCGGCGCGGGGCCCGCGGGGCTCGCGTGCGCGCTCGAGGCGAAGCGGCACGGACTGCGCTTCGTCGTGATCGACCAAGCGAGCGAACTCGGCGGCACGGTGGCGAAGTACCCGCGCCGCAAGCTCGTGATCACGCAGCCGGTCGAGCTGCCGCTGTACGGAGCGCTGCGCCGCGAGTCGTACACGAAGGAGGAGCTGGTCGAGCTCTGGCAGTCGATCGCGCGCCAGCACGAGCTTCCGATCCGCGCGGGCTGCACGTTTCTCGGCGTCGAGCGCTTCGACGACGGTTTCATCGTGCGCACGAGCGGCGGGGAGCTTCGCGCGGCGCACGTGTGCGTCGCCGTCGGGCGCCGCGGCGCGCCGAACAAGCTCGGAGTCGCCGGCGAAGAGCTCGCGAAGGTGTCGTACAGCTTGCTCGACGCGCACTCGTACGCGGGGCGGCGCGTGCTCGTCGTCGGAGGCGGCGACAGCGCGGTCGAGGCCGCCGTCGCCCTCGCCGAGCAACCGGACGCGCAGGTCACGCTGAGCTACCGCAAGAACGCGTTCTTCCGCATCCGGGCGCGCAACGAACAGCGCCTCGCGGAGAGCGTGCAGTCGGGGCGCTTGACGCTGCTGCTCGAGAGCGAGGTCGCCGCCATTTCGCCCGAGCACGTCGAGCTGAACGTGCGCCAGGGCGGCGAAGCGCGCGCGCTGCGCCTCGAGAACGACGAGGTGTTCGTGATGGCGGGCGGCGCGCCGCCGTTTCCGCTGCTCGAACGCGCGGGCGTGTCCTTCGACCCGGCGCTGCGCGCCCCTGCCGCGCCGCCCGCGGAACAAGGCGCCGGGCTCTCCAAGGCGCTGGCGGTCGGCTTCGCGATGTCCTCCGCGGCCCTCGCGTGGGCGCTGTGGCACTTCGAGTACTACTCCGCGCCCGCTGAAGTTCGCGCGCTCGATCCGCGGCACTCGCTGCTGCGCCCGGGCCGCGCGATCGGGCTCGGGCTGGGCCTCGCGTCCACGGCGATGATCGCGGTGAATCTGCTCTACCTCGCGCGCCGCTCGCAGGCGTGGCGCATCAAGTTCGGCTCGCTGCAGAGCTGGATGACGAGCCACATCGCCACCGGCATCCTCGCGCTTCTGTGCGCGCTGGTGCACGCCGGCCTCACGACGCGCGACAGCGTCGGCGGGCACGCGCTGTGGGCCCTCGCCGCGCTGCTCGTGACCGGCGCGATCGGCCGCTACTTCTACGCATACGTGCCGCGCGCCGCGAACGGACGCGAACTGGAGCTGCAGGAGGTGAAGGACCAGCTCGCGCGCTTCGGCGACGAGTGGGATCGGGGCCAGCGCGCGTTCGTGGAGCGAGTGCAGATCGAGATCGCCGACCTGATCCGCGCGCGTCAGTGGCGGAGCTCGTTCCTCGGCCGCGTGCTCGCGCTCGTCGGCGGCCAGCGGGAACTCGCGCGGCGGCTAGCGAAGCTCGCGGACGACGGCCGCGCTCGGGGCGTTCCGCCCGAACGCGTCGCGTCGACGCTGCACCTGGCTCGCAGGGCGCACCGCACGGCGCTCGCGGCCGCGCACTTCGAAGACCTGCGCGCGATCCTCGGCACGTGGCGCTATCTGCACCGCTGGGTCGCGGTGCTCATGCTCGTCCTGCTCGTCGCGCACGTCGCCTACGCGCTCATCTACGGCCAGATGTTCACCGGGGACCGCTCGTGAAGCTCTCCCGCGTCAGCTTCTGGATCGCGACGCTCTCGCTCTGCGCGGTGCTCCTGATCGGCGTCGTCGACGTGCAGCGAACCTCGCCGGGGCCGATCTCGAACGTCCACGCGCAGCTCGAGCAGCTCGCGGGCGGCGAGAGTTGCTCGCAGTGCCACGGAGGCTGGTTCTCCGACATGACCGACTCGTGCCTGGAGTGCCACGCGCCGATCGCCGAGCAGATCGAGCAGCGCCGGGGCCTGCACGGCGCGCAGCTCGAGGCCCTGACGCAACGCTGCGCGACGTGCCACAGCGAACACCACGGCGCGGCGTTCGCGATCGTGAACGACCAGAGTTTCGCGCTCGCGGGCGCGAAGAGCCGCGCGGAGTTCGACCACGCGCTCATCGGCTGGGAGATGAGCGGGAAGCACTTGGAGCAGGACTGTTCGAAGTGCCACGCGAACGCGGACCTCGACGTGCTTCCAGAAGGCGCGGCGCGGTTCCTCGGGCTGAGCCAGGATTGCGCGAGCTGCCACGACGATCCGCACGAGGGGCGCATGGCGGTCTCGTGCGCGAGTTGCCACGGGCAGGAGACGTGGGACGGGCTGCATTCGCTCGGACACGAGAAGCACCTCCCGCTGATCGGCGGGCACGGCGACGTCTCGTGCCGCACGTGCCACGAGAAGGACGCGCCGCGTTCGCTCGAGGCGCTCGGCGAAGCCGTGCTCAAGCCGAAGCCGCGCGAGTGCAGCGCGTGCCACTCGTCGCCCCACGTCGAAGCCTTCACGCGCGACGCAGCGCTCGCGGCGAAGCTCGCAACCGGCGCGGGCTGCGTGACGTGCCACGCCGCCGAGCACGACAGCTTCCGCGACGAGCGGCTCCAGCTTTCGGCGGAGCAGCACGCCGCGTCGGGTTTCGCGCTCGCGGCGCCGCACGACGAGCTCGAGTGCGCGCAGTGCCACGAGCCGGCCGCTGAAGAGTTCGCCGCGCGCTACCCCGGCCGCGGCCAGGACCAGTGCAGCGCGTGCCACCAGGATCCGCACGGCGGACAGTTCGCGAGCGGGCCGTTCTCGGGCGGCGACTGCATCGCATGCCACTCGCGCGAGCACTTCGAGCCGCACGAGTTCGACCTCGCGAAGCACGCGCGGGCCGCGCTCGCGCTCGACGGCCGCCACGCCGAGACCGAGTGCGCGCAGTGCCACGCGGATCCGCCGCCGGACGAGCCGCGCCAGTTCCGCGGCACGGACAGTCAGTGCTCGGCTTGCCACGGCGACGCGCACGCCGAGTTCTTCGCCGCGAAGCTCGCGGAAGCACCGCCGCCGCCGTCGAACGGCGACTGCGCGCGTTGCCACGACGCGGCGAGCTTCTCCGATGCGCACTCGGGGTTCGACCACGCGGCGTGGACCGGCTTCGAGGTGCTCGGCGCGCACGCGCAGTCGAGCTGCGAGTCGTGCCACCCGCGCGCCGACGAGCCCGACCGCGACGGCCGCACGTTCGGCCGCGTGCACGAGCACTTCGGGAAGTTCGAGAGCTGCGGAACGTGCCACGCCGATCCGCACGGCGGCGACTTCGACAAGCAGCGCCATCCGAAGCGGTTCCTCGGCGAGGCGAGTTGCGCGCGCTGCCACGACAGCACCTCGTTCCGCGCGCTGCCGCACGGCTTCGACCACGGCTTGTGGACGCGCTTCGGGCTGGAGGGCGGCCACGAAGGGCTGTCGTGTTCCGACTGCCACACGCCGCTTCGCAAGCCCGACGCGCTGGGCCGCACCTGGGCGCGGGCCGCGGGCTCGAGTTGCTCGGATTGCCACGACGATCCGCACGCCGGACAGTTCAACCTCGGCGGCGAGGCGAAGGGCGTCGCCGACTGCGCGCGCTGCCACACGAGCCGCGACGAGTCGATGCTGGACTTCGACCACGAGCTCGACTCGCGCTTCGCGCTCGGCGACGCGCACTCGAAGCTCGACTGCGCCGCGTGCCACAAGACCGAGTCGAGCGGCGGGCTCGACTTCGTGCGCTACCGGCCGCTCGGAACGCGCTGCGTCGACTGCCACGGCGTCGGCGAGGACGTGCTCCTGCGCCGCCGGCCGCGCGGCGGCAAGTAGCTCGCACGCACTCCGCAGCACAGGCGAAAGTTCGGCGATCCGCGAGCCGCCGCGGGCCCGCCGAAGCGTGCAGTCGGAAATCGGCGGGTGCACACTGGCGTGAAGCGGCCTGCGCCTTTCTCAGCGCGCCGACCAGGAACGACCACCATGCGCTTCCTTCCCCTCCCCCGAGGCACGCGGGCTCTGCTCGCCGCGGCCCTGCTCGCCGCCGCGAGCGCGGGTTGTTCGACCGCGCAGCCGCTGCACATCCACGACACCGGCGCGTTGATGCCCCACGGCCGGCTGCGCGTTCCGCTCGGCGCGCGCTCGAAGGGTTGGTTCCTCGAAGGGGGCTACTCGTCGATCGACGGCGACGACACGCAGCTCGTGAGCAACGGCTCGAGCGTGATACTCGGCGACGAGAGGTTCGACGGGCCGGCGCGTGTGGCGACCGAGGCCGAGTTGCGCGTCGGCGAAGTGACGATCGGCCGTCAGACGGAGAACGCGGTCGGCCGCGCGTCCGTGTTCGGCGGCCTGCAGACCCTCGACGCTTCGCTCGAAGCGCGCACCGCAACGCAAGCGAGCAGCGATCGTCGCTCGTCCCGCTCGCTGGTGGTCGGCGTCGATGTCGCGATCGTGCTGCATCCGCGGCTCAGCTTCGACGCGCGCTTCGACACGTCCTACTCGATCTCGGGAGACGAGATGGGCGCAACGCGCCTCGACATCGGCTTCGGGGCGACGCCGATCGAGCACGTGCGGCTCTTCGCGGGCTGGACCCGGCGCAGCGTCTACCAGGTCATCGCCAGCGGCTCGGACCTCGACCTCGAATTCTCGGGACCCGCGCTCGGCGTCGCCTTGGAGCTTTGATCGTCGCGCGCCTCACTTCGCTTCGGGCTTCGGACGCAGCGACGCGCCCGAGAGCACGAACGCGCGCCCCGCTTCGTTTCCGCGCGACTTGTCGTAGGGCGCCGTCACGATCAGCTCCTGCACTCCGTCGCCGTCGAGGTCCGACATCGGCGCCACGCAGAAGCCGAAGCCCGTGCGCGCGAGCCCGCCCGTCACGCGGCCGATCACGGCGCCGGGTGTCGCGCCCGAAGATGAGCCCGGAGTTGCTCCGCTCGAGTGCACCGTCGCCGCGCCGCCGAGCGGGCCGCCGCGCCGGCTGCGCCACGCGCCGACGACGAAATCCCCGCGTCCGTCGCCGTCGAGATCGCCGAGCGACGCGACGGAACGTCCGAACCCGTCGCCCGAGAGCGGCGAGTGGAGCTTGAAGAGCACCGAGGGGTCCTTGCTCGACCAGGACCAGAGCGACGCCGACGCCAGCGACGGCGCATCGTCGAGTTCGTCGGAGGCGAGCAAGTCCGGCCGGCCGTCGCCATCGAGGTCGGGCACGAACGCGATGCGTCCGCCGCGGCTGCGCGCCGACGCATCCCCGGCGAGCACGAGCGGCTCGGACTTCTCGAGCGTCGACCACACGTAGGTAACGCCCTTGCGGTCCTCGCCGGCCTTGGGCGCGCACGCCGCGATCCGCAGCTCGTCGCCGTTCTTCCACGCCGCGACGCCGCCGCCGCCGAGCCGATCGAGCGCGCGCTGCCCCTCGAAGGTCGCGTGCACGGTTCCGTCGACGAGCGACACGACGTACACGCGGCCGCAGTCCTCGCCCGCAGCATCGTTGCCCGGCGCCGCGACGCACACTTCGACGACTCCGTCGCCGTCGAGGTCGCCGAGCGGCCACACCGACTCCGCGAAGCGATCGTTCGTGCCCTGGCCCGGCAAGCGCTTGAGCTGCCCGCCGTCGACGCCGCTGATCACGTACAGCGCGCCCGTATGACCGTTCTGGCCCGGCGCCGCCGTCCAGAAGTCGGGCTTGCCGTCGGCGTTCACGTCGCCCGCCGCGCCGACCGCCCACCCGAGCAACTCGTCGTCCGAGCCCGCGACGGTCACGACCTCGCGCCCGTTGCGGCCCGAGTAGATGTAGACCTTGCCGCCGTGCTTCGACGAATCGGTGTGGTACGGCGCGCCGATCGCGAAGTCGCGCTTCGCGTCCGCGTCGACGTCGCCGACATCCGCCGCGGACCATCCGAACGCGCCCTTCTGCAACTCGCCGCGAACGTCGAACAGAATCGCGACCTGCGCTTCGACGAAGGGCTTCTTCGGATCGAGGCTGTACGGCACGCGGTGGTTGAAGCGCTCGTCCTGGCGGCAGCGCTCGAGGTCCTGGTCGCCGCGCAGCGCCGCCCAGTCCTCGAAACCCGCGTCGAGCGCGCGGTCGAGCCACACGAAGGCCTCGTCGAGCTTCTCGAGCCGATCGCACGCGCGCGCGGCGTGGTACGCGGCGGCGGGGAGCGAGTTCGGGCGCTCGCTCGCGCGGCGAAGCGCATCGAGCGCGTCCGCGAAGCGTTGGTTCGCGTGCAAGCAGCGCCCGAGCAGGATCCAACCGTCGGCGGCCTCCGGGAAGTCGCGCACGTACTTCTCCAGGTCCTTGAGCGCGGTCTTGTGCTTGCCTTCCGCGATCAACTTCGCCGCGTTCGCGAGGCGATCCTGCGGCGGCGAAACGGCGTGGGCCACGGTCGGCGCGACGAGCAACACCGCGGCCGCGAGCGCTGCGATGCGCCGACGACCTTGCTGCCCACCCCGCGACTTCTGCGTCGATTGGTGCATGTCTTCCCTCGCTCTCCCTGCGTCCCGCGCCTTGCCGTGGCGCGTTGTGCGAGCCGCGTTATTGTGCACTCGGCGCTTCGGGGACGAAACTCCGGAGACGAAAGTCGCCGCCCGCGTTCCGCTCCCACCGAGAGTCGAATTCACAGCGAGCACTTTGCTCGCTGCGTCCCGTTCCAAAGGCGAACTCGATCCTCGGTTTGAGCGCGGCTCGTGGGCGGCGCGCGCACTACGCGGTTGTATGCAGCGTGTGAGCGCGCGCTCGCTTCGATCCGCGATCTCGTCGCGGCGATTCGCGCGAGGAAACACCCCGTGGACGCGCACGCCGCGGGAGGAGAACGCTACTCTCGCGCGCCCCGTCCCCCTCCAGGCCGTCCCAACCCAAGCCCGCTCTCTCGCGCATGGACACTCCGAAGGCCCCCGCCAGCGGTTCGCGCAGCTTTCTCGACAAAGCGCTCGGCGCCATCGAACGCATCGGGAACAAGCTCCCCGATCCGGCGCTGCTGTTCGTCTTCGTGTTGCTCGCAACCTGGGCGGCGTCGGCGCTGCTGTCGGGGCGCGAGTTCCAGATCGTCGATCCCGAGACGAAGGAGATGGTCACGCTGCTCGATCCGCGCAGCAAGGCGCCGCTGGTGGTGCAGAACCAGCTCGAACCGAAGGCGATGGTCGCGTTCCTGTCGGGGATGGTGAGCACGTTCATGAACTTCGCGCCGCTGGGAGTCGTGCTGGTGGCGCTGCTCGGCGTCGGCGTCGCCGAGCACACCGGCCTGATCAACGCGAGCCTCAAGAAGATGCTCGCGGTCACGCCCGCGATGCTGCTCACGCCGATGGTGATCCTCGTCGCGATCGTGTCGCACTCGGCCGTCGACGCCGGCTACGTGCTCGTGATTCCGCTCGCGGCCGTGATCTACCACGCGGCCGGACGCCACCCGCTCGCGGGCATCGCGGCCTCCTTCGCCGGCGTGTCGGGCGGTTTCAGCGCCAACCCGATTCCCTCCAGCATCGACCCGCTGCTCCAGGGCTTCACGCAGGCCGCCGCGAAGATCATCGACCCGGCGCGCGACGTGAACCCGCTCTGCAACTGGTACTTCACCGGCGCGTCGACGCTGCTGATCATGCTGATCGGCTGGTACATCACCGACAAGGTGATCGAACCGCGGCTGAAGTCCTTGCCCGTCGACGGCGAGGGCGCGGAGATGCCGAAGATGGAGGGCCTGCGCGCCGAGGAATCGCGGGGCCTGATCGCGGCCGCGCTGGCGATGCTCGCGGGCGTCGCCCTGCTCGTGTGGGCGTGCTTGCCCGCGACGTCGCCGCTGCGCGATCCGAACACGCAGGAGCTCGGCTCGATGAACGCGCCGCTGATGAAGATCATCGTGCCGCTGATCTTCGTGCTGTTCCTCGTCCCGGGCGTCGTCTACGGCATGGTCGCGGGCACGGTGAAGAGCCACCGCGACGTGATCAAAGGCATGTCGAAGTCGATGAGCGGCATGGGCTACTACCTGGTGATGGCGTTCTTCTGCTCGCTGTTCCTCGACGCCTTCGGCAAGTCGAACCTCGGCGCGCTGCTCGCGCTGAAAGGCGCGTCGTTCCTCCGCGAACTCGGCATGCCTTCGCAGCTGACCGTGGTCGGCATCATCGGGCTCACCGCCTCGGTCAACCTGCTGATCGGTTCGGCGTCCGCGAAGTGGGGCCTGCTCTCGCCGATCTTCGTGCCGATGCTGATGCAGCTCGGCCTCGCGCCGGAGCTCACCCAGGCCGCCTACCGCGTCGGCGATTCGTGCACGAACATCGTCACGCCGCTCATGCCGTACTTCCCGCTCGTGGTCGTGTTCTGCACGCGCTACGTGAAGAACACCGGCATCGGAACGCTGATCTCGATCATGCTCCCCTACAGCGTGTCGTTCCTCACGCTGTGGACGCTGTTCCTGCTCGGCTTCTGGGCGCTCGGCATTCCGCTCGGCCAGAACGGCTACTACATCTACCCGTGAGCGCGCGCGGAGCGGAGGTTCACTGGCGCGCCTCGCCGAGCGCCGCCTCGAAGGCTTCGCGCGAGTAGCGGATCGTCAGCGTTTGCACCGTGGGCGATTCGGCGACCGTGTTGCCGCCGACGAACTCCACCGGGACGGACGCCGAGCCCTCGCCGTGCAGCCACACGCGGGCGACGAGGGCGCCGGACCGCCGAACGGGACCTTGCGCCGCGCGGCTCTCGTCGAAGGTGAAGGCGTCCTCGACGGCGTTCGCGAGCCACACGGGCTCGCTCGCTCCGTGCAGCGAGACCTCCATCCGCACTCCGTCGCCGGGCACCGGCAGGCCGTCCTCGAGCACGACTCGCACCTGCGGCGCGCGCCGCAAGTGCAACTCGGGGCCGACCGCCGCGGGTTCGAGGCGTTCGAGCAAGCAGTTCGGCGAGTCCACCCACTGCGTGCTGTCGCGGCGGTCGATCAACACGCGGCCGCTCGAGGTCCAGTTCTGGCGAGAATGACCGGGCCGGCCCTCGACGGGCCCGCGCACCACCGCGGAGGTCGGCACGCGACCGTCGGGGTCGAACAGGCTCACCTCCACCAGGTCCGCTGCCGCTCGCAGGTCGAGCGGATCGAGCCGCGGGTCGCGCGGCCCGGCGCCCGCGCTCACGCGGATGCTCGCGACGCTGGCGATCGGGTCTTCGCGGCCCTGAAGGTGGACGCGCAAGTCGTACAGCCCCGGCGCGAGGCCGCGCGCGACGAACTCTCCGCTCGAGTCGACTCGACTCGCCCGGTACTCCTGCAGCTCGATCACCACCGGTTCGCCCGCGGCTCGACTCACCTCCACGTCGAGGTAGTCCGTCGGCATGGTCGCCGCGAGCGCCAGGCGGCCGGATAGCTCGCCGTCTTCGTCCAGCACGAGCACGATGTCGCGGTCGCCCGAGCGAATTTCGAGCGCGGCGCTGCGCGCGTCCGTCGTCTGCGCACGAAGCGCGAGCATCGCGTCCTTCTCCGCGGTGCGGACCGTGAAGCGCCCGTGGTCGTCGCTCCAGGTGTTCGCCGGCCACAAGCGCGACCACGAACGCGTGACGGACCCGCGGCCGCGCTGCCGCTCCCTGGCCCGGTACACCAGGACGAGCGCGCGCGGCACGGGCGCGCCGCGGGCATCTTGCACGAGTCCGGTCGCGCGCACCGGCACGCCCTGCACCTGCACGTCGCCGAGCTCGATCGTCAGGTCGGCGCCCTCGGCCGTGAGCGGGCGCTTTCCGACCGCCAGCACCGAGTGCCCCGCATCGCGCACGTCGAACTCGAGCGAGCCGTTGTTCACCGAGCCGCGCGCGAACTCCACTTCGAACCGCCCGCTCGCGTCGGTGCGACCCTCGGTGTGCTCGGCCCAGCCTTCGTCCTCGGGGCGCGGCTCGCGGAGGACGACGCCGAAGCGCGCTCCCGCGAACACCGTTCCCGATTCGTCCACGAGCCGGCCGGCGAGTCGCATGCGCGCGCCCTCGACGCGCACTTTCACGCTCACCAACTGGCCTGGGAAGCGCGGTCCGCGGCAGCGTTGCTCTTCGTGGGATTTCTCGCGCCGCTTCTCGACGGTCCACACGATCGCATCGCGCCCGAGCCCGACGAACTCGAAGCGCACCTTGCCGCCGTCGGGCCGCCTGCGGCCGTCGCGGAAGCGCTCGCTCGCCTCGTCGAACTCCGTGTCGGGCGACGGCGTTTCGAGCTCGACCCAGGTGTCCGGACCGGCCCCGGTGAGCTCGACCTCGACAACCCCCACCGCGGGGAGCACGAGCTCGACGAGCTCCGTGGACGGCCGCGTGATGTCGATGACCTTCGCCACCTCCTGCCCGAGCGGCTCGGCGATCGCGATGAAGTAGCGCCCGTCGTAGTCCCAGTCCCCGCCGATCAACTGGCGGAAGTGACGCAGGCGCGCGATGCCGTCGGCGTCGGTCGTGCTGCGGCCGTGGTCGTGGAAGAACGACCCGCCCCAGTTCTGGCGCAGAGCGACGGTCACGCCGGCCACGGGCGCTCCCGATCCGTCGACGACGCGCGCCGCGAGCTCGATGTCGGACTCGAGTTCGATCAAGCACGGACTCGCCGTGATCGGGCCGACGCTCTCGCGCCCGAACAGTCCCGGCGCGACGGCGATGGCTTGACCTCTCGCCGTCGGGCTCGGCGCGTGGAAACGTCCGTTCTCGTCGGGCGGGAGGCGCGATGCGCGCTCGGAGAGCGCCGCCTCGAATTGCCCGCGCTGCAGCAATTCCTTGAGGCTCTCGTAACCCTTCGGCTCGACGCCGTCGGGCTCCTCCCACCACCACATCTCCACTTCGGCGACGCGCCGACGCGCCGCGCCGACGACGGCGATCAGCTCGAGCCCGCGCTCGCCAGGTTGTGCGCCGACGGCTGCGGCCTCCGGCGCGAGCGGCGCGAGGCCCGTGGCGTTCCGCGCGACGTCCGCGGACGAATCCGCAGCGCGCGGCGGATTGACCGGCACGGCGGAGGCGGGCGCATCCTCTCCGGACGCGGCGCCTTGCGCAGCCGCGGCCTGTCCAGGCTCGTCACTGAAGATCAGCCAACCGACGAGGACGATCGCGGCGATCGCAACCACGGCGAGCAAGTGAAGCTGTCGCATAGTTCCCCGGGAAAGGGCGGCGGACGGAATCGGCGATGAGCATAGACGATCCGTCGCGCCCGGTTTCACGTCGCGGGTGCGACGATTCGGGTTGGCGGGGCGTCACGAACCGGACGAGAGCACGAGGGTGCGGCTCTCGGTCAAGCCCGCGAACTTGCGGCGCGCGAACCGCGGGCTCTCGACCCAGATTTCGAAGGGTTCTCCGTCGGTGTAGCGCACCCAAACGCCGGCCCGCGGAGAAAACGGCGCCGACGTGGCGCCGTCCGACTCGACGACGACGTCCGGAACGTGGTGACCGTTCTCGTCGACGAACTTCAACTCGACGCGGCGCGCGGATTCGCGAAGATCGAGCGGTTCCAAGCGCGGATCGCGCGTGCGGAAGCCGCTGCGCACCTCGAGCGCGGGGATGCTCGCGAACGAAGTGCGGTTGGAATCGCGCGCGCGCACTTCGAGGTCGTAGACACCGGCGCGCAGTCCGCGGAACTCGAACGCGCCGCTCTCGCCGAGCTCGCAACTCGCTTCGAAGCTCGCGAGCTCGCCGCCGCCGGGCGTCGAAGCGTCCGACGAGCTCGCGACGCGCGCGACGAGCTCCACTTCGCGCGGGGACATCGACGTGTGGAGCGACACGACGCCCGCGATGGCGCCGTCGGGCGCGAGAACGAGCTGGATGTCGCGCGCGCCGGCCGCCACGCGCACGGGCTCGCTCGACGCGCCGCGCACCGCCGCGAGCAGCGACCGCTCCGCGCCGCCGGCGGCGAGCGGCTCGCATCGCAGCTCGAACCGGCCGTCCTCGGCGCTCCGGGTTTCGAAGGGCGGCGCCGGCGACCAGGCGCCCGCCGCATCGCGAACCTGGAGCACGAGCGCGGCGCCGCGCACGGCGTTTCCCTCGCCGTCGACGACGCGCCCGCTCACCGTGGCCGGTTCGGCGAGCTCGGGTTCGCTCGCACCGAGCTGGGCGAAGTCGATCTCGCCGAGGTCGAGCACCGCGCGGTCGCCCGTGCCACGCGGCTCGAGGCGAACGCGCGGCGCAGCGGAGCTCGAAGCCCAAGTGATGTCGACGGCGAAGTTCGCAGCCGAGAAGTCGACGTGCGTCGCATCGAACTCGGCGGCGAAGCGCCCGGTCTCGTCCGTGCGTGGATACGCGCTCACCTGCGCCCGATCCGCGCCTTCGCCGAACGAGCACGACACCGCGAGGTCGAGATTCGCGGACAGCGAGGGCGCAACGCCTCGAATCTGGCCGGTGACGAGTTTTCCGCCGGCGCCGACGAGCAATTCGAGGGTCGCGGGCGTCTCCGGCGACGCCGGTCCGCGCCCGCGGCCTTCGCTCACGACCGGAGAGCCGCGAAGCGTCGCGCTGGCGAGCACTTCGGAGTTCAGTGCGACGCGTTCGAACGTGGCGACTCCGGCCACCACCGGGCGCGTCACCTCGTAGGGCTCGCGCGCTTCGACCGGCGCTTCGCCGTCCGCCGAGGTCGTCGAGCGGATCGTGAGCGCGACTTCGCGAACGTGCGCCGCGGCGATCCCTCGCGGATCGACCACGCGCACCTCGAGCGAGCCCGTGGACGGCGCCGTGAGCACCAACGTGTCGCTCGGCGCGGCGAGCGCATCGAGCTCCTGCTCGACGGGCGTTGCAAGCGCCGCCGAGAGCGCGACCGCGCAGCGCGAATCCGCCGCGGCGAAGCGGCTCAGCGTCCAGCCGGTGTGGCGCAGCCACGCGAAGCCCTCGGCGTCGGTCGTGGCGCGCTCGAGCACAGACGCGCTCGAGGAAGACTCGCTGGCGCCGGAGTGCTCGACGAGCTCGACGCGCGCGAGCGATTGCGGCGCGCCGGAAGCGTCGACGACGAGCACGCGCACGTCGAAGTCCGGCCGCAGTTCGACGGTGAGCGGCGCGGGCTCGGCGTCCTCGAAGAACGAGCAGCCCCACAGTCCGTCGGCGCTCACGAACGCAAAAGCGCCCGAAGATCTCCGCGGAACGAGCACGCGGCCGAGCTCGTCGGCGACGAGCTCCGGCGCGTTCGCGCGGGCGAGTCGCTCGACGCTCGCGAGGCTCTGCAGCTCGTCGACGAGGCGCTGCAGCGGGCCTCGCAGCGTTTCTCCGCTTCCGTTCCACCACACCACGCGCGCGTTCGCAGCGGGCTGCTGCGTCGCGGCGAGAACCGCGTGCAGTTCGACCTCGCCGGGGCTTCCCTCGAGCGAGGGCGTGCGCGCGAGCGGCTCGAAGCGCGGCTCGAGGAACTCTTGCGAGTCAGTCCCCGTGCGCGCGCTCTTCGCCGCCGGAAGCGCTGTGGGCTGGGAATCCGCCGCCGGCGCGCGATCGGTATCGGCGTCACCCGACAGCGGGGCGGCGGCTTGCAGATCCTCGCCGCGCTCGAGCAGCAGCGCGACGCCGAGCGCGAGCGACGCGAGCAGAGCGATGAAGAGCCAAAGCCGGCGCATGGGGGCGAATACCCTACGCCCGAACGCGCCGCCGCGCGCAATCCGCAGCGTCCCGGCCCCACCGGCGCGCGTCGCGGGCCTCCGAGAGGGACCCGCGCCGTCCGCCGAAGCTCTCAGTTCACGCCGCGGCGCGGGGCTGGCCGCCGCCGCGGCCGTCGACGATCTCGAGCACGTTGTAGCCCGCCGCCCCGAAGGCCTCGACCAGCTCCTCCGAACGCTCGCCGACCACGCGCATCACGATCAAGGTCTCGCCGCCCGGACGGTCGTGCGTGACCACTCCGCGCACTTCGAACCCGAGCCTCATCGCGAGGCGCACCGGATCGGGCGGAAGGTCGCCGCGCTGCGTGCGAGCGACGCTCACGCGCAGCACTCCGTGCGAATCGAGCACGCGCGAGAGCACGCGGAAGATGTCCGACTCGGTGAGGATGCCGACGACCTTTCCGCCGCTGACCACAGGCAACCCGCCGACCTTGTTCGCGAGCATCTTGCGCGCGGCGTCCTCGAGGTGGTCCTCGGGGTGCAAGGTCACGACCTTCGTCGCCATCACGCGCGCGACCGGCAAACGCTCCGCGTCGGCGCCGGCGTCGGTCTCGAGCTGCGGGATCGTGCCGGGCAGCACGCGCAGCAGGTCGCGCTCGCTGACCATGCCGATCAGCGCGCCGTCGCGCAGCACCGGCGCGCGGCGGATCGACTTCTCGCGCAGGAAGCGCAGCGCGGCGCGGCAGTGTTGCGTATCGGACAGCGCGAGGACGTTCGTCGACATGAAGTGGCGGACCAACATGCGACGGTCATCGACCGCTGCGCGGCGCGCTGGAGCGGATTCTCGATTCGCCGGGCGACCCCAAAGTTCGCGCGCGAGCCTCGCAGCCGCGGGACGGAAGGATTTTCCTGCCGCGGCTCGCGCTAAGGCTTCGAGAGATCCCAGAGCAGGAGGCCGTTGACGCCGCACGCGCCGAGAAGCGCCTTGCCCTTGTCGACGAACTCGAGGTCGGTCACCGCGCCGCCGCCCGCGTTGGGAAGCTCGAACAGCACCTCGCCCTTGTCGACGCTCCAGATCTTGACGGCGCCCTTCTCGTCGCCCGCCGCCAGTCGCGCCGACTTCGGGTCGAAGGCGAGCGCGCGCACGACACCCTCGTGGCCCACCAGTCTCGTCGTCGTCTTGCCCGACGCGACTGTCCAGATGCGCACCGTCTTGTCCTCGCCCGTCGAGGCGAGCAGCGCGGACTTCGCGTCGAAGGCGAGCGTCAGCGCCGGCGAATCGAGGCCTTTGAAGACCTTCTTGTCGTCGACCTGCGCGGACTTGGAGTTCGCGAAGCGGAGCGTGCGATCGCCGCCGCCGACGACGAGCAGGTCGCCGTCCGC